>NZ_ALNS01000018.1:0-81430 GCF_000286655.1 Enterobacter sp. SST3 | reverse complement strand
TCCGTTCCGCCACTTATTAAGACATTAAGCCTGCCTTACTGGCAGGCTTAATGGCAAAAAACTTTAGGGGCGTAGCTCAGTTGGTAGAGCACCGGTCTCCAAAACCGGGTGTCGCGAGTTCGAGTCTCTCCGCCCCTGCCATGTAGAATCCTTTGCTTCGGCAAAGGATTTTTTTTTTGCCTGAAAGACTGTAAAAACGCCTCTTCTTACTATTCAGCCAGCATTCCTGCTGGCTGATGTATCAATCCATTACATTGATTTTTAACAGATCTTTTATCTGCGACTGCTTATCACTGTTTTGCAGCCAAATCGCATACAGCGGTCTGGTAAGCGTGGTGGAATCCATTACGGTATGCAGCCCAGCTTTAGTGTCTGCCCAGCGAACAGGTAACCAGGTACAACCTCTCAGCAAGGGCAGTTGCTGACAGGCGATCTCTGCAGAGCTGGTCGTTAACTGTGGGACGTCATCAGGTGCAATCAAGCCCGTCTCATGCTGCTGAAAATCAGGCCCCCATTCCAGGCGCAAATAGGTCAGGTCTGCCTTCATCATCGAAGGTTCAGAGGCATAAAGCGCCAGGCCAAACTGGCCCACAATCTGGCTGCTAAATTCGTCCATCTTGGGGGCTTCGGTTGTGAAAAGAAGATCAAGCTGGCGCTCATGAAGTTGCTTAACTAGCGACTGCCGTTGCGCAATCCTGGCTTCAAATTGCAAGTGGCTATGAGATTGATAAAGCCGGGTAAGCCACTGACTTAGCATACATTCCCACAGGGAAGCGCTGGCCCCTATCGAGAACTCATTATGCCTCGAAGTATGTGCAACCTCTTTGCGTGCCGCCTGCCAGGTATTCATCAGCGTTTCTGCGTACGGCAGTAGTTTTTCGCCGGCGGGCGTGAGGCGGATATTGTTGCGATGGCGGGTAAAAAGATTCACACCCAGTTGATTTTCCAGCTGTCGAATACGAAAACTGACTGCTGACTGCGTCAGGTAAAGGGCTTCAGCTGCTCGCCCAAAGTGGCGTGTTCTGCTCACTTCAAGGAAAGTTTTAAGCAATTCCGTATCCACATCTTTCTCCGCAAAATTATTTGTCGTTATGATTTAAATATTTTGTTTTACACTCTGTCAAGCGTAACTAATACTCCGCGCCATAAATAGCTCGGCCAAAGAATTAGGAGCGTGTAGGATGGCGGAAAGCTTTACGACGACTAATCGTTTTTTCGACAATAAACATTATCCGCGCGGGTTTTCTCGTCACGGCGATTTCACCATCAAAGAAGCTCAACTGCTTGAGCGCCATGGTTATGCCTTTAACGAGCTGGATCTGGGCAAGCGTGAGCCTGCTACCGAAGACGAAAAACAGTTTGTTTCCGTTTGCCGTGGTGAGCGTGAGCCGCAGTCTGAAGCGGAACGTGTATGGATCAAGTATATGGCACGCATTAAGCGTCCAAAGCGCTTCCATACGCTGTCTGGCGGTAAGCCGCAGATGGAAGGTGCAGAAGACTACACCGAGTCTGATGACTAAGATGATAAGAAGGGGCTACGGCCCCTTTTTTTATGCCAGCAACTTCTGCAGGTGCAGCAGCAAACGATCGATAGCGCGGTAACTCAGCGCCTCCTGCAAGTGTTTCCTCTCAATGTCAGTACATCCCTCCACGTCAGCAATGGTTCTGGCCACTTTTAGCAAACGTTGCCACGCACGTATAGACAGCCCAAAGCGCGTCAATGTCTCCTCAAGCCATCCTGCATCTTCACTATTAAGCGAACAAAACTGCCGGATCCCGGCATTATCAAGCCGAGCATTCAGCCTGTTTTGACGGGCGTATTGTCGTGCCTGGGCAGCGATCACCCGCTCGCGCACTTTTACTGAGCTCTCACCCGTTATGCCCGTCTGCCTGAGCAGGCCCGGCGGCGGGAGGGGGATTTCGAGGGATAAATCGAAACGGTCGAGGAATGGGCCGGAAAGCTTTCCCAGATAGCGCAGCGTCTGCTCTGGCGTACAGCGGTTATGGTTGCCCTGATAATGCCCCGTGGGGCTGGGGTTCATCGCAGCGACCAGTTGAAATTGCGCGGGATAGCTTATTTTGGCCCTCGTGCGCGAGATATGTATCTCACCAGATTCAATTGGTTCTCTCAGTGCATCCAGCACGCGACGCTCAAACTCAGGCAACTCATCAAGAAACAGAATGCCATTGTGTGCCAGTGAAATCTCACCCGGTCCGGGGATAGACCCACCGCCGACCATTGCCGTCAGTGAAGCGCTATGATGTGGGGAACGAAAAGGGCGACGGCGCCACTGTTTTTGCAACGATGCCGAACTGATGAGGCTATATATGGCAGCGCTTTCCAGCGCTTCATGATTATTGAGCGGCGGGAGCAACCCGCTCAGCCTGCTCGCCAGCATCGTTTTACCTGTACCAGGCGGGCCAATCAGCAGGAGATTGTGTCCGCCTGCAGCCGTAATCTCCAGCGCCCGTTTACCTTGCTCCTGTCCCATGATCTCACTGAGATCTTCTGGCGCATCTGCTACAGCCTCGTCGCACTCTTCCGGCTCGGACAGTTCATGTCGGCCTTCCAGCCAGGCACACACTTCCTGAAGATGCCCGGCGATAAGGCACCCCTTTTCGGCAATAAGACTCACTTCTGATGCGTTTTCATTGGCGACAATGATTTGCCGCCCTGCACGAATGGCTTCCAGCGCTCCCGATATCGCACCGGGAACGCCTCTCAATGCGCCTGTGAGCGCGAGTTCACCCACGAATTCGTACGAGCCTAGCCTGGTCGTAGTAAGCTGCTCAGAAGCCGCGAGAAGCGCAATTGCGATAGGTAAATCGTATCGCCCGCCCTCTTTGGGCAGATCGGCGGGGGCAAGGTTGATGGTGATCTTCTTCGCGGGGAAGGTATAACCGCTATTTATTATTGCGCTGCGAACGCGATCCCTGGCCTCTTTAACCGTCGTTTCAGGTAACCCGACAAGCGTGAGTCCGGGCAGCCCATTACTCAAATGAACCTCTACGGAAACAAGCGGTGCCTTTACCCCGAGAGCCGCACGCGTATAAACAACTGACAGTGACATTTGCACTACCTCCTGGTGTGACTATGCCAGTACGCGTTATGCCTGTTTAGCGCTATTTAGCGAATTTACGCTGCCTGTTCAGGGATTTTAAAAGCACAATGAAACTATTGCACAATCGTGGAACCCTCCTCGCAGAGCGAAAAAAACCTGGTTTGACGGTTAGCGGAGGAGTAAAAAAGTGAAAAATATTCATTTTCTAATTTCCGTATATAAAACAACGCTTTTAAGAAATATGATTCGCGGGCTAACCAAATCCGTCATAAATAAATCTTGTGTTTGATTTAAAAACTGTGATAACTCTTTAGGTATTCCTTCGAACAAGATGCAAAAAGAACTGAAAATGACAGCCCTTCTACGAGTGATTAGCCTGGTCGTGATTAGCGTGGTGGTGATTATTATCCCACCGTGCGGGGCTGCACTTGGACGAGGAAAGGCTTAGAAATCAAGCCTTAACGAACTAAGACCCCCGCACCGAAAGGTCCGGGGGTTTTTTTATGACTAAAAAACGGAAATGAGGAGCAGAGAATGACAAGTAGCACAAAATTCTGTTTCTCCCGATTTATGACGGGGAACTAACTATGAATGGGGCGCAGTGGGTAGTACATGCGTTGCGCGCGCAGGGAGTCGAGACAGTATTCGGTTATCCGGGTGGCGCAATTATGCCGATTTACGATGCACTGTATGACGGCGGCGTGGAGCACCTGTTGTGCCGACACGAGCAGGGCGCAGCGATGGCCGCCATCGGTTATGCCCGTGCCACCGGTAAAACCGGTGTCTGTATGGCGACCTCAGGTCCGGGCGCAACGAACCTGATCACCGGTCTGGCTGATGCACTGCTGGATTCTGTTCCCGTTGTTGCCATCACCGGACAGGTTGCCTCTCCGTTCATCGGCACCGATGCCTTCCAGGAAGTGGATGTGCTCGGTTTATCGCTGGCCTGCACCAAACACAGCTTCCTCGTTCAGTCTCTCGAAGAGCTGCCGCGGGTGATGGCCGAAGCGTTCGAGGTTGCCAGCTCTGGCCGTCCTGGCCCGGTTCTGGTTGATATCCCGAAAGATATCCAGGTTGCACTCGGCGATCTGGAACCGCATTTCTCTACCGTGAAAAGCGATGATGCGTTCCCGCATGCACAGGTGGAAGAGGCGCGTCAGATGATGGTGCAGGCCAAACAACCGATGCTGTACGTTGGTGGTGGCGTAGGTATGGCGCAGGCGGTTCCTGCCCTGCGCGAATTTATCGCGGCAACGCAAATGCCTGCCACCTGCACGCTGAAAGGGTTGGGTGCGGTAGATGCTGATTACCCCTACTATCTGGGCATGCTGGGGATGCATGGTACCAAAGCGGCAAACCTGGCGGTGCAGGAGTGTGACCTGCTCATCGCCGTCGGCGCCCGTTTTGACGACCGCGTCACCGGCAAGCTGAACACCTTCGCGCCAAACGCCAAAGTGATCCATATGGACATCGACCCGGCGGAGATGAACAAACTGCGTCAGGCGCATGTCGCGTTGCAGGGCGATCTTAACGCGCTGTTACCGGCCCTGGAGCAGCCGCTGGATATTAACCTATGGCGTCAGCACACCGCCGATATGCGCGCTGAACACGCCTGGCGTTACGACCACCCCGGCGAGGCCATCTACGCGCCGCTGCTGTTGAAGCAGTTGTCCGACCGTAAGCCCGCCGACAGCGTGGTGACGACCGATGTCGGCCAGCATCAGATGTGGTCTGCCCAGCACATGACCTACACCCGTCCGGAAAACTTCATCACGTCCAGCGGGTTAGGGACGATGGGCTTCGGTCTGCCAGCCGCCGTTGGTGCACAGGTTGCCCGCCCGAACGATACCGTTATCTGTATCTCCGGTGACGGCTCCTTCATGATGAACGTTCAGGAGCTCGGCACCGTGAAGCGCAAGCAGTTACCGTTGAAGATCGTGTTGCTCGATAACCAGCGTTTAGGGATGGTTCGCCAGTGGCAACAGCTGTTCTTCCAGGAACGTTACAGTGAAACCACCCTGACCGATAACCCCGATTTCCTCACCCTGGCCAGCGCCTTCGGCATTCCTGGCCAGCACATCACCCGTAAAGACCAGGTTGAAGCGGCACTCGACACCATGCTGTCAAGCGAAGGCCCATACCTGCTTCATGTCTCAATCGATGAGCTTGAGAACGTCTGGCCGTTGGTACCGCCCGGTGCCAGTAACTCACAAATGCTGGAGAAATTATCATGATGCAACATCAGGTCGCCGTGCAGGCTCGCTTCAACCCGGAAACATTAGAACGCGTTTTGCGTGTGGTGCGTCATCGTGGTTTTCAGATTTGCTCTATGAATATGGAAACGGCCACCGACGCGCAAAACATCAGTATCGAATTAACCGTTGCCAGCCCGCGGCCGGTCGACTTACTGTTTAGTCAGTTATCAAAACTGGTAGACGTTGCCCATGTTGCCATCTGCCAGAGCACAACCACATCACAACAAATCCGCGCTTAAGCGTGACAGGACGAAAAAATGACGACAAAAAAAGCTGATTACATTTGGTTCAACGGTGAGATGGTTCGCTGGGAGGACGCGAAAGTTCACGTGATGTCCCACGCGCTGCACTACGGCACCTCCGTGTTTGAAGGGATCCGTTGCTACGACTCTCACAAAGGACCAGTGGTGTTCCGCCACCGTGAACACATGCAGCGTCTGCATGACTCAGCCAAAATTTATCGTTTCCCGGTCTCCCAAAGCGTTGATGAGCTGATGGAAGCCTGCCGCGAGGTGATTCGCCAGAACAAACTGACCAGCGCCTATATTCGTCCGCTGGTCTTCGTGGGTGATGTCGGCATGGGCGTCAACCCGCCCGCCGGCTATAACACCGATGTGATCATTGCCGCGTTCCCGTGGGGCGCCTACCTGGGCGCGGAAGCGCTGGATCAGGGGATCGACGCAATGGTTTCTTCCTGGAACCGCGTGGCGCCAAACACTATCCCGACTGCGGCTAAAGCGGGCGGTAACTACCTGTCCTCACTGCTGGTCGGCAGCGAAGCGCGCCGTCACGGTTACCAGGAAGGTATCGCGCTGGATGTGAATGGCTACATCTCCGAAGGTGCGGGCGAAAACCTGTTTGAAGTAAAAGACGGCATTCTGTTCACCCCGCCGTTTACCTCGTCCGCGCTGCCAGGCATCACCCGTGACGCCATCATCAAGCTGGCAAAAGATCTGGGTATCGAAGTGCGCGAGCAGGTGCTGTCCCGCGAATCCCTGTACCTGGCTGACGAAGTGTTTATGTCCGGTACCGCGGCTGAAATTACGCCGGTGCGTAGCGTCGATGGCATTCAGGTGGGCGAAGGCCGCTGTGGCCCGGTGACCAAACGCATTCAGCAAGCGTTCTTTGGCCTCTTCACCGGCGAGACAGAAGATAAATACGGCTGGTTGGATCAGGTTAATCACTAAATATAAATTTGGGACGGCACGCACCGTCCCATTAAATAGTCAGACGGGAGTAAATAAAGCATGCCTAAGTATCGTTCAGCCACCACCACCCACGGCCGTAATATGGCGGGTGCCCGCGCACTGTGGCGCGCCACCGGAATGACCGACGCCGATTTCGGCAAGCCAATTATCGCCGTGGTGAACTCCTTCACCCAGTTTGTGCCGGGCCACGTGCACCTGCGCGATCTCGGTAAGCTGGTTGCCGAGCAAATCGAAGCCTCCGGCGGCGTGGCGAAAGAGTTCAACACCATTGCGGTGGATGACGGTATCGCAATGGGCCACGGGGGGATGCTCTATTCGCTGCCGTCGCGCGAGCTGATCGCCGACTCGGTGGAGTATATGGTTAACGCCCACTGCGCCGATGCGATGGTCTGTATCTCCAACTGCGACAAAATCACCCCGGGGATGCTGATGGCCTCCCTGCGTCTGAACATTCCGGTGATCTTCGTTTCCGGCGGCCCGATGGAAGCGGGGAAAACCAAGCTTTCCGACAAAATCATCAAGCTCGACCTGGTCGATGCGATGATCCAGGGCGCGGACCCGAAAGTCTCTGACGAGCAGAGCGACCAGGTGGAACGCTCCGCGTGCCCGACCTGCGGCTCCTGTTCCGGGATGTTCACCGCCAACTCCATGAACTGCCTGACCGAAGCGCTGGGCCTGTCTCAGCCGGGCAACGGCTCGCTGCTGGCGACCCACGCCGACCGTAAGCAGCTGTTCCTTAACGCGGGCAAGCGCATCGTTGAGCTGACCAAACGCTACTACGAGCAGGACGACGCCAGCGCGCTGCCGCGTAACATCGCCAGTAAAGCGGCGTTCGAAAACGCCATGACGCTGGATATCGCCATGGGCGGTTCCACCAACACCGTTCTGCACCTGCTGGCCGCCGCGCAGGAAGCTGAAATCGACTTCACCATGAGCGACATCGACAAGCTCTCCCGCAAAGTGCCGCAGCTGTGTAAAGTCGCGCCGAGTACCCAGAAGTACCACATGGAAGATGTCCACCGTGCGGGTGGCGTGATTGGTATTCTCGGCGAGCTGGATCGCGCCGGGCTGCTGAACCGCGACGTGAAAAACGTGCTCGGCCTGACGCTGCCGGAGTCGCTGGAGCAGTACGACGTGATGCTGACCAAAGACGACGCGGTGAAAAACATGTATCGCGCCGGTCCGGCGGGCATCCGTACCACCCAGGCGTTCTCGCAGGATTGCCGCTGGGACACGCTGGATGACGATCGCGCCGAAGGCTGCATTCGCTCGCTGGAACATGCCTACAGCAAAGACGGCGGTTTGGCCGTGCTGTACGGTAACTTCGCAGAAAATGGCTGCATTGTGAAAACCGCAGGCGTGGACGACAGCATCCTGAAATTTACCGGCCCGGCAAAAGTGTATGAAAGCCAGGACGAAGCGGTAGACGCTATCCTCGGCGGCAAAGTGGTGGAAGGCGACGTGGTGGTCATTCGCTACGAAGGGCCGAAAGGCGGTCCGGGCATGCAGGAGATGCTCTACCCGACCACCTTCCTGAAATCGATGGGCCTCGGCAAAGCCTGCGCGCTGATCACCGATGGTCGTTTCTCTGGCGGCACGTCAGGCCTCTCCATTGGCCACGTCTCGCCAGAAGCGGCAAGCGGCGGCAATATCGCGATCATCGAAGATGGCGACCTGATCGAAATCGACATTCCGAACCGCGGCATTCAGCTGAAGCTGAGTGACCAGGAGATTGCGGCCCGTCGTGAGGCGCAGGAAGCCCGCGGCGACAAAGCCTGGACGCCGAAAGATCGTCAGCGTGAAGTCTCCTTCGCCCTGCGCGCTTACGCGAGTCTTGCCACCAGTGCAGATAAAGGCGCGGTGCGCGATAAATCTAAACTGGGGGGCTAATGATGGCCGAGTCACAACCCTTATCCGCCGCCCCGGAGGGGGCGGAATACCTGAGAGCGGTACTACGCGCGCCGGTCTATGAAGCGGTGCAGGTCACGCCCCTGCAAAAAATGGACAAACTCTCTTCGCGTCTCGACAACGTCATTCTGGTGAAGCGTGAAGACAGGCAGCCGGTGCACAGCTTCAAGCTGCGCGGCGCCTACGCGATGATGGCCGGGCTGACGGACGAGCAGAAAGCACGCGGGGTGATTACCGCCTCGGCGGGCAATCACGCGCAGGGCGTGGCGTTCTCCTCGGCGCGTCTGGGGCTGAAGGCGCTGATCGTGATGCCGGTCGCCACCGCAGATATCAAGGTCGACGCGGTGCGCGGGTTCGGCGGAGAAGTGCTGCTTCACGGCGCTAACTTTGACGAAGCCAAAGCCAAAGCGATTGAGCTGGCGCAGCAGCAGGGCTTCACCTGGGTGCCGCCGTTCGATCACCCGATGGTGATTGCCGGGCAGGGTACGCTGGCGCTGGAACTGTTGCAGCAGGACGCCCATCTCGACCGCGTTTTCGTCCCGGTGGGCGGCGGTGGCTTAGCCGCAGGTGTGGCGGTGCTGATCAAACAGCTGATGCCGCAGATCAAAGTGATTGCGGTTGAAGCGGAAGACTCTGCCTGCCTGAAGGCGGCGCTGGACGCGGGACATCCGGTAGATCTGCCGCGCGTCGGGCTGTTCGCCGAGGGCGTGGCGGTGAAGCGCATTGGCGACGAAACGTTCCGCCTGTGCCAGGAGTATCTCGACGATATAGTCACCGTCGACAGCGACGCTATCTGCGCGGCGATGAAAGATCTGTTCGAAGACGTGCGTGCGGTGGCGGAACCCTCCGGCGCGCTGGCGCTGGCGGGGATGAAGAAATACATCGCCCAGCACAATATCCGCGGCGAGCGTCTGGCGCACGTGCTTTCCGGTGCCAATGTGAACTTCCACGGCCTGCGCTACGTTTCCGAGCGCTGCGAGCTCGGCGAACAGCGTGAAGCCCTGCTGGCGGTGACCATTCCGGAAGAGAAGGGCAGCTTCCTGAAGTTCTGCCAGCTGCTGGGCGGCCGTTCGGTAACGGAGTTCAACTACCGCTTTGCCGACGCCAAAGATGCCTGCATTTTTGTCGGCGTGCGTCTGAGCCGTGGCGTGGAGGAGCGCAAAGAGATCCTCAGCCTGCTGCACGACGGCGGCTACAGCGTGGTCGATCTCTCTGACGATGAGATGGCGAAGCTGCACGTGCGTTACATGGTCGGCGGCCGTCCTTCCAAGCCGCTCCAGGAACGCCTGTTCAGCTTCGAGTTCCCGGAATCACCGGGCGCGCTGCTCAAGTTCCTGCACACGCTCGGCACGCACTGGAACATCTCCCTGTTCCACTACCGCAGCCACGGCACCGACTACGGGCGCGTGCTGGCGGCGTTCGAACTGGGCGAGCACGAGCCGGATTTCGAAACGCGGCTGAACGAACTGGGCTATGAATGTCATGACGAAACCCATAACCCGGCTTTCAGGTTCTTTCTGGCTGGCTAGTGGTTCGGCAATATCGTCCAGAACGCATCAATAAGCGGCTCATGCAGCCGCTTTTTTTGTGCGCACACGCCCAGCTCAAACGGCGTCTTCTCGTCGCTGCGCTCCAGAATCATCACGCGGTTGCGCACCGGTTCCGGGCTGTTTTCCAGCACCACTTCCGGCAGCAGCGCCACGCCGCAGCCCAGCGCCACCATCGACACCATCGCCTCATGGCCGCTGACGGTGGCGTAAATCGACGGGTTGCTGATTTTCTGACGGCGGAACCACAGCTCAATGCGGCGGCGAACCGGGCCCTGATCGGCCATGATAAACGGCACCGTGGACCAGTCCGGTTTTTCCACCGATACCTGGTTACGCACCGGGCAGGGCAGCGCCGGGGCAATCAACACCACCGCCAGATTTTCCAGCATCGAGAACGCTACCGCGCCCGGCAGGGTTTCCGGCTTCCCGGCAATGGCGAGATCCGCTTCGCCTGTCACCACTTTTTCCATCGCGTCGGCAGCGTCGCCGGTAGTGAGCTTAATTTCAACCGACGGATGCGCCGCGCGAAAGCGGTCAAGGATGGGCGGCAGATGGCTGTAGGCGGCGGTCACGGAGCAGAAAATATGCAGCTCACCGGAGAGTGACGGCCCCTGCTGATCGATAGAGTGCCGCAGCTGCTGGTACTGCAACAGCGTCTGCTGGGCAAAAATACGCAGCTCTTCGCCCGCTTCCGTGAGGGTGACGGTGCGGTTATCGCGCACGAACAGCGGCTGGCCGAGGTCTTCCTCAAGGCGCTGGATCTGGCGCGACAGCGTGGAGGGGCTGACGTGCATCGCCCGGGCGCTGCGGCCAAAGTGACGGCTTTCCGCCAGGTGCAGGAACATTTTCAGATCGCGTAAATCCACCGATTCCACTCCCTCTTTTTACATTGCATAAATTGCAATGTGACGTTGTGAATATATCAATTTCCGCAATAAATTTCCTGTTGTAATGTGGGTACATTCTCGCTGAAACGCGAACCGAACAATAAGACACACAACATCACGAGGTATCACCCATGGCTAACTACTTTAATACACTGAACTTGCGCCAGCAGCTGGCGCAGCTGGGCAAATGCCGCTTCATGGCGCGCGATGAATTTGCCGATGGCGCGAGCTACCTTCAGGGTAAAAAAGTGGTCATCGTCGGCTGTGGCGCACAGGGTCTGAACCAGGGCCTGAACATGCGTGACTCCGGTCTGGATATCTCCTACGCACTGCGCAAAGAAGCGATTGCCGAGAAGCGCGCTTCATGGCGTAAAGCGACCGAAAACGGCTTCAAAGTGGGTACCTACGAAGAGCTGATCCCGCAGGCGGATCTGGTGGTTAACCTGACGCCGGACAAGCAGCACTCTGACGTTGTGCGTTCCGTACAGCCGCTGATGAAAGACGGCGCGGCGCTGGGTTACTCCCACGGCTTCAACATCGTTGAAGTGGGCGAGCAGATCCGTAAAGACATCACCGTAGTGATGGTGGCACCGAAGTGCCCGGGTACCGAAGTCCGTGAAGAGTACAAACGTGGCTTCGGCGTGCCGACGCTAATCGCGGTTCACCCGGAAAACGATCCGAAAGGCGAAGGCATGGCGATTGCCAAAGCATGGGCTGCGGCGACCGGCGGCCACCGTGCGGGCGTGCTGGAATCGTCCTTCGTTGCCGAAGTGAAATCCGACCTGATGGGCGAGCAGACCATTCTGTGCGGCATGCTGCAGGCCGGTTCTCTGCTGTGCTTCGATAAGCTGGTGGAAGAGGGCACCGACCCGGCATACGCGGAAAAACTGATTCAGTTCGGCTGGGAAACCATCACCGAAGCGCTGAAGCAGGGCGGTATTACGCTGATGATGGACCGTCTGTCCAACCCGGCAAAACTGCGTGCTTACGCGCTGTCTGAACAGCTGAAAACCATCATGGCGCCGCTGTTCCAGAAACATATGGACGACATCATCTCCGGCGAGTTCTCTTCCGGCATGATGGCTGACTGGGCGAACGACGATAAGAAACTGCTGACCTGGCGTGAAGAGACCGGTAAGACCGCGTTCGAAACCGCGCCACAGTACGAAGGTAAAATCGGCGAGCAGGAGTACTTCGATAAAGGCGTCCTGATGATTGCGATGGTGAAAGCAGGCGTTGAGCTGGCGTTCGAAACCATGGTGGATTCCGGCATCATTGAAGAGTCTGCGTACTACGAATCACTGCATGAGCTGCCGCTGATCGCGAACACCATCGCCCGTAAGCGTCTGTACGAAATGAACGTGGTTATCTCGGATACCGCAGAATACGGTAACTACCTGTTCTCTTACGCCTGCGTACCGCTGCTGAAAGAGTTTATGACCACTCTGCAGCCGGGCGATCTGGGTAAAGCGATTGCAGAAGGTGCCGTGGATAACGCGCAGCTGCGCGACGTGAACGAAGCCATTCGCAGCCACCAGATCGAGAAAGTGGGTCACAAACTGCGTGGCTACATGACCGACATGAAGCGTATCGCGGTAGCGGGTTAACAACCTTGTCGGGTGGCGCTTCGCTTATCCGACCTACAAAACCGTAAGATGTAGGCCGGGTAAGGCGCAGCCGCCACCCGGCTTGTTTATTTGCGGTACAGCACTTTAATCACGTGGTAGCCGAACTGCGTGTGCAGCGGGCCGGTTGGCTCCAGCACCGGGCAGGAGAAGACCACTTTATCGAATGCCGGTACCATCTGACCCTGGCGGAATTCACCCAGATCGCCGCCGCGTTTGCCTGACGGACAGATAGAGTGCTTCTTCGCCAGCTTGCCGAAGTCGGCGCCGTTTTTGATCTGCTCCAGAAGATCCAGAGCCAGTTTCTCTTCTTTAACAAGAATATGCAGTGCTGCTGCTGTTTTTGCCATGATCGTGCCTTGAGTGGTATGGATTAGGCTCGCTATACTACCACGCTGTTATTCTCCCCTCCTGACTTTCATTGAGTGATCATTTATGCGTTTAAACCCCGGACAACAACAAGCCGTCGAATTTGTCACCGGACCGTGTCTGGTGCTGGCGGGTGCAGGATCCGGCAAAACGCGCGTTATCACCAATAAGATTGCGCACCTGATCCGCGGCTGTGGCTACCAGGCCCGGCACATTGCGGCGGTGACGTTTACCAATAAAGCGGCGCGTGAGATGAAAGAGCGTGTCGGCCAGACGCTGGGACGAAAAGAGGCGCGCGGCCTGATGATCTCCACCTTCCACACGCTGGGGTTGGATATCATCAAACGCGAGTATGCTGCGCTGGGAATGAAGTCCAACTTCTCCCTCTTTGATGACACCGACCAGGTGGCGTTGCTCAAAGAGCTCACCGAGGGGCTGATCGAAGATGATAAGGTGCTACTGCAGCAGCTGATCTCGACGATCTCAAACTGGAAAAACGATCTGATGACCCCGGCCCAGGCCGCGGCGATCGCCAAAGGCGAACGGGATCGGATCTTCGCCCACTGCTACGGTCTGTACGATGCGCACATGAAAGCGTGCAACGTGCTGGACTTTGACGACCTGATTCTGCTGCCCACGCTGCTGCTGCAGCGGAACGAAGAGGTTCGCGAGCGCTGGCAGAACAAAATCCGTTACCTGCTGGTGGATGAGTATCAGGACACCAACACCAGCCAGTACGAGCTGGTGAAGCTGCTGGTGGGGCAGCGCGCGCGTTTCACCGTGGTCGGCGACGACGACCAGTCAATTTACTCCTGGCGCGGCGCGCGTCCGCAAAACCTGGTGCTGCTGAGCAAAGATTTTCCGGCGCTGCAGGTGATAAAGCTGGAACAGAACTACCGCTCCTCCGGGCGTATCCTGAAGGCAGCAAATATCCTGATTGCCAATAACCCGCACGTGTTTGAGAAGCGTCTCTTCTCCGAGCTGGGTTACGGTACTGAATTGAAGGTGCTCAGCGCCAATAATGAAGAGCATGAGGCGGAGCGCGTGACGGGCGAACTGATCGCCCACCACTTCGTCAATAAAACCGAATATAAGGATTACGCGATCCTCTATCGCGGCAATCACCAGTCGCGCGTCTTTGAAAAGATGCTGATGCAGAACCGCATCCCGTACAAAATTTCGGGCGGTACGTCGTTCTTCTCACGGCCAGAGATTAAAGATCTGCTGGCCTATCTGCGCGTCCTCACGAACCCGGATGACGACAGCGCGTTTCTGCGCATCGTGAATACGCCGAAGCGCGAGATTGGCCCTGCGACGCTGCAAAAGCTGGGCGAGTGGGCGATGACGCGTAATAAAAGCCTGTTTACCGCCAGCTTCGACATGGGGCTGAGCCAGACGTTAACCGGTCGCGGCTATGATTCGCTAACGCGATTCACCCACTGGCTCGGCGAAGTGCAGCGTCTCGCGGAGCGCGAGCCGGTGGCGGCGGTGCGCGATCTCATTCACGGCATCGACTATGAGTCCTGGCTGTACGAAACCTCGGCCAGCCCGAAAGCCGCTGAGATGCGGATGAAAAACGTTAACCAGCTGTTCAGCTGGATGACCGAAATGCTGGAAGGCTCTGAAATCGACGAGCCGATGACCCTGACGCAGGTCGTCACCCGCTTTACCCTGCGCGACATGATGGAGCGCGGCGAGAGCGAAGAAGAGGCCGATCAGGTTCAGCTGATGACGCTGCATGCGTCCAAAGGGCTTGAGTTCCCGTATGTCTATCTGGTTGGTATGGAAGAGGGGTTGTTACCGCACCAGAGCAGCATTGACGAAGATAACGTCGACGAGGAACGCCGCCTGGCCTACGTGGGGATTACTCGCGCGCAGAAAGAGCTGACGTTCACACTGTGTAAAGAGCGCCGTCAGTATGGCGAACTCGTCCGCCCGGAGCCGAGCCGTTTCCTGCTGGAGCTGCCGCAGGACGACCTGATCTGGGAACAGGAACGCAAAGTGATTACCGCAGAAGAGCGGATGCATAAGGGGCAGGCTAACGTGGCGAACATTCGCGCCATGCTGGCAAAAGCCAAAGAGAAAGGATAATGATGAGTAGGCCGGGTAAGGCGAAGCCGCCACCCGGCAATGTTCAGCGTATTACTTCACTTCCAGCACCCAGTGCACATAGCTCTGCCACTGGCACTCCTGCTCGATCATCTCTGCCCCAAGCGGGTGACGCTCAATCCAGTTTTCCGGTAACGTCAGCGACAGTTTTTCGTCATCGGCCACCAGATTGATTGCAGGCAGCAAATCATCGCGACGGCGGCTGGCAAAGAGAATCGCCAGACGCAGCAGGCGGCACAGATGTTCGGCCACGCGCGGCGGTACGGCGTTTTGCTGATGCAAAGATGAGAGGTCAACGGCGTTGGTCTGGTTCAGCAGCAGCGTTGCCAGCAGCTTTTTCTGTGCGGGCGTGTAGCCCGGTAAATCCAGGTTGCGAACCAGATACGCTGCGTGAGCGGGGGCCTGCTTAAAATCAATGCTCAGCCCCACTTCATGCAGCGCACAGGCGCTCAGCAATAAATCGCGGCTCAGATGATCAAGATCCCAGGCGTTAGCGACCTGGTCGGCAAAGCGTGATGCCAGCTGCGATACGCGTCCTGCCTGATCGATATCAACCAGAAAACGACGCTGTACGTTGCGCAGGGTTCGGCTGCGGATATCCTGATCGACCGACAGATGCAGCATCCCGTAGACCAGGCCTTCGCGCAGCGCGCCGCCGGCAAGGGTCATACACTGGATGTTGAGCTCGGTGAAAATGGCGATCAGAATGGCCAGCCCGCTCGGGAAGACCAGCGCGCGTTCCAGCGTCAGGCCTTCAATTTCCAGTTCTTCCAGGCGTCCGCACTGGATGGCGCGCTGTTTTAGCTGCTGAAGTTTGGCAAGCGTAATCCGCTCGTCCATTCCCTGCGCCATCATGATTTCCTGCAGGGCCTGCACGGTTCCCGACGCACCCACGCACACTTTCCAGCCGTGATAGCGCAATTCGTCCATCACGGGACGTAATACCTCGCGCGCGGCATTTTCTGCCTCGTCGAAGTTCTCTTTACCCAGATTACGATCGGTAAAATAGCGCTCAAGCCAGGTCACGCAGCCCATCGACAGGCTGAACAGCGACGTAGCCTGCGCGCCGGTGCCGGTCACCAGCTCGGTACTGGCTCCGCCGATATCCACCACCAGGCGGCGATCGTCACCCCCCGTGGTGTGTGCAACACCCTGATAAATCAAGCGAGCTTCTTCTTCACCGCGGATAACCTGAACCGGGCAACCGAGAATCTCCTGCGCTCTGGCAATAAAATCCACGGCGTTAACCGCCAGGCGGAGTGTCGCAGTGGCGACAACGGTGATTTGGGCGTGCGGGATATCCTGCAGACGCTCGGCAAAGAGTCGCAGGCACTGCCAGCCACGTTCCATGGCTTCAGGCGAGAGGTGATTGTCGCTGCTCAGGCCCGCCGCGAGGCGGACCTTGCGCTTAATGCGCGTCAGCGTTTGTATGCTTCCCGCCACCTCGCGCACAACCAGCATATGAAAACTATTCGAACCGAGATCAATTGCCGCATAAAGCGAGGTGGAGCTGAGCATATTTTCTTAACCTGAACGACGACGATTACGCGGTGCGCCGCCTGAACGACGCGGACCATTGCCGGAGCGTGGGCGGGTAAGACGCTTAGGCGGCGGCAGTTCGCTTAACAGCGCTTCCGGATTGTATTTGCTCTGCGGAATAGAGTGACCGATGTAGGTCTCAATGGCCGGAAGGTTCAGCGCATACTCTTCACACGCAAGGCTAATAGAGTGACCGCTTGCGCCCGCGCGACCGGTACGACCGATACGGTGTACGTAGTCTTCACAGTCGTCTGGCAGATCGTAGTTAAAGACGTGCGTTACGGCCGGAATGTGTAAACCACGTGCAGCCACGTCGGTGGCGACCAGAATATCGAGATCGCCGCGGGTAAACTCTTCGAGAATTCGCAGGCGTTTTTTCTGCGCCACGTCGCCGGTCAACAGGCCAACACGGTGACCATCGGCAGCCAGGTGGCCCCAGATTTCTTCACAACGGTGTTTGGTGTTCGCAAAGATGATGGCGCGATCTGGCCATTCTTCTTCAATCAGCGTTTGCAGCAGGCGCATTTTCTCTTCATTAGAAGGATAGAAGAGCTCTTCTTTAATGCGGTGACCCGTTTTCTGCTCCGGTTCCACTTCTACGTATTCAGCGTTGTTCATCTGTTCGAACGCCAGCTCGCGAACGCGGTAGGAGAGGGTTGCAGAGAACAGCATATTCAGGCGCTGGTTGGCCGGAGGCATACGGCGGAACAGCCAGCGGATGTCTTTAATGAAGCCCAGATCGTACATGCGGTCAGCTTCATCGAGCACCACAACCTGGATGGCACCGAGGTTAATGTGGTTCTGTTTGGCGTAATCAATAAGACGGCCGGTGGTACCGATCAGGATATCCACACCGCTTTCCAGCACTTTCAGCTGCTTATCGTAGCCGTCGCCGCCATAGGCCAGGCCCAGCTTCAGGCCGGTAGCCTGCGCCAGGGGTTCAGCGTCTGCGTGGATCTGTACCGCCAGTTCTCGCGTCGGGGCCATAATTAGCGCGCGCGGCTGGTTAACTTTGCGGTCTGCAATCGCTGGGTGAGAAAGTAAATAATGAAACGTTGACGTTAAAAACGCCATCGTTTTGCCGGTACCGGTTTGCGCCTGCCCGGCAACATCGCGACCGGCCAGCGTCAGCGGCAGCGCGAGGGCCTGAATGGGCGTGCAGTTATGAAACCCTTTATTTTCAAGGGCTTCAATCACCTTCGGGTGCAGCGCGAAGTCGGAAAACTTCTGTTCTGTTAAATGTGTTTTGCTCATAGTGTGGTAGAATATCAGCTTACTATTGCTTTACGAAAGCGTATCCGGTGAAATAAAGTCAACCTTTAGTTGGTTAATGCGACATCAACGCGTCGTTGGTGGAGACAAAACCAACGTACCAGGCTTATTCCTGTGGAGTTATATATGAGCGATAAAATTATTCACCTGACTGACGACAGTTTTGACACGGACGTACTTAAGGCTGACGGGCTGATCCTCGTCGATTTCTGGGCTGAATGGTGTGGTCCTTGCAAAATGATCGCCCCGATTCTGGATGAGATCGCCGACGAATATCAGGGCAAACTGACCGTTGCCAAGCTGAACATCGACCAGAACCCGGGCACCGCACCAAAATACGGTATCCGTGGTATTCCGACCCTGCTGCTGTTCAAAAACGGCGAAGTGGCGGCGACCAAAGTGGGCGCGCTGTCCAAAGGTCAACTGAAAGAGTTCCTCGACGCTAACCTGGCGTAAGGTTTCTCCGCTGTGCGTTCAGAGCCCCCGGCTAAATGATTCGGAACTCTGGACGCCCGGCTGAAGTCGTGCTAAGTTAGCTATGACTTCGTTTTAAACATATCTTGTTGTTTGAATCTTGTTTTACCCGATACTTCCCGTTGTTAACATGAACAGTGCGTGAAGTGGCTAAATTCCGGGCTTGTCACTCAATCCGTCTTGTCGTTTCAGTTCTGCGTTCTTTCCCTGTGACCAGACAGCGAACAGACATGAGTTGATGGCCGCTAAACAGGCATGGATGACCCTGCCATACCATTCACAACATTAAGTTCGAGAATCACCCCGAGTTTAAGAACCCACACCATTATGAATCTTACCGAATTAAAGAATACGCCGGTTTCTGAGCTGATCACTCTCGGCGAAAATATGGGGCTGGAAAACCAGGCTCGTATGCGCAAGCAGGACATCATTTTCGCCATCCTGAAGCAGCACGCTAAGAGTGGCGAAGATATCTTTGGCGACGGTGTGCTGGAGATATTGCAAGACGGATTTGGTTTCCTCCGCTCTGCAGACAGCTCCTACCTCGCCGGCCCTGACGACATCTACGTATCCCCCAGCCAAATCCGCCGTTTCAACCTCCGCACTGGTGACACCATTTCAGGTAAGATTCGTCCTCCTAAAGAGGGTGAACGCTACTTTGCGCTGTTGAAAGTCAATGAAGTTAACTTCGATAAGCCAGAAAACTCGCGCAATAAGATCCTCTTTGAGAACTTAACGCCGCTGCACGCGAACTCTCGCCTGCGCATGGAGCGTGGTAACGGTTCTACCGAAGACTTAACCGCGCGCGTTCTGGATCTGGCCTCACCAATCGGTCGTGGTCAGCGTGGTCTGATTGTGGCGCCGCCAAAAGCGGGTAAAACCATGCTGCTGCAGAACATCGCGCAGAGCATTGCTTACAACCACCCTGACTGTGTGCTGATGGTGCTGCTGATTGACGAACGTCCGGAAGAAGTGACCGAGATGCAGCGTCTGGTTAAAGGTGAAGTGGTTGCTTCTACCTTCGACGAGCCAGCATCTCGCCACGTTCAGGTTGCGGAAATGGTTATCGAGAAGGCAAAACGCCTGGTTGAGCACAAGAAAGACGTGATCATCCTGCTCGACTCCATCACCCGTCTGGCGCGTGCCTACAACACCGTGGTCCCGGCGTCTGGTAAAGTCCTGACCGGTGGTGTGGATGCTAACGCCCTGCATCGTCCAAAACGTTTCTTCGGTGCTGCACGTAACGTCGAAGAGGGCGGCAGCCTGACCATCATCGCGACCGCGCTGATCGATACCGGCTCTAAGATGGACGAAGTTATCTACGAAGAGTTTAAAGGGACAGGCAACATGGAACTGCACCTCTCTCGTAAGATCGCTGAAAAACGCGTCTTCCCGGCTATCGACTACAACCGTTCCGGTACCCGTAAAGAAGAGCTGCTCACCACCCAGGAAGAGCTGCAGAAAATGTGGATCCTGCGCAAAATCATTCATCCAATGGGTGAAATCGACGCGATGGAGTTCCTCATTAACAAACTGGCAATGACCAAAACCAACGACGATTTCTTCGACATGATGAAACGCTCGTAACGCAAATAAAGCCAGCGAACGCCACGTTTTTACGTGGCGTTTTTCTTTTATGGACTATACGCTAGTACCACCTACTCCCAATTTTGATGTGTAGGTGCGACAATAAGACGATTCGTAGAGTAAAAACATTAATAGCTTGAATAATATACAAATGAGGTCACAAGAAGTTTACTTTTACCTTCGGGCTATGAGCCTTCGTGGTTATACTTCCGAGACTAACATTTGTTGAGAATCCATTGTGAACCTATTCGATACGTTTACTGATCTAACCAGTATTTTTTTATTCACCACCTGTTTTCTGTTTATTGCGCGTAAGGTGGCGAAATACGTGGGGTTAGTGGATAAACCCAACTTCCGGAAGCGTCATCAGGGCATGATCCCCCTGGTGGGTGGTATTTCCGTTTTTGCCGGCATTTGCTATGCCTTCGCAATTGCTAACTACTATGTCCCACATGTCAAATTATATCTGATGTGTTCAACGGTACTGGTCATCGTCGGCGCGCTTGACGATCGTTATGACATCAGCGTTAAAATCCGCGCCTTTGTGCAGGCGGCAGTTGGCATTGCCATGATGGTCTCAGCAAAACTCTACTTGAGTAGCCTGGGCTATATTTTTGGCTCGTGGGAGATGGTGCTCGGCCCGTTCGGCTATTTTCTGACGCTTTTCGCCGTATGGGTTGCTATAAATGCCTTCAACATGGTCGATGGTATTGATGGCTTGCTGGGGGGACTCTCCTGCGTCTCGTTTGCCGCGATCGGTTTTATTTTGTGGTTTGACGGTCAATATAGTCTTGCTATGTGGTGCTTCGCCATGATTGCCGCCATCCTGCCTTATATCCTGTTAAACCTCGGTGCGCTGGGGCGTCGCTATAAAGTCTTTATGGGTGATGCGGGCAGCACACTCATTGGGTTTACCGTCATCTGGATTTTGCTGGAAACGACTCAGGGGCAAGTCCATCCTATCAGCCCTGTCACCGCGTTGTGGATTATCGCAATCCCGTTAATGGATATGGTTGCGATTATGTATCGCCGCTTGCGCAAAGGAATGAGTCCCTTCTCAGCCGACCGACAGCATATTCATCATTTGATCATGCGCGCTGGATTCACCTCCCGGCAGGCATTTGTTTTGATAACCGTGGCGGCCGCCATCCTTGCGGGAGTGGGTGTTGCCGCGGAGTATGCTCATTTTGTGCCAGAATGGGTTATGTTGGCATTATTTTTGCTAGCGTTTTTCCTTTACGGCTACTGCATTAAGCGCGCATGGAAAGTAGCGCGGTTCATTAAACGTATTAAACGCAGGATGCGTCGTAACAGTGGCAAAAACACAACATTAACTAAGTAAAACCGGGACTATGATGACTCAACCGTTGGCGGGAGCGAAATCAGTGGTAACTGAGAATGAACTGGATATTCGGGGTTTGTTTCGCGTGTTATGGGCAGGCAAACTTTGGATTGCGGGGATCGCGCTGGGGTTTGCACTGTTAGCGCTGGCCTATACGTTCTTTGCAAAACAAGAGTGGAGCGCCACGGCAATCACTGACAAACCAACGGTTAACATGCTTGGGGGGTTCTATTCCCAACAGCAATTCCTGCGAAACCTGGATATCAAAGCTAACCTCGCCACGCCGGATCAGGTCTCCGTTATGGATGAGGCCTATAAAGAGTTTGTGATGCAACTGGCTTCGTGGGATACGCGCCGCGACTTCTGGTCCCAGACGGATTACTACAAGCAGCGTCGGGTTGATAACACCAAAGCCGATGCCGCTCTGCTGGACGATCTGATTAACAATATTCAATTTATGCCGGGCGACGCGCTGCGTAATGTGAATGACAGCGTCAAGCTGATTGCAGAAACCGCGCCGGACGCCAACAACCTGCTGCGTCAGTATGTCGCGTTTGCCAGCCAGCGTGCCGCAAGCCATCTTAACGAAGAGCTTAAAGGCGCCTGGTCGGCTCGCACCATCCAGATGAAAGCGCAGGTGAAACGTCAGGAAGAGGTGGCTAAAGCGATTTTCGCTCGCCGTGTACACAATATTGAGCAGGCGCTGAAAATTGCGGAACAGCACAATATTTCCCGTACTGAAACGGACGTGCCGGCTGATGAACTGCCTGATTCAGAGATGTTCCTCCTTGGCCGCCCCATGTTGCAGGCACGTCTGGAAAACCTTCAGGCCGTCGGTCCTGATTTTGACCTCGATTACGATCAAAATCGCGCGATGCTCAATACGCTTAATGTCGGTCCATCTCTGGACCCGCGTTTTCAGACCTATCGTTATTTGCGAACGCCTGAAGAACCTGTAAAACGCGATAGTCCGCGTCGTGCATTCCTGATGATCATGTGGGGGATTGTAGGCGCACTGACGGGCGCTGGCGTGGCGTTAACGCGTCGTCGCACAAACTAAGAATGCCGTCTACGATGAAGGCTGCGGCCTTCATCGCCTAATCGAAGAGAATCGATGTGAAAGTACTAACCGTATTTGGCACCAGGCCGGAGGCCATTAAGATGGCACCTCTGGTTCATGCGCTGGCCAGCGATCCTGATATTGAAGCGAAAGTGTGCGTCACGGCCCAGCACCGTGAGATGCTCGATCAGGTGTTAACGCTCTTTTCCATCGTCCCGGATTACGACCTCAATATTATGAAACCGGGGCAAGGATTGACGGAGATAACCTGTCGCATTCTGCAAGAGCTGAAGCCTATCCTGGAGTCATTCAAGCCTGACGTGGTGCTGGTACACGGCGACACTACCACGACCGTGGCGACCAGCCTGGCCGCGTTTTACCAGCGAATTCCCGTGGGGCATGTTGAGGCGGGTCTGCGTACCGGCAATCTCTATTCGCCGTGGCCGGAGGAGGCCAACCGCACGCTTACCGGCCATTTGGCGATGTACCACTTTGCCCCAACGGAAAACTCGCGTCAGAACCTGCTGCGTGAAAATATCGCCGATAACAAGATCTTTGTGACCGGCAATACGGTCATCGATGCGTTAATTTGGGTACGTGACCGGGTCCTGGCAAACCACGAGCTTAAGAACGAACTCGCTGCCCGCTATCCATTCCTGCACAACGGCAAAAAAACCATTCTGGTCACCGGCCACCGTCGCGAAAGCTTTGGCCGGGGTTTTGAGCAAATCTGTCACGCGCTGGCTGAAATCGCGGCGCAGAACGACGACGTGCAGATTGTCTATCCGGTCCATCTTAATCCTAATGTCAGCGAGCCGGTTAACCGCATCCTGGGTCATATCGAGAATGTCCTTCTGATTGAACCTCAGGACTATCTGCCGTTTGTCTGGCTGATGAACCATGCCTGGCTGATCCTTACCGATTCCGGCGGCATTCAGGAAGAAGCGCCTTCTCTTGGCAAACCGGTGCTGGTGATGCGTGAAACCACCGAACGTCCGGAAGCGGTCAAAGCCGGTACGGTGCGTCTGGTCGGCACCAACGCGGAACTCATCGTCGAAGAGGTCACGCGCCTTCTGCATGACGACGAAACGTATCAGGCGATGAGCCGGGCCCATAATCCGTATGGAGACGGGCAGGCTTGTGGCCGTATTTTGCATGCACTTAAACACAATCGGGTATCGCTATGAGTTTTACTACCATCTCTGTCATTGGTCTTGGCTACATTGGCTTGCCCACCGCGGCGGCGTTTGCCTCTCGTCAGAAACAGGTTGTCGGTGTGGATATCAACGCCCGTGCGGTGGAAACCATTAACCGTGGCGAGATTCATATTGTCGAGCCCGATTTGGATCGCGTAGTGAAAGAGGCGGTGGAGGGCGGCTTCCTGCGCGCCAGTACCACGCCGGTTGAAGCGGATGCCTACCTGATTGCTGTTCCAACGCCCTTTAAAGGCGACCACGAGCCCGACATGGTCTACGTCGAGGCGGCGGCAAAGTCCATTGCCCCTGTGCTGAAGAAAGGGGCGCTGGTGATCCTGGAATCAACCTCTCCGGTCGGTGCTACCGAGCAGATGGCGCAGTGGCTGGCCGACGCGCGCCCTGATTTAAGCTTCCCGCAACAGGCGGGGGAGCAGGCGGATATCAACATCGCCTACTGCCCGGAGCGCGTCCTCCCGGGCCAGGTCATGGTCGAACTGATTAAAAACGACCGCGTCATTGGCGGTATGACGCCCGTCTGTTCCGAGCGTGCCAGCGCGCTGTACAAGATTTTCCTGGAAGGCGAGTGTGTGGTGACAAACTCCCGCACCGCCGAGATGTGCAAGCTGACGGAAAACAGCTTCCGTGACGTTAATATCGCCTTTGCGAACGAACTGTCGCTGATTTGCGCCGATCAGGGGATTAACGTCTGGGAGTTGATTAGCCTGGCGAATCGCCATCCGCGTGTAAACATTCTCCAGCCAGGCCCGGGCGTGGGTGGACACTGCATCGCCGTCGATCCGTGGTTTATTGTGGCTCAGAATCCGGCGCAGGCGCGCCTGATTCGCACCGCGCGTGAAGTGAACGACAGCAAACCTCACTGGGTGCTCAATCAGGTCAAAACCACGGTAGCGGATTGTCTGGCAGAGAGCGGAAAGCGCGCCAGCGAGCTGAAAATTGCCTGCTTTGGTCTGGCATTCAAACCCAACATTGACGACCTGCGCGAAAGCCCGGCAATGGAAATTGCTCAGATGATTGCCGAATGGCACAAGGGTGAAACGCTGGTGGTTGAGCCGAATATCCATGAGTTGCCGGCAAAACTGGCGGGGCACTGCACGCTGGCTGCGCTGGATGAGGCGCTGGCGACGGCGGACGTGCTGGTGCTGCTGGTGGATCATAAAGCGTTTAAAGCGACGTCCGGTGATGCGGTGCGTCAGAATTATGTGGTTGATACCAAAGGTGTCTGGCGTTGAACAGCCTGAACGGGGTACTTGAGCCCCTGCAGTGGGAGAGTGCCTTTTTCGGCCTGCCGTCGGCCATTGTGCGTCTGCGCGATGATGCGCCGGTACTGGCTGAATCGGATTTCATCGCCTGGCAACGGATTCAGGCGAAGATCCCGGCGGACCGTACCGACCTGCTTGATGCGCTCCAGCAACGCGGTTTTCAGCTGGTGGAAGGTGAGGCAGACCTTTCCATAACCCTCACCCGGCATGATGCACCCGGCGCTGAAATCGCAACCGAACAGGATATTCCCGTGCTGCGTCAGATGGCGGCTCAGGCGTTTGCGCAGAGTCGCTTTCGTACGCCCTGGTACGCACCTGACGATAGCGGCCGTTTCTATGCCCAGTGGATAGAGAATGCGGTTAAAGGCACCTTTGACCACGTCTGCCTGGTTTTACGCGCAGGGGACGGTCAACCCCAGGGGTTCGTCTCGCTTCGCAAGCTCAACGTGCGCGAGGCGCGTATTGGCTTATTAGCCGGGCGCGGCATGGGTGAGAAACTTATGCAGGCGGCGCTGCACTGGGCGCAGCAGCAGCAGGTTGAGACGCTGCGGGTGGCGACCCAGGTGGGCAACACCGCCGCGCTTAAACGTTATATTGCGAGTGGTGCCAACATCGACGCCACCGCCTACTGGTTATACAGGTGACAAGATGATTCCATTTAACGCACCACCCGTCGTCGGAACGGAACTCGACTATATGCAGTCTGCCATGGGCAGCGGCAAACTCTGCGGTGACGGCGGTTTCACCCGTCGCTGTCAGCAGTGGATGGAACAGCGTTTTCGCAGCGCCAAAGTACTGCTGACCCCGTCCTGTACGGCATCGCTGGAAATGGCCGCACTGCTGCTGGATATCCAGCCCGGCGATGAAGTGATCATGCCGAGCTACACCTTCGTTTCCACGGCGAATGCGTTTGTCCTGCGCGGGGCGAAAATCGTCTTTGTGGATATCCGCCCGGATACCATGAACATTGATGAGACGCTGATTGAAGCGGCGATCACCGACAAAACGCGCGCGATCGTGCCGGTTCACTACGCAGGTGTGGCCTGTGAAATGGACACCATCATGGCCATCGCCAAAAAACATAACCTGTTTGTGGTGGAAGATGCCGCGCAGGGCGTGATGTCGACCTACAAGGGACGCGCGCTGGGCACCATCGGCCACATCGGCTGCTTTAGCTTCCACGAAACCAAAAACTACACGGCAGGCGGAGAGGGTGGCGCGACGCTGATTAACGACCGGGCGCTCGTGGAGCGTGCGGAAGTGATCCGCGAAAAAGGCACCAACCGCAGCCAGTTCTTCCGCGGCCAGGTAGACAAATACACCTGGCGCGATATTGGCTCCAGCTATCTGATGGCGGATCTGCAGGCCGCGTACCTGTGGGCGCAGCTGGAAGCCGCGGATCGCATCAACCTGCAGCGTCTCTCCCTGTGGCAAACCTATTACGATGCGCTGGAACCTCTGGCAAAAGCCGGGCGTATTGCGCTGCCAACGATTCCGGCGGATTGCGTCCACAACGCGCACATGTTCTACATCAAGCTGCGCGATAACGACGACCGCAGCGAGCTCATCGCCTGGCTGAAAGAAGCCGAAATTATGGCGGTGTTCCACTATATCCCGCTGCACTCCAGTCCGGCGGGCGAAGCGTTTGGAACGTTCGCGGGTGAAGACCGTTACACCACCAAAGAAAGTGAGCGGTTGCTTCGTCTGCCACTGTTCTACAACCTCGCGCCAGTTAACCAGCGTACGGTGATTAATACCCTCCTGAGTTATTTCGGCTGATATGTCACTGGCAAAAGCATCGGTGTGGACCGCCGCGTCCACGCTTGTAAAAATTGGGGCCGGGCTGTTGGTCGTCAAGCTCCTGGCCGTCTCATTTGGCCCGTCAGGAGTGGGGCTGGCGGGTAATTTCCGTCAGCTTGTCACCGTCCTTGGCGTGCTGGCTGGTGCCGGTATCTTCAACGGCGTCACCAAATACGTTGCGCAGTATCATGATGATGCGGCCCAGCTCCGCAGGGTGGTGGGCACCTCGTCGGCGATGGTCACGGGTTTTTCGACCCTGATGGCGATTATCTTTCTGCTGGCGGCGGCGCCCATCAGCCAGGGATTATTCGGTCACACCCACTATCAGGGGCTGGTGCGTCTGGTCGCATTGGTTCAGATGGGGATTGCCTGGGCTAACCTGCTGCTGGCGCTGATGAAAGGGTTTCGTGATGCTGCCGGGAACGCGCTTGCGTTGATCCTGGGCAGCGTCATCGGCGTGATTGCCTATTATTTCTGCTATCGCCTGGGTGGCTATGAAGGCGCACTGCTGGGGCTGGCGCTGGTTCCGGCGCTGGTGGTTGTGCCTGCGGCATTTATGCTGATGCGTCGGGGCGTCATTCCGCTGAGCTACCTGAAACCGCAATGGGACTCGATGCTTGCCAGCCAACTGGGTAAATTTACCCTGATGGCGCTCATCACCTCCGTCACGCTGCCGGTGGCCTACGTGATGATGCGAAACCTGCTGGCGGCGCACTATAGCTGGGATGAGGTCGGGATCTGGCAGGGCGTAAGCAGTATTTCCGATGCCTATCTTCAGTTTATTACGGCTTCCTTTAGCGTTTACCTGCTGCCAACCCTGTCGCGTCTGACGTCCAGACAGGACATAACGCGCGAGATTTTCCGATCGCTGCGCTTTGTATTGCCGGCCGTCGCGGCTGCCAGCTTTACCGTCTGGTTATTGCGCGATGTCGCCATCTGGCTGCTGTTCTCGGCGAAGTTCACCGCCATGCGCGATCTCTTTGCCTGGCAGCTGGTGGGTGATGTACTGAAAGTGGGGGCTTACGTTTTCGGCTATCTGGTGATCGCGAAAGCGTCCCTTCGGCTCTATATCCTGGCGGAAATTAGCCAGTTTGTTTTACTGACGGCATTTTCACACTGGCTGATCCCCACGCACGGTGCGCTGGGGGCGGCCCAGGCCTACATGGCAACCTATATCGTTTATTTCGCCGCCTGTTGCGGTGTATTTTTATTGTGGCGTAAACGCGCATGACTGCACTGATTCACATCCTGGGATCGGATATCCCACACCATAACCAGACCGTTTTGCGGTTCTTCAACGACGAGCTGGCATCGGGCGATCCTGATGCGCGTGAGTTTATGGTTGCAGGTCAGGATAAGGGCCTGAGCGAGGCGTTTCCGGCACTGACGATTCGCTTCTGGCCGGATAAGGCCTCACTGGCGAAGGCGGTGGTTGCCAAAGCCAAAGCGGATCGTAAGCAACGTTTCTTTTTCCACGGGCAGTTCAATACCGGCCTGTGGCTGGCGCTTCTCAGCGGAGGGATTAAACCCTCCCAGTGCAGCTGGCATATCTGGGGAGCCGATCTTTATGAAGTCTCCCGCGGCTGGAAATTCCGTCTTTTTTATCCCCTGCGCCGCATGGCTCAGGGGCGCGTAGGCTGCGTTTTTGCTACCCGCGGCGATCTCAACTATTTTGCTAAACAGCACCCGAACGTGCGCGGCGAGTTGCTCTATTTCCCCACCCGCATGGATCCGGCGCTGAACGCCATGGCGAATGACGCGGTGCGAGAAGGCAAGCTGACGATTCTGGTGGGGAATTCCGGCGATCGCAGTAACGAACATGTCGCGGCGCTCAGGGCGGTGCATCAGCAGTTTGGCGACACAGTGAACGTGGTGGTGCCGATGGGCTATCCCGCCAACAACAGCGCCTATATCGACGAGGTTCGTCAGCAGGGGCTGGCGCTGTTTAGCGCTGAAAATCTGCACATCCTCAGCGATAAGCTGGAATTTGATGACTATCTTGCGCTGCTGAGAAAATGCGATCTCGGTTATTTCATCTTTGCCCGGCAGCAGGGGATTGGCACGCTGTGCCTGCTGATTCAGGCAGGTGTACCGTGCGTGCTCAACCGCGACAACCCGTTCTGGCAGGACATGGCCGAGCAGCATATTCCGGTGCTGTTTACCTCAGACACGCTGAATGTCGAGGTGGTACGTGAAGCTCAACGTCAGCTCACGCTGGTGGATAAAAACAGCATCGATTTTTTCAGCCCGAATTATCTCACGCCGTGGCACCGCGCGCTGCGTATCGCTGCAGGAGACAAAGCATGAGTCAGTTGCAATTCAGCGGCTTACTGGTTGTCTGGCTTCTGAGCAGCCTGTTCATCGCCACGCTCACCTGGTTTGAATTCCGGCGCGTGCGCTTCAACTTTAACGTCTTCTTCTCGTTACTGTTTCTGCTGACGTTCTTTTTCGGCTTCCCGTTGACCAGCATACTGGTCTTCCGTTTTGACGTGAGCGTCGCGCCGCCGGACATTCTGCTCCAGGCGCTTCTGGCGGCGACCTGCTTCTATGCGGTCTACTACGTCACCTATAAAACGCGTCTGCGTTCAGCGCAGGCTGCAGCCCCACGCCGGGCGCTCTTTACCATGAATCGGGTGGAAACCCACCTGACATGGGTGATGCTGATGACTATCGCCCTGGTCAGCGTTGGCATCTTCTTCATGCATAACGGCTTCCTGCTTTTTAAACTCCACTCCTACAGCCAGATTTTTTCGGCAGAAGTCTCGGGCGTGGCGCTTAAGCGTTTCTTCTACTTCTTCATCCCGGCGATGCTGGTGATCTTCTTCCTGCGCCAGGACAGCAAAGCGTGGCTGTTCTTCCTGGTCAGTACCGTCGCATTTGGCATCCTGACCTACATGATTGTGGGCGGTACGCGCGCGAACATCATCATCGCCTTCGCGATCTTCCTGTTTATCGGCATTATCCGCGGCTGGATCTCGCTCTGGATGCTGGTTGCAGCAGGCGTGTTTGGCATTGTGGGGATGTTCTGGCTGGCGCTGAAGCGCTACGGGATGAACGTGGCGGGTGATGAGGCGTTTTATACGTTCCTTTACCTCACGCGCGATACCTTCTCGCCATGGGAAAACCTGGCACTGCTGCTGCAAAATTACGACAAGATTGATTTCCAGGGGCTGGCGCCGATTGTTCGCGACTTCTACGTCTTTATTCCTTCCTGGCTATGGCCGGACCGTCCTGGCGTGGTGCTGAATACGGCGAATTACTTCACCTGGGAAGTGCTGAACAACCATTCCGGTCTGGCAATTTCACCTACGCTGCTCGGTTCCCTGGTGGTGATGGGCGGGGCATGGTTCATTCTGCCCGGTGCGGTTGCCGTGGGGTTGATTATCAAGTGGTTCGACTGGCTTTACCTGCGTGGCAATGAAGAGACCAACCGCTATAAAGCGGCCATTTTGCACAGTTTCTGCTTTGGTGCCATTTTCAATATGATCGTTCTGGCGCGCGAAGGTCTGGACTCGTTCGTTTCGCGCGTGGTGTTCTTCATGGTCGTTTTCGGCATCTGCCTGTTACTGGCCAAGCTGTTGTACTGGCTGTTTGACAGCGCCGGGCTTGTGCACAGGCGCGAGCGGCAGGGCAGCACAACGCTGTCGCAAGTCTGAGTAAGGATAGTAATGACTGATAGAATTTCTGCACCGCGCTATGCGCTACGTGGTCTGCAGCTGATTGGCTGGCGCGACATGCAGCACGCGCTGGATTTTCTGTTCGCCGACGGCCAGATGAAATCCGGTACGCTGGTGGCCATCAACGCGGAAAAGATGCTGGCGGTTGAGGATAACGCGGAAGTCAAAAGCCTGATAGACGCGGCCGAATTTAAATACGCGGACGGGATCAGCGTGGTTCGCTCTATCCGTAAAAAGTATCCTGACGCTAATGTTTCCCGCGTGGCGGGTGCCGATCTCTGGGAGCAGCTTATGGCCCGTGCAGGCGCGCAGGGCACGCCCGTGTTCCTGATTGGCGGGAAGCCGGAGATACTGGCCCAGACGGAAGAGAAACTGCGTCGTCAATGGAATGTTAATATTGTCGGCAGCCAGGATGGTTACTTCAAACCGGAAGATCGGCAGGCGCTGTTTGAGCGCGTTCGTGACAGCGGGGCGAAGATTGTCACCGTGGCGATGGGGTCCCCGCGCCAGGAGATCCTGATGCGTGACTGTCGTCTGGTCTGCCCGGATGCCCTCTACATGGGCGTTGGCGGCACATATGACGTCTTTACCGGCCACGTCAAGCGTGCGCCAGCGGTCTGGCAACATCTGGGGCTGGAGTGGCTGTATCGCCTGCTATCGCAACCGACACGCATTAAACGACAGATCCGTCTGCTTCGCTACCTCGCCTGGCATTACACCGGGAAAATGTAATCAAAATGTAGCGCGATATGCTATTCGCGCTGCAACTCGCCTGCAAAACTGCTGATAATCTGTGCAATGCATTCATTTTTTTTATGCATCGTTTGCCATTTGGCACATTTTAAGAAACCATTCGCTCCGTATTTTAGTCCCCCTAAAAAACAATACCCGGTCTTAAGTCGGGAAACAGCAAACACAATCGAGGATCTATGGCAGAGAAAAAACCGGAGCTACAGCGTGGGCTGGAAGCTCGTCATATTGAACTGATAGCGCTGGGCGGCACTATCGGCGTGGGCCTGTTTATGGGCTCCGCAAGCACGCTCAAGTGGGCAGGCCCTTCCGTATTACTGGCGTACATTATTGCCGGGCTGTTTGTTTTCTTCATCATGCGTTCCATGGGCGAAATGCTCTTCCTGGAGCCGGTAACCGGCTCCTTCGCCGTTTACGCGCACCGGTATATGAGCCCCTTTTTCGGCTACCTGACAGCCTGGTCATACTGGTTCATGTGGATGGCGGTGGGCATCTCCGAGATCACCGCGATAGGGGTCTACGTCCAGTTCTGGTTCCCGGACATGGCCCAGTGGATACCCGCGCTTATTGCCGTGGGGCTGGTGGCGCTGGCAAACCTGGCCGCCGTGCGTCTTTATGGTGAGATCGAGTTCTGGTTCGCGATGATTAAAGTCACCACCATCATCGTGATGATTGTTGTCGGCCTGGGCGTGATTTTCTTCGGCTTTGGCAACGGTGGACACGCTATCGGTTTCGGTAACCTGACCGAAAACGGCGGCTTCTTTGCCGGCGGCTGGAAGGGTTTCCTGACGGCGCTGTGTATCGTTGTGGCTTCGTATCAGGGCGTGGAGCTGATCGGTATTACTGCCGGTGAAGCGAAAAATCCTCAGGTCACGCTGCGTAGCGCGGTGGGCAAAGTGCTGTGGCGCATCCTGATTTTCTATGTGGGCGCGATCTTCGTTATCGTAACCATCTTCCCGTGGAACGAAATTGGCACGACGGGTAGCCCGTTTGTTTTAACCTTTGCCAAAATTGGTATCACGGCGGCGGCGGGCATCATTAACTTTGTGGTCCTGACGGCCGCGCTGTCAGGCTGTAACAGCGGGATGTACAGCTGTGGGCGTATGCTCTATGCGCTCTCGAAGAATAACCAGCTGCCTGCGGCGATGAGCAAAGTGTCACGTGCTGGCGTGCCGGTGGCGGGCGTGGCGGTTTCGATTGCGATCCTGCTGATTGGTTCTTGCCTGAATTACATCATTCCCAATCCGCAGCGGGTGTTCGTTTACGTCTACAGCGCCAGCGTCCTGCCGGGCATGGTGCCGTGGTTTGTTATCCTCATCAGCCAGCTGCGTTTCCGTCATGCGCATAAAAAGGCGATTGAAAGCCATCCGTTCCGTTCAATTCTGTTCCCGTATGCGAACTATTTAACGATGGCGTTCCTGATTTGCGTATTAATCGGAATGTACTTTAATGAAGATACCCGCATGTCGCTGTTTGTCGGGATGATCTTCCTGGCCGCTGTAACGGCTGCCTATAAGCTTTTTGGTCTCGGTCGCCGTGCCACCACGCAGAAAGTGGAGGAATAAGCGGCAAAATGTGCAAACGATAACCAAACGCGCATTTTTTTCAAAAAAGCACTAGACAGCGGGGACGGAGGTACGTAATATCCAGCCCCGCAACGGCGCTAAGCGCCCGTAGCTCAGCTGGATAGAGCGCTGCCCTCCGGAGGCAGAGGTCTCAGGTTCGAATCCTGTCGGGCGCGCCATTTTAGTCCCGGCGCTAGAGCTGCGGTGGTCTGAGAAGTAGTCAGTACCGCGTGAAAGAATACAGTGGTGGCTATAGCTCAGTTGGTAGAGCCCTGGATTGTGATTCCAGTTGTCGTGGGTTCGAATCCCATTAGCCACCCCATTATTGAAAGAGTTGTGAATTGCGAAGGTGGCGGAATTGGTAGACGCGCTAGCTTCAGGTGTTAGTGTCCTTAGGATGTGGGGGTTCGAGTCCCCCCCCTCGCACCACGACTTTTTAAATGAATTGAACTAAAAATTCAAAAAGCAGTACATCGGCGAGTAGCGCAGCTTGGTAGCGCAACTGGTTTGGGACCAGTGGGTCGGAGGTTCGAATCCTCTCTCGCCGACCAATTTTGAACCCCGCTTCGGCGGGGTTTTTTGTTTTGTGCCACTTTTCACCCCTGTAGTGATTCCCCGACAGCGCCCTGTTTCATTGTCGCGATTCAGCGACATATAATGCATTGAAAATAAACATATTTACTATCCATAGGTTTTGCTGTCTCCTCCTGGCGACATATTTCTGCGTTGACCGATATGTTGTAGCGATTAAGACGACGCTTAACAGCATAATTTCCTTTTATCTTAAAATGTTGCGTCATGTAAAAGTTCTGCGTGTCATGTTGGCACGTTACGTGCAATAATATGCGTGTAGATGCTCATTCCATCTCTTATGTTCGCCTTCGTGCCTCATAAACTCCGGAATGACGCAGAGCCATTTACGGTGCTTATCGTCCACTGACAGATGTCGCTTCGGCCTCATCAGACACCATGGACATAACGTTGAGTGAAGCACCAAATATGTTGTCTTACAGACCTGTTTTAACGCCTGCTTTTATAGCAGGCGTTTTTTTATGCCTTATTCCCGATACCGGCGCACGATCAGGGCAACCATCACCAGGGCCGCTGACGAGACAGCATAGAGTGCGGCTACTGAGCCAAACCCGGCAGCCACTGCCGCTGCGATGCCGGTGAAGAGAGAGGCGCTGAGCGTTTGCCAGCGCCAGGCTTTACCACTGGCCGAAGCGGTTTGCGTAATATGAAAACTACTGAGAACGCTAAACGTCCCGGCCGCGAACAGAACATTCGAAGCCAGATGCGCGATAAAGATCATCCCCAGCGCACATGCCATCCACCCGGACAACAACGGTAGCGTTCCATAAGCGGCCAGAAAGATGCCAAGACAAACGATGATGCGTGGCGTGCGAGCGGCAAAGCGCGTCAGGCTCTCTTTTTTTAGCAACATGGGGCCGCAAAGCTGTCCCAGGCTCCTGGCGAAAAGCAGCGGCAGAGCAAGGCCCGCCGCATCCTGAGGATGGATTTGCTGTGCCAGTGCCGGAAGCAGTGCCATGGCCGGCGAGCCGACGGCCGCCAGCGCTGGCAGGATGAGCAGACTGCGTTTCTGCCGAACGGTCAACGTCCGCCAGCGTAATGGCGCAGGGGCTTCCTCTTCCTCGAGGGACGGGAGTGATGGCGCTGAAAACCGGCGTCCAGCCAGCCATAGCATGAGCAGTGACCCGAGAAAGCTGGCGGCATCAATGGCCAGAAGGGTAAATACGGATATCTTCTGAAACAGCATCACGCCCAGGCCGGTCCCCAGCAAAACCTGAGAAGCAAAAATCACATTTTCCAGACAGGTCGCAGCAGGCAGCTCCGCTTCGCTGAGACCGCGCTTGAAGAGCAACGTCAGCGCGGGCCAGCTCATCCCGCTGAGCAGCGCTTCGGTGGATTGCACGGCGAGTAACGCGGTAACGCTGTGATAACTCACACCAACCAGGGGAAAGAGCAGGGCGAGCAATCCCAGCGCCTCGGTCAGTATCAGCAGGGCGATCGGAGAACATCGGGAGCACAGCTTTTCGCCGATCGTACTCCCGATAAACCCCGGCACCGTAGCGAAAAGAAAAGCGAGGGTGAGCAGTGCGGGCGGGGCTGACCATGCTAACAGCAAGCCGAAGACCACGACCTGGGTTAAGCCATTCCCCAGCGAAGAAAAGATAAAAGCACAAGCAAGGAGGCGCAGCCAGCGGTGGCAGCGCAGCGCTTCAATCAGCGCATACAGAAGCGAATTCATGACGATTTCCTTTCAAAAACGATTTAATCCACGCTGCAGAATGTGCGCGTGTGTGAGAAAAAGTTAATGAAAAGAGATCGTTACATTGGCGGGCTCGTTTGCGGATGCAGGTGTAAAGAATGTAGCAGCAGAAAGGCGATAAAAAAAGGAGACCGTCTGGCCTCCTTTTTGTTTATTGCTGGGTACCGTTGTTTTGCAGGGTCAGCAACAGCCCGTCACGGCGCATGGCGGCGGCCTCTTCCGGCTTATGCTGCTTGTCCAGCGTATCGGCAAGCCAGGCGTAGTCGAAGGCGTCCGGACGCTGCTTCAGCGCTGCACGGAAGGCGAGGCTCGCCTCCTGCCATTCGCCGTGCTTCATCAACGACTGGCCGAGCGTGCTCCACAGCAGCGGTCGATCGCCGACGGTTTTAATCTGCTGACGCAGCACTTTTTCGATTTGCTCAGGATTGTTGGTTTTCAGGCGCGGGATCACCATCACCAGACGATCGTCGTACTGACGCTTCAGACCGTCGAGGAGGATCTCCTGAGCCGTGTCGTGATCGTCACACTCGATGAGGTGTTCCGCCATCGCCACCTGCAGAGGAACCTGCTGACGCGTTTTACGGCTCTGATTCTTCCACCACGTTTTCAGACCGTCGCTGCCCAGGTCTGCGCGCGCCTGATCCATCAGGCCAATCCACGCCAGACGCTGAAGCTCATCACGATGTTCATCGTCGCCCACCTCGGCCTTCGCCATCGACGGAATGATGTCCAGCAGTGAGCCCCAGGCGCCGGTACGAATATAGGCCTGCTCGGCAAGACGCAGCACTTCCGGATGACGCGGCGCGACTTCCAGCAGACGGTCGATGCCGTGGCGAGCCGCGTGATTCTCATTGCGTGCCAGCTGCAGACGAACGCGCGTGATTTCCACCGGAATCGGGTCGCCGTGAGCCAGCTCAGCCGCTCGCTCCAGGTGCTGATTAGCGCGGGCTTCGTCACCGCGCTGCTGCGCCGCTTCGGCCGCCAGCAGATAGTTCACCACCGGCTGTTCGGCATGGTCGGCGTTTTTCGACATCAGCTTTTCAACCTGCTGATAGTCACCCTCTGCGAGCTTAAGCAGCGCCTGCTCGGTCTGTTTACGGGCGCGGCGGCGCTTACGGCCAACGAACCAGCCGCGGGTATGGGCACCGGTACGGAAAATACGGCGCAGGATCCACTCGATCGCAAAAAGCACCACCACGCCGAGGATAAGAATGATCGTCAGACCCGTTACGCTGGTTTCAATGTTGTAGTTATCGGTCTGGATCAGGACATAACCCTGATGACCCGCAAGCATAGGTCCCAGGACGATCCCGGCGATCAGCAGGATAAAGAGTAAGAGGACTTTTAGCATCGTTACTCTCCCTGCGGTGCGCTTTCAGGCGCAGGAGCCGGAGCAGGTGCCGCTCCGCTCGTCTGCTCAGCCGGCACGCCCGGCTGCGCCAGCAGGTTACGCACGCGCGTCTGCATCAGTTTCTCCAGAATCGGCTGGCTGGTCAGCTTGTCCGGCACGTTCATGGTGATGTTCTGCTGGCTCAGCTTATCAATGTCTTCGAGGAAGGCGGTGGTCGTCGCATCATCGGTGTTGTAGTAAGCGCGTACCCACGTTGAGACGTTATCCAGCGCCTGTTTATAGGTCTCTTCCTGATGACGTGGCACGGCCTGGGCCGCCACCAGCAGACGGGAACGAATGTTCTCGCGCAGATAGATGTCCTGGTTCGGCGCGAGCAGCGGTACGGCCGTTTCGTCGCGACGGCGGATAGTGATAAAGCTGTCCATAAAGTTCTGCCAGCTTTTCTGCAGGTTTATGCGCCATTCGCTCAGCGAGCTGGAAAGCTCCGTACCGTCGGAATCCATCGGGGAGTCGTCGTCGTTGTTATCCGCCAGCTGCAGGTTATCAATCTGATTCGACAGCTGATTCACTTTAAGGATAATGCCGTCGTAATCCACCTGCGAAACGGCGGAGAGGCTGGCGATGTCTTCGGTAATCGCGCGACGGGCGGTAATGAGGCTTGGGTCGTTCATGTCCGCCAGGCTTGCATCGGCGCTTTTCAGCAGCGCGGCGGCAGTGGTGACGTCCTGATCGCTCCAGAGCTTACGTCCGGCGAGCTTCACCAGGAAGTCAGCCTGCGAGAGCAGCCAGGTTTTGGCATCGGTGCCGGAAATCGTGGCGACTTTCTGCTGAACTTCACCCAGCTGTTTGGTCAGCTCTTCCTGTTTGCTGTTCGCTTCGGCAAGCGCGGCGGCTTGCTGCTTAATCACGGCTTCCAGCTCGGTTTTCTGCGTCTCCTGCTCTTTTTGCAGGGCAGTGAGCTGATTCACCAGCGCATCGCTGGTGGACGTCTGGTTAGCGCTCTGTTGCTTCACCAGCCCGTAGAGGCCAGCCCCCGCTGCCAGCGCAATGGCGATGGCAATCGCGCTCAGCGTGAGGCTTGTTTTGTTGCTGCCGTTTTTCTTCTCAGCGGTTTTCTCAGTCGTCTCTGGCTGTGGCGTCGTCTCCACAGTCTCCCTGGTCTCTTCAACCACGGCGGAGGATTTGTCGTGTTCCGTCATTATGGCTTCCCATTTGAGAGTTATTGTAATGCGCGCAGCAGCGCATCGTTGTCGGCGTTATCAGCGATCCGAATATCCTGCCAGCCCAGTTCCCGGGCCTGGTTCGCCAGACGCTCACTGACGACCAGAAGCCGACAGCGGAGTAACCAGTTTTCGCGATACCAAAGCGGTATCAGCGTCCAAAGCTGTTGTAACATTTCACCGCTGGTGACCACCAGTGTATTGATGCCTCGCGCGTGCCAGCGCATCGCCTCTTCCGCGCCATCGTAGTGTTTTGCACAGCGCTGATAGCACTCAACGAACGTCACGTTCGCACCACGTTCACGCAGCGTTTCGCCCAGCAGCTCGCGCCCCCCATTGCCGCGCAAAATGAGCGCACGCTTTCCGGCAACAGTTTGTAATTCAGGTAATTGTAGCAAGACTTCAGTGATTTCCCGATCTAACGGGTAACGAACGTCCGCGCCGCTTACGGTATGCAGCGCCAGTGCCGTTGTGCGGCCAATCGCGAAATAGCCGGGGGCGGTTGGCCAGGCCATGTCCTGCTGCTGCAGCTGTGCGTGGGCAAATTCCACGGCATGCTGCGACAGCGCAAACAGCAGGTCATCGTCCTGAAGGGTATTCATCTGGTCGGCGAGCGCAGAGAGCTCGTGACCGGGGGAGAATTCAATGAGCGGAAAACTCCAGGCCACCTGCCCCAGTGTGCGCAGACGGCTCACTAACTGCTCTCCTGCGGGAGAAGGGCGGGTGACGAGAATACTCATGCAGGGGGCTCTCCATTATATACGTCAGCCAGGATCTCGCGGGCGCCGTTATCCAGTAACTCTTCCGCCAGCGACACGCCAAGCTGCTCGGCATCTTGCGCGTTACCGCGACGTTCGCCGCGCACCATCTGCGAACCGTCCGGGGCGCCTACCAGCGCGCGCAGCCACAGTTCGCCATTCGTCAATTCAGCATAGCTGCCAATTGGCACCTGGCACCCGCCTTCGAGGCGGGTATTCATCGCCCGCTCCGCTTTTACGCGCGTAGCGGTTTCTTCATGATTCAGTGGGGCAAGCAGCTCGCGAGTACGCGCATCGTCCAGACGGCACTCGATGCCGACGGCACCCTGGCCAACAGCGGGCAGTGAGAGCTCTGGCGGCAGCGCTACGCGAATACGTTCTTCCAGCCCCAGACGCTTCAGGCCGGCAACGGCGAGGATAATGGCATCGTAATCGCCATTATCCAGCTTGCCCAGACGCGTGCCGACGTTACCGCGCAGCGAGCGGATGATCAGGTCAGGACGACGCTCTGCCAGCTGACACTGACGGCGTAAACTGGACGTGCCAACCACGCTACCCGCTGGCAGCGCGTCGAGCGAGTCATAGCGGTTAGAGACAAACGCATCGCGCGGGTCTTCGCGCTCGCAGATGGTCACTAGCCCCAGCCCTTCCGGGAACTCGACGGGCACATCTTTCATCGAATGTACGGCGATATCGGCGCGGTTCTCAAGCAATGCCAGTTCCAGTTCTTTGACAAACAGGCCCTTGCCGCCCACTTTCGCCAGCGGCGTATCGAGGATCACGTCACCGCGCGTGACCATCGGCACCAGCTCGACGCGCAATCCACTGTGGCAGGCTTCCAGGCGCTGCTTCACATAATGTGCCTGCCAGAGCGCGAGAGGGCTTTGGCGTGTGGCAATTCTCAAAACATTGTCTAACATGCTTGTTACCGTCATTATCAATCGCTAACCATCCTAACATTGTTGACTCTGGGATGGCAGTTTTACGGTTGATGAAGAGTGAGAGGGACAAGGCGGCGTATTCGTCAGCCAGAGCCGTATTCAGGAATTTACACGTACAGAACGGTGCTACACTTGTATGTAGCGCATCTTTCTTTACGGTCAATCGGCAAGGTGTTAAATTGATCACGTTTTAGACCATTTTTTCGTCGGTACCACCAAAAATGATAAGGGCGAAAAAGGGTAACGGTTATCTTTTTGAAATACTGCGGGTCCGCTGTTACTCGTGTTTTGAATAGCTGCGACACCCGGAAACATCAGGCGATACGTCTTGTACCTCTATATTGAGACTCTGAAACAGAGACTGGATGCCATAAATCAACTGCGTGTGGATCGCGCGCTTGCTGCTATGGGCCCTGCTTTCCAGCAGGTATACAGTCTGCTGCCGACATTATTGCACTATCACCACCCGCTGATGCCTGGCTACCTTGATGGTAACGTTCCCCAGGGCATTTGCCTTTTCACGCCTGATGAAACCCAACAGCATTATTTGAACGAGCTGGAACTCTACCGGGGCATGCCGCCACAGGAGTCCCCGAAAGGTGAGCTGCCGATTACCGGCGTTTACTCTATGGGGAGCACCTCATCGGTAGGGCAAAGCTGTTCTTCTGACCTGGACATCTGGGTCTGTCATCAGTCATGGCTCGACAACGAAGAGCGTCAGCTGCTGCAGCGTAAATGCAGCCTGCTGGAGAGCTGGGCGGCCTCGCTCGGCGTGGAAGTGAGCTTCTTCCTGATTGATGAAAACCGTTTCCGCCATAACGAAAGCGGCAGTCTGGGTGGTGAGGACTGCGGCTCGACCCAGCACATCTTATTGCTGGATGAATTCTACCGTACTGCCGTTCGCCTGGCCGGGAAACGTATTCTGTGGAATATGGTCCCGTGCGAAGAAGAAGAGCATTACGACGATTACGTCATGTCGCTTTATGCGCAGGGCGTACTGACGCCAAACGAATGGCTGGACCTCGGCGGTCTCAGCTCACTGTCTGCGGAAGAGTATTTCGGCGCAAGCCTCTGGCAGCTCTATAAGAGTATCGACTCACCGTACAAAGCGGTGCTGAAAACGCTGCTGCTTGAAGCCTACTCCTGGGAATACCCGACGCCGCGCCTGCTGGCGAAAGACATCAAGCAGCGCCTGCACGACGGGGAGATCGTCTCCTTCGGGCTGGACGCCTACTGCATGATGCTGGAGCGCGTAACCGAATACCTGAAAGCCATTGATGACACCACGCGTCTGGACCTGGTACGTCGCTGTTTCTATCTCAAAGTCTGTGAGAAGTTGAGCCGCGAACGCGCCTGCGTGGGCTGGCGTCGTGAAGTGGTCAGCCAGTTAGTAAAAGAGTGGGGATGGGACGACGCGCGTCTGTCCATGCTCGACAACCGGGCCAACTGGAAAATTGATCAGGTGCGAGAAGCGCACAACGAACTGCTCGATGCGATGATGCAAAGCTACCGTAATCTGATCCGCTTTGCGCGCCGCAACAACCTCAGCGTTTCCGCCAGCCCGCAGGACATCGGGGTATTGACCCGTAAGCTGTACGCCGCGTTTGAAGCGCTGCCGGGTAAAGTCACGCTGGTTAACCCGCAGATTTCGCCTGACCTGTCAGAACCGAACCTGACCTTTATCTACGTGCCGCCGGGCCGCGCGAACCGCACCGGGTGGTATCTGTACAACCGTGCGCCAAGCATGGATTCCATCATCAGCCATCAGCCGCTGGAATATAACCGCTATCTGAACAAGCTGGTGGCCTGGGCCTGGTTTAACGGCCTGCTGACCTCGCGCACGCGCCTGTTTATCAAAGGCAACGAGGTGGTCGATCTCGCTAAGCTGCAGGAGATGGTCGCGGATGTGTCGCACCACTTCCCGCTGCGTCTGCCTGCGCCGACGCCAAAAGCGCTCTACAGCCCGTGCGAGATTCGCCATCTGGCGATCATCGTCAACCTGGAATATGACCCGACGGCGGCCTTCCGCAATCAGGTGGTCCATTTTGACTTCCGCAAGCTGGACGTCTTTAGCTTTGGCGAGCAGCAAAACTGCCTGGTGGGCAGCGTGGACCTGCTCTACCGCAACTCGTGGAACGAAGTGCGTACCCTGCACTTCAACGGCGAGCAGGCGATGATCGAAGCGCTGAAAACCATTCTCGGCAAGATGCACCAGGATGCCGCGCCGCCGGACAGCGTGGAAGTGTTCTGCTACAGCCAGCACCTGCGCGGGTTGATTCGTACCCGCGTGCAGCAGCTGGTCTCCGAGTGTATCGAGCTGCGTCTCTCCAGTACCCGTCAGGAAACCGGGCGCTTTAAAGCGCTGCGCGTCTCCGGCCAGACCTGGGGTCTGTTCTTTGAACGTCTCAACGTGTCGGTACAGAAGCTGGAAAACGCCATTGAATTCTACGGCGCGATTTCGCATAACAAGCTGCATGGCCTGTCGGTGCAGGTGGAAACCAACCACGTTAAGCTCCCGCAGGTGGTGGACGGCTTTGCCAGTGAAGGGATTATTCAGTTCTTCTTTGAAGAGTCGGGCGACGATGCCGGGTTCAACATCTACATTCTGGATGAGACCAACCGCGCCGAGGTGTATCACCATTGTGAAGGCAGTAAAGAGGAGCTGGTGCGCGACGTCAGCCGCTTCTACTCCTCTTCGCATGACCGCTTTACCTACGGCTCAAGCTTTATCAACTTTAACCTGCCGCAGTTCTATCAGATTGTGAACGTCGATGGCCGTGCGCAGGTGATCCCGTTCCGCACTCAGGCCGTCACGCCTGCCGCGCCTGCCAATCAGGACACCGCGCCGCTGTTGCAGCAGTATTTCTCCTGAGCCTTTTCGCCGGGTGGCGCTTACGCTTACCCGGTCTACGGTTCGAGCCGTTGTAGGCCCGGTAAGGCGCAGCCGCCACCGGGCAACAAAACTACCTGAAACGCACTTCCTCACCCGCCTGCGCGGTCGCGGCCTGTTCCAGCAGATCCCAGAACGGTACGCCGCTACGGTCGCACACCCACTCATCACCCTTCAGATCGAAGTGATAGCCGCCCTGTTTGGCCGCCAGCCACACCTGGTGAAGCGGCTCCTGACGGTTAATAATAATTTTGCTGCCATTTTCGAAGCTCAGGGTCAGAATACCGCCGTTGATTTCACAATCGATATCGCTGTCGCCGTCCCAGTCGTCAAGACGCTCTTCGATGGTCATCCACAGGTTGTCGGCAAGGCGATGGAATTCACTGTCGTTCATGGTTTTGTTCCTGTTTTTCGTGATGCCGGCAGTATAACCCTAAATAATTCCCGTTGCAGGAAAGCGGCAAACTCTTGCTTTTGTGTCTTCTCCTGCGATGATAGAAACAGATTTGAACTTACGGGCAACTTTATAATGAAAAACGCTTTCCGAACGCTTGCCGTTCTCATCACGCTGTTTAGCCTGACTGGCTGCGGACTGAAGGGACCACTGTACTTTCCGCCTGCGGATAAAACCGCACCGCCGCCGACGAAACCGGTTAACAGCGGCATTGAGTCTTCCACGCCAGATACTAACGACCGTGGCGACAACGGCGGCCCGACTCAGGTTAATCTCTGACGACAACGTTCTGTACCCGCGCAATGGAGCAAATGATGCAGTTCTCTAAAATGCATGGCCTTGGCAACGATTTTATGGTCGTCGACGCGGTAACGCAGAATGTGTTTTTCTCACCGGAACTGATCCGTCGTCTGGCGGATCGGCATCTGGGCGTGGGGTTCGATCAGCTGCTGGTGGTGGAGCCGCCGTACGATCCCGACCTCGATTTCCACTACCGTATTTTTAACGCGGACGGCAGCGAAGTGAACCAGTGCGGCAATGGCGCGCGCTGTTTCGCCCGCTTTGTCCGCCTGAAAGGGCTGACTAACAAGCGTGATATTCGCGTCAGTACAGCCAATGGTCGCATGGTGCTCAGCGTCACCGATGATGAGCTGGTGCGCGTGAACATGGGCGAGCCTAACTTCGAGCCTTCCGTCGTGCCGTTTCGCGCAAACAAAGCGGAAAAGACCTATATTATGCGGGCGGCCGAGCAGACAGTATTGTGCGGCGTCGTCTCTATGGGTAACCCACACTGCGTGATCCAGGTTGATGATGTGGAAACCGCGGCGGTCGAAACGCTCGGCCCGGTGCTGGAAAGCCACGAACGTTTCCCGGAGCGCGCGAACATCGGTTTTATGCAGGTGGTGAAGCGCGAGCACATTCGTCTGCGGGTTTACGAGCGCGGTGCGGGCGAGACGCAGGCCTGCGGAAGCGGAGCCTGTGCGGCAGTGGCCGTGGGCATCTCCCAGGGGTTACTGGCTGAAGAGGTTCGCGTGGAATTACCGGGCGGTCGGCTTGATATCGCCTGGAAAGGACCGGGTCATCCACTGTATATGACGGGCCCGGCGGCACATGTCTATGACGGGTTTATCCATCTATGAAACAACCAGGGGAAGAACTGCAGGAAACAGTGACGGAACTGGACGACAGAGCTGTTGTTGATTATCTGCTGCGCAATCCTGAGTTTTTTATTCGCAATGCACGCGTCGTCGAAGAGATGCGCGTGCCGCATCCGGTTCGCGGAACCGTGTCGCTGGTAGAATGGCACATGGCGCGCGCGCGCAACCACATCAGCCAGCTTGAAGAGAACATGACGCTGCTGATGGAGCAGGCCAGCACCAATGAAAGCCTGTTCTATCGTCTGCTGCATCTGCAGGCGCGTCTGGCGTCGGCGCACAGTCTTGACGAGTTCCTCAGCCGCTTCCACCGCTGGGCCCGCGAGCTGGGGCTGGCGGGTGCAACGATTCGTCTTTTCCCTGACCGCTGGCGCATCGGCGCACCGTCGGGATTTACCCATCTGGCACTGAGCCGTCAGGCGTTTGAACCGCTGCGCATTCAGCGTCTGGGCCATGAGCACCACTATCTGGGGCCGCTTAACGGACCTGAGCTGCTGGTCGTGTTACCGGAGGCCAAAGCGATTGGCTCGGTGGCGATGTCGCTGATGGGGCGCGATGGCGATCTGGGCGTCATCTTATTTACCAGCCGCGACGCGCATCACTATGAGCAGGGGCAAGCCACGCACCTGCTGCAGGAGATCGCCCTGATGCTGCCCGAGCTGCTGGAACGCTGGATTGAGCGCGTATGACGGACGGACTGCTCGCCACTGACGTCTCGCGCTTTCTGCGCTATCTCGGCGTGGAACGCCAGCTTAGCCCCATTACGCTCCTTAACTATCAGCGTCAGCTTGATGCCATCATGCAGATCGCCGACGAGATCGGCCTGAAAAGCTGGCAACAATGTGATGCTGCGACGGTACGCGCGTTCGTTGTGCGTAGCCGCAAAAAAAATCTCAGCCCGGCAAGCCTGGCGCTCAGGCTCTCTGCGCTGCGCAGCTTCTTCGACTGGCTGGTCAGCCAGGGCGGCATAAAAGCCAACCCGGCAAAAGGGATCGCCACGCCGAAAGCGCCGCGCCATCTGCCTAAAAATATTGACGTTGACGACGTAAACCGCCTGCTGGATATCGATCTGAACGATCCGCTGGCCGTCCGCGATCGCGCGATGCTGGAGGTGATGTACGGTGCCGGGCTGCGTTTATCTGAACTCGTCAACCTTGATCTCAAGCATCTCGACCTGGAATCGGGCGAAGTGTGGGTAATGGGGAAGGGCAGCAAAGAGCGCCGCCTGCCGATTGGCCGCAATGCGGTTTCCTGGATTGAGCACTGGCTTGACCTGCGCGGGCTGTTTGGCACCGACGAAGATGCGCTGTTCCTGTCGAAACTCGGCAAGCGGATCTCGGCGCGTAACGTGCAGAAGCGCTTTGCGGAGTGGGGCATTAAGCAGGGGCTAAACAGCCACGTGCATCCCCACAAGCTGCGCCACTCTTTTGCAACACACATGCTTGAGTCGAGCGGCGATCTGCGCGGCGTGCAGGAACTGCTTGGCCACGCGAACCTGTCGACGACTCAAATTTATACCCACTTAGACTTCCAACACCTTGCCTCGGTGTATGACGCGGCGCATCCACGCGCCAAACGGGGGAAATAATGCGTTTTTACCGCCCACTCGGTCAGATCTCAGCCCTGACGTTTGACCTTGATGACACTCTTTATGACAACCGCGAGGTGATCCTGCGTACCGAGCAGGAGTCGCTGGCGTTTGTGCAGAACTATCATCCCGCGCTGAAGACGATGCAGAACAAGGACTTCCAGAAGCTGCGTCAGTCCCTGCGGGAGACCGAGCCGGACATTTACCACGACGTGACCGAATGGCGTCGTCGCGCGGTTGAGCAGGCGATGCTGAATGTAGGCCTGAGTGCGCAGGATGCCGCCATTGGGGCGGAAGCGGCCATGGAAAACTTCGCCAAATGGCGCAGCCGTATCGACGTGCCGCAGGAAACCCACGACACGCTGGCGACGCTTGCCGAAAAGTGGCCGCTGGTGGCCATCACCAACGGCAATGCCCAGCCGGAGCTGTTCGGCCTCAGCGATTACTTTGAATTCGTGCTGCGTGCGGGTCCTCATGGGCGCGCGAAGCCGTTCAGCGACATGTACCATCTGGCGGCGGATAAGCTTAACCTGCCGCTGGGTGAGATCCTGCACGTGGGGGATGACCTGACCACAGACGTGGCGGGCGCCATCCGCTGCGGCATGCAGGCCTGCTGGATCAAGCCGGAAAATGCTGACCTGATGATCGCCTCCGATAGCCGTCTTCTGCCGCACGTGGAAATTTCGCGGTTGGCATCCCTCACGACGCTGATATAATCACCAGTAATATTGTATAAATTACCAGGGTTTTGCTGTTGTAGGCCCGGTAAGCGAAGCGCCACCGGGCGTTTTGCTCTGTTCCTGAATACTATGTGACGGTGCCAATGGACGTTTCTTACCTGCTCGACAGCCTTAATGACAAACAGCGTGACGCGGTTGCCGCCTCGCGCACCAACCTGCTGGTGCTGGCTGGAGCGGGCAGTGGTAAGACGCGCGTGCTGGTTCACCGTATCGCCTGGCTGCAGAGCGTGGAAAACTGCTCGCCGTACTCCATCATGGCGGTCACGTTCACCAACAAGGCGGCGGCGGAGATGCGCCACCGCATCGCCCAGCTGATGGGCACCAGCCAGGGCGGCATGTGGGTTGGCACCTTCCACGGTCTGGCGCACCGCCTGCTGCGTGCGCACCACATGGACGCCAACCTGCCGCAGGATTTCCAGATCCTCGACAGCGAAGACCAGCTCCGTCTGCTGAAGCGCCTGATCAAGGCGATGAACCTCGACGAGAAGCAGTGGCCGCCGCGTCAGGCGATGTGGTACATCAACGGCCAGAAAGACGAAGGGCTGCGCCCGCACCATATTCAGAGCTTCGGCAACCCGGTCGAGCAGACCTGGCAGAACGTCTACAAGGCCTATCAGGAAGCGTGCGATCGCGCCGGCCTGGTGGATTTTGCCGAGCTGCTGCTGCGCGCTCACGAGCTGTGGCTCAACAAGCCGCACATCCTGCAGCACTACCGTGAACGCTTCACCAACATTCTGGTGGACGAATTCCAGGATACCAACAACATCCAGTACGCGTGGATCCGCCTGCTGGCCGGCGATACCGGCAAGGTGATGATCGTGGGCGATGACGACCAGTCGATCTACGGCTGGCGCGGGGCGCAGGTGGAGAACATTCAGCGCTTCCTCAACGATTTCCCCGGCGCGCAAACCATCCGTCTGGAGCAGAACTACCGCTCTACCAGCAATATCCTGAGTGCGGCTAACGCCCTGATTGAGAATAACAACGGGCGTCTGGGTAAAAAGCTGTGGACCGACGGCGTCGACGGCGAACCGATTTCGATTTACTGCGCCTTCAACGAGCTCGACGAAGCGCGCTTCGTGGTCAACCGCATCAAAACCTGGCAGGACAACGGCGGCGCGCTGGAGCAGTGCGCCATTCTCTATCGCAGCAACGCCCAGTCGCGCGTGCTGGAAGAGGCGCTGCTGCAGGTGGGGATGCCGTACCGCATTTACGGCGGTATGCGCTTCTTCGAACGTCAGGAAATCAAAGATGCGCTCTCGTATCTGCGTCTGATTGCCAACCGTAACGACGACGCGGCGTTTGAACGCGTGGTCAACACGCCGACCCGCGGGATTGGCGACCGTACGCTGGACGTGGTGCGTCAGGCCTCGCGCGACCGTCAGCTGACGCTGTGGCAGGCGTGCCGCGAGCTGCTGCAGGAAAAGGCCCTTGCCGGACGCGCGGCCAGCGCCCTGCAGCGCTTCCTTGAACTGATTGACGCCCTGGCGCAGGAAACCGCCGACATGCCGCTGCACGTGCAGACCGACCGGGTGATTAAAGACTCCGGCCTGCGCACCATGTACGAGCAGGAAAAAGGCGAGAAGGGCCAGACCCGTATTGAGAACTTAGAGGAACTGGTCACGGCAACGCGCCAGTTCAGCTACAACGAAGAAGACGAGGACCTGATGCCGCTGCAGGCATTCCTCTCCCACGCCGCGCTGGAAGCGGGGGAAGGGCAGGCGGACACCTGGCAGGATGCGGTTCAGCTCATGACCCTGCACTCCGCCAAAGGTCTGGAGTTCCCGCAGGTGTTTATTGTTGGCATGGAAGAGGGGATGTTCCCGAGCCAGATGTCGCTGGATGAAGGCGGACGTCTGGAAGAGGAACGCCGTCTGGCCTACGTGGGCGTGACGCGAGCGATGCAAAAGCTGACGCTGACCTACGCTGAAACCCGCCGTTTGTATGGCAAAGAGGTCTATCACCGTCCGTCGCGCTTTATCGGTGAACTGCCGGAAGAGTGTGTCGAAGAGGTACGTCTGCGGGCGAGCATCAGCCGTCCGGTCAGCCATCAGCGCATGGGCTCGCCGATTGCGGAAACCGACACCGGCTACAAGCTGGGCCAGCGCGTGCGCCATTCGAAGTTTGGCGAAGGCACCATTGTGAATCTGGAAGGCAGCGGCGAGCACAGCCGCCTGCAGGTGGCGTTCCAGGGGCAGGGGATTAAATGGCTGGTGGCCGCCTACGCGAAGCTGGAAACAGTCTAACTTTCAGAAAAATATCATTATTTTGTAATAATCTGCTAGCCTTATACGTTGAAGGTCAATTAATGCCCTTCAGCGTTTCGTTGCGTGTTGACGCCACAGTTATAGCTGGCGTAACATGCGCGCACGATTACGCTAAGAGGACATTCGCCTTGGACACACCCAGTAGATACTGGCTCAATTCCCTGTCATCCAGGAACAACTCCTAAGGCTATCTCCTCTTGCTGATGGCCTTAGTGGTTGTCAGCGACTGCATTATTCCCGTCGCGCTGAGTCAGGCTGTTTAATGGTCTGAAACCCAATTTGTTTCTGTGTGCCCACCGAACTGTCCGATATTTTTTGCATTGGGAGTCCCGGTCATGTTGAGCGCATTTCAACTCGAAAATAACCGACTGACTCGGCTTGAAGCCGAAGAGTCACAGCCCCTCATTGATGCCGTATGGGTGGATCTGGTCGAGCCGGACGACGATGAGCGCCTTCGCGTACAATCTGAGCTGGGGCAAAGCCTGGCAACGCGCCCGGAACTGGAAGACATCGAAGCATCCGCCCGTTTTTTTGAAGACGAAGACGGCCTGCACATTCACTCCTTCTTCTTCTTCGAAGATGCCGAAGACCACGCGGGCAACTCCACCGTGGCGTTTACCATTCGCGACGGTCGTCTGTTTACCCTGCGCGAGCGTGAGCTACCGGCATTCCGCCTTTACCGCATGCGCGCCCGCAGCCAGGCGATGGTGGACGGCAACGCCTATGAGCTGCTGCTCGATCTGTTCGAGACCAAAATTGAACAGCTGGCGGATGAAATTGAAAACATCTACAGCGATCTGGAAAAGCTGAGTCGCGTGATCATGGAAGGCCATCAGGGCGATGAGTACGACGAAGCGCTCTCCACCCTGGCGGAGCTGGAAGATATCGGCTGGAAGGTGCGTTTGTGTCTGATGGATACCCAGCGCGCGCTGAACTTCCTGGTGCGCAAGGCGCGTCTGCCGGGCGGTCAGCTGGAGCAGGCGCGTGAGATCCTGCGCGATATCGAATCCCTGCTGCCGCACAACGAATCCCTGTTCCAGAAGGTCAACTTCCTGATGCAGGCGGCGATGGGCTTTATCAACATCGAGCAGAACCGCATCATTAAGATCTTCTCGGTGGTGTCCGTGGTGTTCCTGCCGCCGACGCTGGTGGCGTCCAGCTACGGGATGAACTTCGAGTTTATGCCGGAGCTGAAGTGGAGCTTTGGCTACCCGGGGGCGATTATCTTCATGATCCTCGCCGGGCTGGCGCCGTATCTGTACTTTAAGCGTCGTAACTGGCTTTGAGAATCCGCCCGGTGGCGCTACGCTTACCGGGCCTACAGATCTTGTAGGCCGGATAAGGCGCAGCCGCCATCCGGCAAAAAGGCCTACAGCCCTTTGCGCCCCCTGCGCTGGGTATAAATCGCATCCGCAACAAAGATCGCCAATGCCACCCAGATAAAGGCGAACGTCACCATCTTATCCGCACCCGGCACTTCGCCGTAAAACACCACTGCCAGCAGGAACATCAGCGTCGGGCCAATGTACTGGAAGAAGCCCAGCGTGGAGAGACGCAGGCGCGTCGCTGCACCGGTGAAGCACAGCAGTGGAATGGTGGTTACCACGCCCGCCGCCATCAGCATCAGGTTCAGCGACCACGGATTGCTGCCCATGTGGCTGGTTGGGCTGTCGGCGATGCCGAAGAGATAAATCGCCGCCACCGGCAGCAGCCACAGGGTTTCAAACAGCATCCCCGTCTGCGCTTCCACCGCAATCTTCTTACGCACCAGGCCGTAGAAGGCAAAGCTGAACGCAAGACCGAGGGCGATAATTGGCAGCGAGCCGAACGTCCACAGCTGCACCAGCACGCCGCAGAAGGCCAGAATCACCGCCACCCACTGCATCCGGCGGAAGCGCTCACCGAGGAAAATCATCCCCAGCACGATGTTCACCAGCGGGTTAATGAAGTACCCCAGGCTCGCTTCGAGCATGTGATGGTTATTCACTGCCCAGATAAACAGCAGCCAGTTACCGCCAATCAGCACGGCAGAGAGCGCCAGCAGGAAGATCTTCTTCGGGGTCTGCAGCAGCGTTTTGACGCCCGACCACTGACGGCTGAGGCTCATCAGCGCAATCATAAAGAAGAAAGACCAGATGACGCGGTGAGTGAGGATCTCATCAGCCGGAACGTAGGCGATTAGCTTGAAGTACGCCGGGGCGATACCCCAAATAAAATAAGCGGCAAGGGCGAGTAAAACGCCCTGCCGCGTCTGTTTAGCATCCATCGGGAAAATCCGTTACAAAAAAGTGAATCAATTTTACCCGATTTTGCCGCCTCAACCCACCATATAAGTGGCGGTTGCGCTGGCGATATAAACCTGTTCTTCGTTGTGCAATTCCACGCGCGCCACGGCAACTTTATTCCCGGCGCGCAGCAGGCTGCTGGTACAGGTGAAGCGGTTTCCGCGCCCCGGGCGAAGATAGTCGACGCGCAAATCAATGGTGCCCATGCGCGCCAGACGCTGGCGAAGTTCGTCTTCGTTGATGGTGTCATGGCGCGTCAACGTACTGCCCACGCAGACCAGTCCTGCCGCCACGTCCAGCGCGGAGGCAATCACGCCGCCGTGTAAAATACTTTGCGCCCAGTTCCCGACCATCATCGGCTGGTTATTGAAACTCAGCTGGGCAAAGTCTTTCTCGTAACGCTCCAGCTCCAGTCCCAGCGCGCGGTTAAACGGCATATGGTAAACAAATATCTCGCCCACGAGTTTTAACACTTCTTCGGCGGTAAGCATGGCTGACATGAGGCATCACATCCTTATTGTTAACGAAATGTTGATTTTATGCCTCAGCAACTAGGAATGCTACTTTCAGAAACGAGGATGCAGCAGTTGTCGCAGAAGTCTGTAGAATGTTCGCCACATAACTATTCAGGTAATTTTACTCTTTTGCAGGAGAACACCACCGATGCGGACGTATCTGGCCTGGTTACTGGCGGCGATTTCGCTGCCCCTCACAGCCTATGCGCAGGAAGCGACAATTAAAGAGGTGCATGATAAGCCTGCCGTGCACGGTAGCATTATCGCGAACCTTCTTCAGGAGCATGACAATCCGTTCACGCTCTATCCGTACGACACCAACTACGTGATTTACACCCAGACCAGCGACCTCAACAAAGAGGCGATAAGCTCCTATAACTGGTCTGATAATGCGCGTAAAGATGAGGTGAAGTTCCAGCTCAGCCTCGCGTTCCCGTTCTGGCGCGGCATTCTGGGGCCGAACTCGGTGCTTGGTGCGTCTTACACGCAGAAGTCCTGGTGGCAGCTCTCTAACAGCGGGGAATCCTCGCCGTTCCGCGAAACCAACTACGAGCCGCAGCTGTTCCTCGGGTTCGCAACGGATTATGAATTCGCCGGCTGGACGCTGCGTGACGTCGAAGTGGGCTTTAACCATGATTCTAACGGACGTTCCGATCCGACATCCCGTAGCTGGAACCGCGCCTATACGCGCCTGATGGCGCAGAACGGTAACTGGATGGTGGAGGTGAAGCCGTGGTATGTGGTCGGCAGCACTGATGACAACCCGGACATCACCAAATACATGGGCTACTACCAGCTCAAAGTCGGCTATCAGCTGGGCGATGCCGTACTGAGCGCGAAGGGGCAGTATAACTGGAATACCGGTTACGGCGGCGCGGAAGTGGGCTTAAGCTATCCTATGACGAAGCACGTTCGCATCTATACGCAGGTCTACAGCGGTTACGGCGAGTCGCTTATCGATTACAACTTCAACCAGACCCGCGTCGGCGTGGGCGTGATGCTGAACGATATTCTCTAGGTTGCTCGAATGTTTTTGCGTTAAACGTTGAAGTTTCTCTCTCAGGCGCTGAAAATAGCGCCTGTTTTATTTTTCGCATATGGGGTTAATGTGGCGCAGGCGGAAGTATTGAATCAGGAGTCGCTGGCTAAACAGGTTTTGCATGAAACCTTTGGCTACCAGCAGTTCCGCCCTGGCCAGGAAACCATCATTGAAACGGTGCTGCAAGGCCGTGACTGTCTGGTGGTGATGCCGACCGGCGGCGGTAAGTCCCTCTGTTATCAGGTGCCCGCGCTGGTGCTTAACGGCCTGACGGTCGTGGTATCCCCGCTCATTTCGCTAATGAAAGACCAGGTTGACCAGCTGCTCGCCAACGGCGTCGCGGCGGCCTGTCTGAACTCGACGCAAACCCGGGAGCAGCAGCAAGAGGTGATGGCCGGGTGCCGCACCGGGCAGATCCGCCTGCTGTATATCGCGCCGGAACGCCTGATGCTGGATAACTTCCTCGACCATCTCGCGCACTGGAATCCGGTTCTGCTGGCGGTGGATGAAGCGCACTGTATCTCCCAGTGGGGACACGATTTCCGCCCGGAATACGCCGCCCTCGGCCAGCTGCGTCAGCGCTTCCCCGAGCTGCCGTTTATGGCACTTACCGCCACGGCGGATGACACCACGCGCCAGGATATCGTTCGCCTGCTGGGGCTGAACGACCCGTATATTCAGGTCAGCAGCTTCGACCGTCCGAACATCCGCTACATGCTGATGGAAAAATTCAAGCCGCTGGATCAGCTCCTGCGCTACGTCCAGGAGCAGCGCGGCAAGTCCGGCATCATCTACTGCAACAGCCGCGCAAAGGTGGAAGACACCGCTGCGCGTCTGCAAAACCGTGGCTTTAGCGCGGCGGCATACCATGCCGGGTTAGAGAACCACATCCGCGCCGACGTGCAGGAAAAATTCCAGCGCGACGACCTGCAAATCGTCGTCGCGACGGTGGCGTTCGGGATGGGGATCAACAAGCCGAACGTGCGCTTTGTGGTGCACTTCGACATTCCGCGCAATATCGAATCCTACTATCAGGAGACCGGCCGCGCCGGACGTGACGGCCTGCCTGCGGAAGCGATGCTGTTTTACGATCCGGCCGATATGGCGTGGCTGCGCCGCTGTCTGGAAGAGAAGCCGCAGGGCCAGCTGCAGGATATCGAGCGCCACAAGCTCAACGCGATGGGCGCGTTTGCCGAAGCGCAAACCTGCCGTCGTCTGGTGCTGCTCAACTACTTTGGTGAAGGGCGGCAGGAGCCGTGCGGTAACTGCGATATCTGCCTGGATCCCCCAAAACAGTACGATGGCCTGATGGACGCGCGTAAGGCGCTCTCGACCATTTACCGCGTAAACCAGCGCTTCGGGATGGGCTACGTGGTGGAAGTGCTGCGCGGTGCCAACAACCAGCGTATCCGCGACATGGGCCACGACAAGCTGCCTGTCTACGGTATTGGCAAGGATCAGAGCCACGAGCACTGGGTCAGCATTATTCGCCAGCTGATTCATCTCGGCTTTGCTACGCAGAACATTGCTCAGCACTCCGCGCTACAGCTGACCGAAGCGGCGCGTCCGGTGCTGCGCGGTGACGTTGAACTGAAGCTCGCCGTGCCGCGCGTGGTCGCCCTCAAGCCGCGCGTGATGCAGAAATCCTACGGCGGCAACTACGACCGCAAGCTGTTCGCCAAACTGCGCAAGCTGCGTAAGGCCATCGCTGATGAAGAGAACATCCCGCCTTACGTGGTGTTCAACGACGCGACGCTCATTGAGATGGCCGAGCAGATGCCGCTCAGCGCCAGCGAAATGCTCAGCGTCAACGGCGTCGGTACGCGCAAGCTGGAGCGCTTCGGTAAAGAGTTTATGGCGCTCATCCGTTCCCACGTTGATGGTGATGATGAGGAGTAGTCAGCCGGGCGAAAAAGTGCCAGGATGATGACTTACTGAATTATTTCCCCGCGAGCTAATTATGTTAATGCTATTTCTCACCGTGGCGTTAGTGCACATCGTTGCGCTGATGAGCCCGGGACCTGACTTTTTCTTCGTGTCGCAAACGGCCGTCAGCCGCTCCCGCAAGGAGGCGATGATGGGTGTGCTCGGTATCACCATGGGCGTAATGGTCTGGGCGGCGGTTGCGCTGCTCGGTCTGAACCTGATCCTGGAGAAGATGGCCTGGCTGCATAACATCATTATGGTCGGCGGCGGGCTGTACCTGTGCTGGATGGGCTACCAGATGCTGCGCGGGGCGCTGAAAAAAGAAGAGAAAAAACCGGAAGAGCCAAAGGTCGAGCTGGCAACGGGCGGCCGCAGCTTTGTAAAAGGGCTGCTGACCAACCTGGCGAACCCGAAAGCGATTATCTATTTCGGCTCCGTGTTCTCACTGTTTGTGGGAGATAGCGTCGGTGCGGGCGCACGCTGGGGCATCTTCCTGCTGATCGTCGTTGAAACCTTTGCCTGGTTTACCATCGTGGCCAGTCTGTTCGCCTTACCGGCGATGCGCCGCGGCTACCAGCGTATTGCGAAGTGGATCGACGGCTTCGCCGGCGCGCTGTTCGCCGGCTTCGGCATTCATCTCATCATTTCTCGCTAAGCATGACGCGCTGACGCAAGCAGCGCGCCAACCAGCATAAACAGCGAACCAAAGACTTTATTCAGGGCCTTCATCTGCTTAGGCCCTTTAATCCACGCCGCAATCCGCTGCGCCAGCGTCGCGTAACCAATCATGACGATAATATCGACGATAATGGTGGTCGCGCCCAGCACTACGTACTGCATCACCTGCGGCTGATGCGGCACGATAAACTGCGGGAACAGCGCGGCGAGGAAAACGATGCTCTTCGGGTTGGTCAGGTTGACGAAAACCGCACGCTTAAACAGATGACCGCGGTTTTGCGTCTGAGCGAGCGTATTCAGGTTAATGGAGCCTGCCGCGCGCCACTGCTGGATGCCGAGCCAAATCAGATAGGCCGCCCCGGCCCATTTCAGCACTTCAAAGGCCAGTACGGAGCGGGAGAACAGGGTGCCCAGACCAATCCCGACCAGCACGATATGAATGCCCAGCCCGGTCTGCAAACCGGCAATGGACGCCGCCGCGCCGCGATAGCCGTGGTTGATGGAGGTGGTCATGGTGTTAATGGCGCCCGAGCCCGGTGAAAGGCTAAGGATGATGGATGTCAGCAGGTAAGCGAACCACCACTCGAAGGTCATTTGAAACTCCCGAATTGTCTGTTTTTATGCCACAATACGCTATTGTTGAGTCATTTTGTGACCGGTTACGAAAAAACGATATTCCTTGGCTTAGGTGAGTAGAAACCCAATGTTTCAGCAGAAAAAGGACTGGGAAACACGAGAAAACGCATTTGCTGCTTTCTCCATGGGGCCGCTGACCGATTTCTGGCGCCAGCGTGAGGAAGATGAGTTTACGGGCGTCGGCGATATTCCAGTACGCTTTGTGCGTTTTCACGACAAGAAAAATGACCGGGTCATTGTGGTCTGCCCCGGACGTATTGAGAGCTACATCAAATACGCCGAACTGGCCTATGACCTGTTCCATCTGGGCTTCGATGTGCTGATTATCGATCACCGCGGGCAGGGGCTGTCAGGGCGCCTGTTATCGGATACCCATCGCGGCCACGTGGATAACTTCAGCGATTACGTCGACGATCTCGCCGCGTTCTGGCAGCAGGAGGTCGAGCCAGGCCCCTGGCGGAAGCGCTATATTCTGGCGCACTCAATGGGCGGTGCGATTTCAACGCTGTTTTTACAGCGCCACGCTCACCAGTGCGACGCCATTGCGCTCACCGCGCCGATGTATGGCATCGTCATGCGCTTTCCTGACTGGATGGTACGCCATATTCTCGACTGGGCTGAGGGCCATCAGCGCATTCGGGAAGGCTATGCCATCGGGACGGGACGCTGGCGGGCGCTGCCGTTTGCGATGAACGTGCTGACGCACAGTCGCCAGCGCTATCGTCGTAACCTGCGTTTTTATGCCGATGAGCCCCGCCTGCGCGTGGGTGGCCCGACATATCACTGGGTACGGGAAGGTATCCTTGCCGGTGAGCAGGTGCTGGCTGGTGTCGACAACGACGACACGCCAACACTCCTGATTCAGGCGGAAGAAGAGCGTGTGGTGGATAACCGCATGCATGACCGCTATTGTGAACTGCGCGCTGCCGCCGGTCACCCTTGTGAAGGGGGAAAACCGCTGGTCATTAACGGCGCGTACCATGAGATCCTTTTTGAAAAGGACGCTATGCGCTCAGTCGCGCTCAACGCCATTGTTGAATTTTTCAACAGGCATAATTGATTTTTGTTTTCCACCAGAGGTTGAAATCCCTATGTACCAGGTTGTTGCATCTGATTTAGATGGCACGCTGCTTTCCCCTGACCACACGCTGTCGCCTTACGCGAAAGAGACCCTGAAGCTTCTGACCGCCCGTGGCGTGAACTTCGTATTTGCCACCGGCCGCCACCACGTCGACGTGGGGCAGATCCGCGATAATCTTGAGATCAAATCGTACATGATCACCTCCAACGGTGCGCGTGTGCACGATACCGACGGCAACCTGATCTTTACCCACAACCTGGATCGCGATATTGCCGCCGATCTGTTCGGCGTGGTGCACAACAACCCGGCTATCGTTACGAACGTTTACCGCGACGACGACTGGTTCATGAACCGCCACCGCCCGGATGAGATGCGTTTCTTCAAGGAAGCCGTATTCAACTACTCCCTGTACGAGCCAGGCCTGCTGGAGCCGGAAGGGATCAGCAAGGTGTTCTTCACCTGCGACAGCCACGAAGAGCTACTCCCGCTGGAACAGGCGATCAACGCCCGCTGGGGCGATCGCGTCAACGTCAGCTTCTCAACCCTGACCTGTCTGGAAGTGATGGCGGGAGGCGTCTCCAAAGGGCACGCGCTGGAAGCGGTCGCGAAACGTCTGGGCTTCGAGCTGAAAGACTGTATCGCCTTTGGCGACGGCATGAACGATGCTGAAATGCTGTCGATGGCGGGTAAGGGCTGCATCATGCAGAACGCGCATCAGCGTCTGAAAGATCTGCACCCGGAGCTGGAGGTGATTGGTTCTAACGCTGACAACGCGGTACCGAAATACCTGTGCAAGCTGTTCCTTGAATAATCCTCATTTGGTTGTTTATTGCTCAGTTGTCAACTAAAGAGTTCGCTACAATGCCTGTCCTTCTTTCTGAGAGACAAGCATTGTGGCGCTACTCATTATCACCACTATCCTGTGGGCCTTCTCCTTTAGCCTGATTGGCGAATACCTTGCCGGTTCGGTCGACAGCTACTTCTCGGTGCTGATGCGCGTGGGGCTGGCGGCGCTGGTGTTCCTGCCGTTTCTGCGCACGCGCGGGCAGTCGCTGAAAACGATTGTGCTGTATATGCTGGTGGGGGCGATGCAGCTCGGCATCATGTACCTGTTCAGCTTCCGGGCTTACGTCTACCTGTCCGTCTCGGAATTCCTGCTGTTCACCGTGCTAACACCGCTCTATATCACGCTGATCTACGATTTGCTTAGCAAGCGCCGCCTGCGTTGGGGATATCTGCTGAGCGCGGCGCTGGCGGTGATTGGCGCGGCAATTATTCGCTACGACAAAGTGAGCGATCACTTCTGGACCGGGCTGATGTTCGTCCAGCTCGCCAACATCAGCTTCGCCATCGGCATGGTGGGCTACAAACGCCTGATGGAAACCCGTCCGATGCCGCAGCATAACGCGTTTGCGTGGTTCTACATGGGGGCTGCGATCGTCGCGGTGGCGGCGTGGTTTATGCTGGGTAACCCGCAAAAGCTGCCTACCACCACCGTACAGTGGGGTGTTCTGGTCTGGCTGGGCGTCGTGGCTTCCGGGTTGGGGTACTTCATGTGGAACTACGGCGCGACGCAGGTCGACGCCGGTACGCTCGGGATCATGAACAACGTACATGTTCCTGCAGGGCTGCTGGTCAACCTTGCCATCTGGCAGCAACAGCCGCACTGGCCAAGCTTCCTTATTGGGGGAGCGGTGATCCTGGCTTCGCTGTGGGTCCATCGACGCTGGGTCGCTCCGCGCTCCGCACAAACGGAAGATGGTCGCACGCGTGGTTCCGCGCTGAGCGAATAAACGCCTCCGTAATCGGCTGACGCTGCTCGCCATCGCGCACGGCGGCGTACAGCCGGCTCCACAGTCCTTCACCCAGGGTTTTGGTGACCACCAGGCCCTGGCGTTCAAAACTCTCCACCACCCAGTGCGGCAGCGCCGCGATACCCATGCTGGCCGCTACCATCTGAATCAACAGCAAGGTGTTATCCACGCTTTTCAGCTGCGGGCTAATGCCTGCGGGCTGCAGGAAGTGGCGCCAGATATCCAGACGACTGCGCTGCACCGGGTAAATCAGCAGCGTTTCCGTTGCCAGGTCTTCCGGCGTGATGCGCGTTTTGGTCGCCAGCGGATGGTCCGGTGCCAGCACCAGGCGCACCTCATAATCAAACATCGGCGAATAGTGCAGGCCGCTGCGCGGCAGAATATCGGACGTCATCACCAGATCCAGCTCGCCCTGCTGCAGCGAGGGCTGCGGGTCGAACGTCACGCCGGATTTAAAGTCCATCTCCACCTGCGGCCACTTCTGGCGGAAGTTCTCAAGCGCGGGGGTCAGCCACTGAATACAGCTGTGGCACTCAATGGCGATACGCAGCGTGGTCTGCTGCGGTTCGTTACACGCCTGCAGCGCGCTGGCGATCTGCGGCAGAACCTGATTCGCCAGCTGAAGCAAAATTTCGCCCTGCGGCGTAAAGCGCAGCGGCTGGCTCTTACGCACAAAAAGACGGAAGCCGAGGCGTTGTTCCAGATCGCTGAACTGGTGAGAAAGGGCGGACTGGGTCTGGTGCAGCGTGGCCGCCGCTGCCGCGAGCGATCCGCAGTTCCGCAACGCTTGCAGCGTTTTCAGGTGTTTTATCTCGATCATGAAAGTCCTTCACTTCGCCATGAACATTTTGCGCTTGAGGAATATACAGTACCTGCCAATTATAGAAGTGTAAACATCTGGACGTCTAAATAACGAATTTCACAAGGGGCATACCATGACAATCCGCAATCACACTCTCGGTTTCCCTCGCGTTGGCCTGCGTCGCGAGCTGAAAAAAGCGCAAGAAAGCTACTGGGCGGGGAACGCCACCCGTGAAGAACTGCTGGCAGTGGGGCGCGAGCTGCGCGCCCGTCACTGGGCGCAGCAGAAGCAGGTGGGAATTGACCTGCTGCCGGTGGGCGATTTCGCCTGGTACGACCATGTTCTGACGACCAGCCTGCTGCTTGGCAACGTGCCGGCTCGTCATCAGAACAACGATGGATCGGTAGATATCGATACCCTGTTCCGCATCGGCCGTGGCCGTGCGCCAACGGGTGAGCCAGCGGCAGCGGCGGAAATGACCAAGTGGTTTAACACCAACTATCACTATATGGTACCGGAGTTCGTAAAAGGTCAGCAGTTCAGGCTGACCTGGACGCAGCTTCTGGATGAAGTGGACGAAGCGCTGGCGCTGGGCCACCAGGTGAAACCCGTACTGTTGGGGCCGGTGACCTATCTGTGGTTGGGGAAAGTCAAAGGCGAGCCGTTTGACCGGCTCAGCCTGCTGAAGGACATTCTGCCGGTCTACAAACAGGTGCTGATTGAACTGGGCAAACGTGGCATTCAGTGGGTGCAAATCGACGAGCCCGCGCTGGTGCTCGAACTGCCTCAGGTTTGGCTTGATGCTTTCAAACCGGCTTACGATGCACTCAACGGACAGGTGAAGCTGTTGCTTACCACCTACTTTGAAGGTGTGACGCCGAACCTCAGCACCATCACCAGATTGCCGGTGCAGGGGCTGCACGTTGACCTGGTGCACGGTAAAGATGACGTCGCAGAACTGCACAAGCGCCTGCCAGCAGACTGGCTGCTCTCCGCCGGTCTGGTCAACGGCCGTAACGTCTGGCGCGCCGATCTGACCGAGAAATACGCCCAAATTAAAGACATCGTCGGCAAACGCGAGCTTTGGGTGGCTTCATCCTGCTCGCTGCTGCACAGTCCGATCGATCTGAGCGTGGAAACCCGTCTCGACCCTGAAGTAAAAAGCTGGTTTGCCTTCGCCCTGCAAAAATGTGAAGAGCTGGCGCTGCTGCGCGATGCGCTGAACAGCGGCGACACGGCGGCGATTCGCGAATGGAGTGCACCAATCCAGGCGCGCCGCCACTCGGCTCGCGTGCACAACCCGGCGGTAGAAAAACGCCTGGCGGCCATCACCGCCCGGGACAGCCAGCGCCATAGCCCGTATGAAGTGCGTGCCGAAGCCCAGCGCGCCCGGTTCAACCTGCCTGCGTGGCCAACCACCACTATCGGTTCCTTCCCGCAGACCACCGAAATCCGCGGCCTGCGTCTGGACTTCAAAAAGGGGAATCTGGATGCGAATCACTACCGCACCGGGATTGCCGAACACATCAAGCAGGCGATTATCGAGCAGGAGCGGCTGGGGCTGGACGTGCTGGTGCACGGCGAGGCCGAGCGTAACGACATGGTGGAATACTTCGGTGAACACCTGGACGGGTTCGTCTTTACCCAGAACGGCTGGGTGCAAAGCTATGGCTCCCGCTGCGTCAAGCCGCCGGTGGTCATCGGTGACGTCAGCCGTCCGGAGCCGATCACGGTTGAGTGGGCGAAGTACGCCCAGTCCCTGACCGACAAGCCGGTAAAAGGCATGCTCACCGGTCCGGTGACCATTCTTTGCTGGTCCTTCCCGCGTGAGGACGTGACCCGCGAGACCATCGCGAAGCAAATCGCGCTGGCGCTGCGTGATGAAGTGGCGGATCTGGAAGCCGCAGGCATTGGCATTATCCAGATTGACGAACCGGCGCTGCGCGAAGGTCTGCCGCTGCGCCGCAGCGACTGGGATGCCTACCTGAAGTGGGGCGTGGAGGCGTTTCGCATCAACGCCGCGGTGGCGAAGGACGACACCCAGATCCACACCCACATGTGTTACTGCGAATTCAACGACATCATGGATTCGATTGCCGCGCTGGACGCTGACGTGATCACCATCGAGACCTCGCGTTCAGACATGGAGCTGCTGGAGTCGTTTGAAGAATTCGACTACCCAAACGAAATCGGTCCGGGGGTGTACGACATCCACTCTCCGAACGTGCCGAGCGTGGAGTGGATTGAGTCGCTGCTGAAAAAAGCGGCCCAGCGCATTCCGGCAGAGCGTCTGTGGGTGAACCCGGACTGCGGCCTGAAAACTCGCGGCTGGCCGGAGACGCGTGCCGCGCTGGCGAACATGGTGAAGGCGGCGCAAAACTTGCGTCAGGCTTGATGATGCGTAGGCCCGGTAAGGCGTAGACGCCACCGGGCTTTTTTTTACGCTTTTTTACCGCCGTACTGGCTGAACCACGCCAGCATTCTCTGCCAGCCGTCTTTGGCTGATTCCGCGTGATAGCTCGGACGATAATCCGCGTTAAACGCGTGCCCGGCATCCGGATACACCACGATCTCCGCCTTCGCATTGGCCGCACGGAGCGCATGGCGCATGGTCTCTACCGAATCCAGCGAAATACCGGTGTCCTGACCGCCATACAGCCCTAATACGGGGGCATTCAGCTCCGTGGCGATATCCACGGGATGTTGCGGTGAATTGAGTGTTTTTTCACCTACCAGTTTACCGTACCAGGCCACAGCGGCTTTAAGCTGCGGGTTATGCGCGGCATACAGCCAGCTGATGCGTCCGCCCCAGCAGAAACCGGTGACCAGCAGACGATGGGGATCGCCCCCGTTGCGCGCCGCCCAGCTGGCGACGTGGTCGAGATCGGCCAGCACCTGCGCATCCGGGACTTTGCTGACCAGGTTGCTGAGCAAGGTGGGAATATCGCTGTAATCGTTCGGATCGCCCTGGCGAAAGTAGAGCTCTGGCGCAACGGCCAGATAGCCTTCCAGCGCCAGCCGGCGGCAGAGGTCGCGAATGTGTTCGTGAACGCCGAAAATTTCCTGGACCACGATTACGATGGGCAGCGGACCGTCTGCCGATTTTGGTCGGGCGTGGTAAGCAGGCATATTCTCTCCCTGCGAGGGAATAGAGGTGTCACCCGCCGTGATGGCCTCTTCAGACGTTGAGACGATGGTTGAGGCATGCGGGGCCGCAGCAGGTGCAAAACCGGTTTTTTCAGTCATGGCATTCTCCGTACCAATGAGTTAGCGCAAAGGTAAATATAGTCACCAGGTTAACAACTCACAGTGCCTTAAACGGTCTATCTTTTGTGCAGCACCTGACGATATAACTTGTTAATGTGATGTAAATCACTTTTTTATGGAAATTCAATGCAATCATTTTCATTCATGGTGAGATGTGTCACGAAATTATGCTTTCCGCTTCTGTAAAGTACCGTTTTACTTCTTCTGACTAACCGACCCACAGAGGAGTCACCTATGTCTAAGTCTGATGTTTTTCATCTCGGCCTCACTAAAAACGATTTACAAGGGGCTACGCTCGCTATCGTCCCTGGCGATCCGGAGCGTGTGGAAAAGATCGCCGCGCTGATGGATAAGCCGGTTAAGCTGGCAGCCCATCGTGAATTCACCACCTGGCGCGCAGAGCTGGATGGTAAAGCCGTGATCGTGTGTTCTACCGGTATCGGTGGCCCGTCTACGTCTATTGCTGTTGAAGAGCTGGCACAGCTGGGCATTCGTACTTTCCTGCGTATCGGTACGACCGGCGCTATTCAGCCGCACATCAACGTGGGCGACGTGCTGGTCACGACCGCGTCCGTGCGTCTGGATGGCGCAAGCCTGCACTTTGCGCCGATGGAATTCCCGGCAGTAGCAGACTTTGAATGTACCACCGCGCTGGTTGAAGCCGCGAAATCCGTTGGCGCGACCACTCACGTGGGTGTAACCGCTTCGTCCGATACCTTCTATCCCGGTCAGGAGCGTTACGACACCTTCTCTGGCCGCGTGGTAAGCCGCTTCAAAGGCTCTATGGAAGAGTGGCAGTCCATGGGCGTGATGAACTACGAAATGGAATCCGCCACGCTGCTGACCATGTGCGCAAGCCAGGGCCTGCGTGCCGGTATGGTGGCGGGCGTTATCGTCAACCGTACTCAGCAGGAGATCCCGAACGCTGAAACCATGAAGCAGACCGAAAGTCATGCGGTGAAAATCGTGGTTGAAGCCGCGCGTCGCCTGATCTAATCCTCTCCTTTCGAAATCAAAGGCCGACACGTTCGGCCTTTATTTTTTGCGTAGCGCCTCGCAGGAAAACCCTTTCAAACTGGACGTTTATACAGCACAATCTTATTTTGTGCGGGTAATACGTTGATGCAGGGGGCATTGTGGATATCTCAGTCCTGATTTATGCGGTGATTGCGCTGGCGGGCGTGGCGATAGGCTGGCTCATTTCCAGCTATCAGCATGCACAGCAGAAGGCCGATCAACTGGCTGAACGCGAAGAGATCGTCGCCGAATTAAGCGCGGCAAAGCAGCAGCTTGTGCTGAGTGATCACTGGCGAGAGGAGTGCGAGTTACTCAACAACGAGCTGCGCAACCTGAGAGATATCAACACCTCGCTGGAGGCCGATCTCCGCGAAGTGACCACCCGTCTGGAATCCACTCAACTGCATGCGGAAGATAAAATCCGCCAGATGATCAACAGCGAGCAGCGCCTCAGCGAACAGTTTGAAAACCTCGCGAACCGTATTTTTGAGCACAGCAACCGCCGCGTTGACGAGCAGAACCGCCAGAGCCTGAACAGCCTGCTGACGCCCCTACGTGAACAGCTGGACGGCTTCCGACGCCAGGTACAGGACAGCTTTGGTCAGGAAGCCCGAGAGCGGCACACCCTGGCGCATGAAATCCGCAATCTCCAGCAGCTGAATGCCCAGATGGCGCAGGAGGCGGTCAACCTCACCCGCGCGCTTAAAGGGGATAACAAAACCCAGGGCAACTGGGGAGAAGTGGTGCTGACCCGCGTCCTGGAAGCCTCTGGCCTGCGGGAAGGGTATGAATACGAAACGCAGGTGAGTATCGAAAACGATGCCCGCTCGCGAATGCAGCCGGATGTGATTGTGCGGCTGCCGCAGGGCAAAGATGTGGTGATTGACGCCAAAATGACGCTGGTGGCGTATGAGCGTTACTTCAATGCGGAGGATGACTACACCCGAGAATCGGCGCTGCAGGAGCACATTGCCTCGGTGCGTAATCATATTCGCCTGCTCGGCAGGAAAGACTATCAGCAGCTACCGGGGCTGCGCTCGCTGGACTATGTCCTGATGTTTATTCCGGTCGAGCCCGCGTTTCTGCTGGCACTCGACAGGCAGCCTGAACTCATCACCGAAGCGCTCAAAAATAATATTATGCTGGTCAGCCCCACCACGCTGCTGGTGGCCTTACGCACGATTGCGAACCTGTGGCGCTACGAGCACCAGAGCCGCAACGCGCAGCAGATTGCCGACCGCGCCAGCAAGCTGTACGACAAAATGCGCCTCTTCGTGGACGACATGTCCTCAGTCGGGCAGAGCCTGGACCGCGCGCAGGATAACTACCGTCAGGCGATGAAAAAACTCGCCTCAGGACGTGGCAATCTTCTGGCGCAGGCCGAATCATTCCGCAGCCTGGGGGTTGAGGTGAAACGCGAGATTAATCCGGAATTGGTTGAACAGGCTACCGCCCAGGACGACGAGTTTCGCCTGCGTGAAGGGGCGGACGAACAAAAGACAAACAGTGAAGACAACACGTTAGCGGTGGATTTATCACCAGACGAGACTCCGACGCGTTTCTTTCGCGGTGGTTGAAACGTAGGGCAATTGCGCCCAATCTGTTACACTTCACGAACATTTTACTGATAAGCAGGCTCTGAGATGGTTGACGATTCACAAGACACAACGCACTTTGGCTTTCAGACTGTCGCCAAAGCGCAGAAAGCTGACATGGTGGCCCATGTATTTCATTCCGTGGCGGCGAAGTACGATGTGATGAATGACCTGATGTCGTTCGGCATTCATCGCTTGTGGAAGCGCTTCACTATCGACTGTAGCGGCGTGCGTCGTGGACAAACGGTGCTGGATTTAGCCGGTGGTACGGGCGATTTAACCGCGAAATTCTCTCGTCTGGTGGGCGAAACCGGGCGCGTTGTCCTCGCCGATATTAATGACTCCATGCTCAAAATGGGCCGCGAAAAGCTGCGTAACATCGGCGTGGTGGGGAACGTGGAATATGTGCAGGCCAACGCTGAAGCGCTGCCATTTCCGGATAATACCTTTGACTGCATCACGATCTCCTTCGGTCTGCGTAACGTGACCGATAAAGAAAAAGCGCTGCGCTCCATGTATCGCGTGCTGAAGCCGGGTGGACGCCTGCTGGTGCTTGAATTCTCCAAACCGATTATCGAGCCGCTGAGCAAAGCTTACGACGCCTATTCCTTCCACGTGCTGCCGCGCATCGGTGAGCTGGTGGCTAACGACGCGGAAAGCTATCGCTATCTGGCGGAATCTATCCGTATGCACCCGGATCAAGACACCTTAAAAGCCATGATGCAGGATGCTGAATTCGAGAACGTTGAATATTTCAACCTGACGGCGGGTGTCGTCGCGCTGCATCGCGGTTACAAGTTCTGAGTGGAGGTGTCCCGTGCCCTTTAAACCCTTAGTCTCCGCAGGTATCGAAAACGTACTGAATGCCTTTCTCTATCGTGCACCAGCGCTGAAGGCTGCGCGTCAGCGGCTAAACGGGAAGGTATTGCGCATTGTTTTAAAAGAGTTCTCGACGCCGCTGGTGCTGGTCTTCAGCGAACGCCAGCTTGACGTTCTGGGGGCGTGGGAAGGTGACGCCGACTGCTCGGTCATCACGCACATGAGCGTGCTGCCAAAACTGCGCGATCGCCAGCAATTAACGGCACTTATCCGCAGCGGTGAGCTGGAAGTGGAAGGCGACATTCAGGTCGTGCAGAACTTCGTTGCGCTTACCGATCTGGCGGAGTTTGATCCGGCAGAGCTGCTCGCGCCGTTTATCGGTGACATTGCCGCGGAAGGCATCGGGAAGGTTCTTCATGGTGGCGCGTCCTTTGCGCGTAAAAGCCTGCTACGTCAGCAACGCTATGCGGCGGAAGTACTGACTGAAGAGTGGCGAATGGCCCCCGGACCGCTGGAAGTGGCATGGTTTGCGGAAGAAACCGCGGCTGTTGAACGTGCGGTTGATGCGTTAACCAAACGGCTGGAAAAACTGGAGGGCAAATGACGCCTGGTGAAATTCGGCGCCTCTACTTCATTATTCGTACCTTTTTGAGCTACGGGCTCGACGAGCTTATCCCTAAAATGCGTATCACGCTGCCGCTTCGTATCTGGCGGCGGATGCTGTTCTGGATGCCTAACCGCCATAAAGGTCAGCCGCTTGGCGAACGCCTGCGCCTGGCGCTGCAGGAGCTTGGCCCGGTATGGATTAAGTTCGGGCAGATGCTGTCGACCCGCCGCGATCTCTTTCCGCCGCACATTGCCGATGAACTGGCGATGCTGCAGGACCGTGTTGCCCCGTTTGACGGGGTGAGGGCGAAGAAACAGATCGAAGAGGCGATGGGTAATCTTCCCGTTGAAACCTGGTTTGACGATTTCGAAATAGAACCGCTGGCGTCGGCTTCTATTGCTCAGGTGCACACTGCGCGTCTGAAAGAAAACGGCAAAGAGGTGGTAATTAAGGTGATCCGCCCGGATATTCTGCCGATCATCAAAGCCGACATGAAGCTGATTTACCGTCTGGCCCGTTGGGTTCCGCGTTTATTACCTGATGGCCGCCGACTGCGCCCGATGGAAGTGGTGCGGGAATATGAAAAAACGCTGATTGATGAGCTTAACCTGCTGCGCGAATCGGCAAACGCTATTCAGCTGCGTCGCAACTTTGAAAACAGCCCGATGCTTTATGTCCCTGAAGTCTATTCTGACTACTGCAGCCAGAACATGATGGTGATGGAGCGTATCTACGGTATTCCGGTTTCGGATGTGGTGGCCCTGGAGAAGCAGGGAACGAACATGAAGCTGTTGGCCGAGCGTGGCGTGCAGGTCTTCTTCACCCAGGTGTTCCGCGACAGCTTTTTCCATGCGGACATGCACCCGGGCAATATCTTCGTGAGCTACGAGCACCCTGAGGATCCGAAGTATATCGGTATCGACTGCGGGATTGTGGGGTCGCTGAATAAAGAAGATAAACGGTATCTGGCCGAGAACTTCATCGCGTTCTTCAACCGCGACTACCGTAAGGTGGCCGAGCTGCACGTCGATTCCGGCTGGGTGCCGCCGGACACCAACGTCGAAGAGTTCGAGTTTGCGATCCGGACCGTTTGCGAACCGATTTTTGAAAAACCGCTGGCGGAAATCTCCTTCGGACATGTGCTGTTGAACCTGTTCAACACGGCTCGCCGCTTTAATATGGAAGTTCAGCCACAGCTAGTTTTACTTCAGAAAACACTACTTTACGTTGAGGGTGTAGGCCGACAGCTCTATCCTCAGTTAGACTTGTGGAAGACCGCGAAACCCTTCCTGGAATCCTGGATTAAGGATCAGGTTGGCATTCCGGCGCTGGTGCGCTCGCTGAAAGAGAAAGGCCCGTTCTGGATAGAAAAAATGCCTGAAATTCCTGAACTGGTTTATGACAGTTTGCGTCAGAGCAAGAACCTTCAGCACAGCATGGATAAAATCGCTCGCGAACTTCAGTCCAGCCGTGTTCGCCAGGGCCAGTCACGCTATCTCTTTGGGATTGGCGCAACGCTGCTGCTGAGCGGCACGCTGCTGCTGATCAACCGCCCGGAGTGGCAGATGATGCCCGCCTGGCTGATGGCCGCCGGGGTGGTTGTCTGGCTTGCCGGATGGCGAAAAACGCGCTGAGTTTGCGTCGCTATCGACAGGTCGCATACGTATAATGCGACCTGACTTATTAATCATCTATCCCTGAGGAACATGTATGGGTGGTATCAGTATCTGGCAATTGTTGATCATTGCCGTCATCGTCGTGCTGCTGTTTGGCACCAAAAAGCTCGGTTCTATTGGTTCCGATCTGGGCGCGTCTATCAAAGGCTTCAAAAAAGCGATGAGCGATGATGAGAGCAAGCAGGATAAAACCAGCCAGGACGCTGACTTTACTGCTAAATCCATCACCGACAAGCAAGAAGAAGCCAAAAAGGAAGACGCTAAACGCCACGATAAAGAGCAGGTGTAAGTCGTGTTCGACATTGGTTTTAGTGAGCTCCTGCTGGTCTTTGTGATTGGCCTGATCGTGCTGGGGCCTCAGCGTCTGCCGGTGGCGGTGAAAACCGTTGCGGGCTGGGTTCGTGCGCTGAGATCGCTGGCATCGACCGTTCAGAATGAACTGGCCCAGGAGCTTAAGCTGCAGGAATTTCAGGAAAGCCTGAAAAAGGTTGAGAAGGCGAGCATGGATAACCTGACGCCGGAACTGAAAGCGTCAATGGATGAGCTGCGCGAAGCGGCGGAATCCATGAAGCGCTCCTATAGCATCAACGATCCTGAAAAAGCGAGCGATGAAGCGAACACCATCCATAACCCGGTGGTGAAGGGCAGCGAAGAACAGCGTGAGGGCGTCACGCCTGCCAGCGCTGAACATCAGGCTGCTGCGCCTGAACAGACGCCGCAGGAAACCGAAGTGAAAAAACAGGTGCAGCCGGAAAAGCCCGTGGTTAACGCTGCCGAGGCAAAGCCCGCCGCGCCCGTTTCCGAATCATCCCCCTCGTCGAGTGATAAAGCGTAAACATGGCTGTAGATGATACTCAACCGCTGATTACGCACCTCATAGAGCTGCGTAAGCGCCTGTTAAACTGCATTATTGCGGTTCTCGTTATTTTTCTATGCCTGGTCTATTTCGCCAACGATATCTACCAGGTGGTTTCTGCGCCGCTGATCAAGCAGATGCCGCTGGGCGCAACGATGATTGCAACAGACGTTGCTTCCCCGTTCTTTACCCCCATCAAGTTGACCTTTTGGGTGTCGTTGATTGCCTCTGCGCCCGTGATTCTGTACCAGGTGTGGGCCTTTGTGGCGCCGGCACTGTATAAGCACGAACGCAAGCTGGTCATTCCGCTGCTGGTATCCAGTTCGCTGCTGTTCTATATCGGCATGGCGTTTGCCTATTTCGTTGTCTTCCCGCTGGCCTTCGGCTTCCTGACGCATACCGCGCCGGAAGGCGTCCAGGTGTCGACGGATATCGCCAGCTATCTTAGCTTTGTGATGGCGCTGTTTATGGCGTTTGGCGTGGCATTCGAAGTGCCGGTGGCCATTGTGCTGCTCTGCTGGGTAGGGGTCACCACGCCGGATGACCTGCGTAAGAAGCGTCCGTATATCCTGGTCGGCGCCTTCGTTGTCGGCATGCTGTTGACCCCGCCGGATGTATTCTCCCAGACGCTGCTGGCCATACCGATGTACTGCCTGTTTGAGGTCGGCGTCTTCTTCTCACGGTTCTACGTGGGTAAAGGGCGTCGGTCGGATGACGAAGACGATACCTCCGACAAGACCACTGAAGAGTAAAACCAGCCGCCCGTCAGGGCGGTTGTTATATGGGGATTCGCATGTTTGATATCGGACTCAACCTGACCAGCTCGCAGTTTGCGAAAGATCGTGATGAGGTGGTTGCGCGCGCGTTTGCCGCCGGGGTGAAAGGACTGCTGCTGACGGGCACCAACCTGCATGAGAGCGAGCAGGCACAGCAGCTGGCGCAACGCTACGAACGCTGTTGGTCTACCGCTGGCGTGCATCCTCACGACAGCAGCCAGTGGACCCCGGAAAGCGGTGAAATCCTGCGCAGGCTGGCGAAGACACCTGAAGTGGTGGCGATTGGCGAATGCGGCCTCGATTTTAACCGTAACTTCTCCACGCCTGAAGAGCAGGAAAAGGCATTCACTGCCCAGCTTGCGCTGGCGGCAGAGCTTGAAATGCCCGTATTTATGCACTGCCGCGACGCGCATGAGCGTTTCCTGACGCTTCTGGATCCGTGGGTCGAGAAACTGCCCGGCGCGGTGCTGCACTGCTTCACCGGCTCACGGCAGGAGGCGCTGGAGTGCCTGGAGCGCGGGCTTTATCTGGGGATTACCGGCTGGGTTTGCGACGAGCGCCGCGGGCTTGAGCTTCGGGAGCTGCTACCGACGATCCCAGCTAACCGCTTGCTCCTTGAAACGGATGCACCTTATCTTCTGCCGCGCGATTTGAAACCCAAACCGGCATCGCGACGCAATGAGCCCGCTTATCTGGGGCACATAGTTGAGCGCGTCGCGACGTGGCGCGGAGAGGATCCGCACTGGCTTTCCGCACAGACGGATGACAACGTGCGTAATCTGTTTGGGATAAACGTTTAAAGTTTGCGGAAGTCGGTGTTTTTAACGCTCTGCAGCACCTGCTTGTTCAGCAGATTAAGCAACAGCATAGAGCGCGCTTCCCCGTCCGGCTCGGCAAAAATCGCCTGCAGGCCTTCGAAAGCCCCTTCGGTAATCACGACGCTATCGCCCGTGTAGGGCGTTTCCGGGTCGGTAAGGTCTTCGGGCTGCTGATAAATCGACAGCTGGTGGATGACCGATGAGGGAACCGTCGCGGGGTGAGCGCCGAAGCGAACAAAATGGCTGACGCCGCGCGTGGCGCTGATGGTGGTGGTGTGGATCACCTCCGGATCGAACTCCACGAACAGGTAGTTCGGGAACAACGGCTCGCTAACGGTTGTGCGCTTCCCGCGCTGCATTTTTTCAAGCGTGATCACGGGCGTCAGGCAATTAACTGACTGACGTTCAAGATGTTCCTGCGCGCGCTGAAGTTGCCCGCGTTTGCAATACAGTAAATACCAGGCCTGCATAATCACTCTTTCCCTTAGTTCGGGGCGCAAGCATATCAAAACCCTGGCGGGATCGCTAAGTTGATTATAATGGGCGAAAATGGGACAGAACGCATAACTTCACGCTAATTTAACAAAATTACAGCATCAAGCAGTCTTACGCCGTATAATGAAGCGCTTACAGAGAGGCCATGATTAACTGCATGAAATACCACGATCTCCGCGACTTCCTGACGCTGCTGGAAAAGCAGGGTGAACTCAAACGTATAACACTTCCTGTCGATCCTTATCTGGAGATGACAGAAATTGCTGACCGCACCCTGCGTGCCGGTGGCCCCGCATTACTGTTTGAAAATCCGAAAGGGTACGCCATGCCGGTGCTGTGCAACCTGTTTGGCACACCGCGTCGCGTCGCACTGGGGATGGGGCAGGAAGACGTCACGGCCCTGCGCGAAGTCGGTAAGCTGCTGGCCTTCCTGAAAGAGCCGGAGCCGCCGAAAGGCTTCCGCGATCTGTTCGACAAGCTGCCGCAGTTTAAGCAGGTGCTGAACATGCCCACCAAACGCCTGCGCGGCGCGCCCTGCCAGCAGAAGGTGCTGGAAGGCGATGCGGTTGATTTGACTAAAATCCCTATCATGCAGTGCTGGCCGGAAGATGCCGCGCCGCTGATCACCTGGGGACTGACCGTCACGCGCGGTCCGCACAAAGAGCGCCAGAATCTTGGTATTTACCGCCAGCAGTTGATTGGCAAGAATAAGCTCATCATGCGCTGGCTGTCGCATCGCGGCGGCGCGCTCGATTTTCAGGAGTGGTGTGCTGCGCGTCCGGGTGAACGTTTCCCGGTGTCTGTCGCGCTCGGCGCCGATCCGGCCACCATTCTGGGAGCCGTCACGCCCGTACCGGATACGCTCTCGGAATATGCCTTTGCAGGCCTGCTGCGCGGAACGAAAACGGAAGTCGTGAAGTGTATCTCAAACGATCTCGAAGTCCCGGCCAGTGCAGAAATTGTGCTGGAAGGTTACATTGAGCAGGGTGAACTGGCGCCAGAAGGCCCTTACGGCGACCACACCGGCTATTACAACGAAGTGGATAACTTCCCGGTGTTTACCGTGACGCACATTACGCAGCGTGAAGATGCGATTTATCACTCCACGTATACCGGGCGTCCACCGGATGAACCGGCAGTACTGGGCGTGGCGCTGAATGAAGTGTTTGTGCCGATCCTGCAAAAGCAGTTCCCGGAAATTGTTGATTTTTATCTGCCGCCTGAAGGATGCTCGTATCGCCTGGCAGTGGTCACGATGAAGAAGCAGTATCCTGGTCACGCGAAACGCGTGATGATGGGCGTGTGGTCTTTCCTGCGCCAGTTTATGTATACCAAATTTGTTATTGTCTGCGATGATGACGTTAACGCCCGCGACTGGAATGACGTAATCTGGGCTATTACCACGCGAATGGACCCGGCGCGCGATACGGTGTTAGTCGAAAACACGCCGATAGATTACCTGGATTTTGCCTCGCCGGTTTCCGGCCTTGGCTCAAAAATGGGACTGGATGCCACAAATAAATGGCCTGGCGAAACCGATCGTGAATGGGGTCGCCCGATCAAAAAAGATCCTGCTGTGACCGCGCGCATTGATGCGATCTGGGACGAACTGGCCATAATGAATAACGGTAAACCCTGAGCTGACCGTTAAGCCCTATAGACTTCCCGACAGAGAGAGCGAATGACAACCTTAAGCTGTAAAGTGACCTCGGTAGATGCCATCACCGACACCGTATATCGCGTCCGTTTAGTGCCAGAAGCGCCATTCTCTTTCCGCGCGGGTCAGTATCTGATGGTCGTGATGGATGAGCGTGATAAGCGTCCTTTCTCTATGGCCTCAACGCCAGCGGAGCAGGAATTTATTGAGCTTCATATTGGTGCGTCAGAGCTTAACCTGTATGCGATGGCCGTCATGGACCGCATTCTGAAAGAGCGCGAGATCGTGGTGGATATTCCGCACGGTGATGCGTGGCTGCGCGATGATGAAGACCGTCCGCTGATCCTGATTGCCGGTGGTACAGGTTTCTCCTACGTGCGCTCCATTCTGCTGACCGCCCTGGCGCGTAATCCCGACCGTGATATCACCATCTACTGGGGTGGCCGTGAAGAGAAACACCTGTATGACCTGTCCGAACTCGAAGCGCTGAGCGTCACCCATCCTAACCTGCGCATTGAGCCGGTGGTTGAGCAGCCGGAAGAGGGCTGGCGCGGGCGTAGCGGTACGGTACTGACGGCAGTGCTGCAGGATCACGGTACGCTGGCAGGACATGACATCTATATTGCAGGGCGTTTCGAGATGGCGAAAATCGCCCGCGATCTGTTCTGTAACGAACGTGATGCGCGTGAAGACCGCCTCTTTGGCGATGCGTTTGCCTTCATTTAAATAAAAAACCCGCCCCTGACAGGCGGGAAGAACGGCAACTAAACTGTCTCTCTTCGCCAGTGACACGACTGGCGGCGAGGTACCTCTCGTAGGCCGGGAAAGCGCAGCGCCTCCCGGCAAAAGCCCGATGGCGCGATGCTTATCGGGCCTACGTTATAGCCTTACACTCTCTCAAACACCGTCGCGATACCCTGACCCAGACCGATACACATCGTTGCCAGACCAAACTGGGCATCTTTGCGTTCCATCAGGTTGATCAGCGTCGTGCTGATACGCGCCCCGGAACAGCCCAGCGGGTGTCCGAGGGCGATCGCGCCGCCGTTGAGGTTAATCTTCTCGTCGATCTGCTCCATCAGCCCCAGATCTTTAATGCACGGCAGGATCTGCGCGGCGAACGCTTCGTTCATCTCAAACAGATCGATGTCGCTGGCGGTTAAGCCCGCTTTTTTCAGCGCCAGCTTTGAAGCCGGAACCGGGCCGTAGCCCATGATCGACGGATCGCAGCCCACGACCGCCATCGAACGCACGCGGGCGCGAGGCGTTAACCCCAGCTCGCGGGCGCGACTTTCGCTCATCACCAGCATCGCGGCGGCGCCGTCGGACAGCGCCGACGAGGTCCCTGCCGTGACCGTACCGGTGACGGGGTCAAACGCCGGACGCAGGGTGGAAAGCGCTTCGACGGTGGTTTCCGGGCGAATGACTTCATCGTAGCTGAACTGCTTCAGAACGCCGTCTGCATCGTGGCCGCCGGTCGGGATGATCTCGTTCTTAAAGGCACCGGACTGCGTGGCGGCCCAGGCGCGAGCGTGAGAGCGCGCGGCAAAGGCATCCTGCATTTCGCGGCTGATGCCGTGCAGGCGGGAGAGCATCTCGGCGGTCAGGCCCATCATCCCCGCAGCTTTCGCCACGTTGCGGCTCATCCCAGGGTGGAAATCGACCCCGTGACTCATCGGGACGTGACCCATGTGCTCGACGCCGCCCACCAGGCAAGCCTGCGCATCGCCGGTCATGATCATGCGGGCCGCGTCGTGCAGCGCCTGCATTGACGAACCGCACAGGCGGTTGACGGTGACGGCCGGAACCGAATGCGGGATCTCCGCCAGCAGCGACGCGTTGCGGGCGATGTTGAAGCCCTGCTCCAGGGTCTGCTGCACGCAGCCCCAGTAGATATCGTCCAGCGCAGCCGGATCCAGCGCCGGGTTACGCGCCAGCAGGCTACGCATCAGGTGCGCGGAGAGGTCTTCCGCACGCACGTTACGGAACGCGCCGCCTTTTGAACGGCCCATCGGGGTGCGAATCGCATCAACAATGACAACCTTTTCCATTGTGACTCCTTAAGCCGTTTTCAGCTCGCCAACCGGACGGGCTGGCTCAACTGCGGGATAGTAGGGTTCGTTATGGCGCGCTTTGTTACGCAGCCCTTCCGGCACTTCGTACAGCGGGCCGAGGTGCTGATACTGCTGAGCCATATCGAGATAGCGGGCGCTGCCGAGCGTGTCCAGCCAGCGGAACGCACCGCCGTGGAACGGAGGGAAGCCGAGGCCATACACCAGCGCCATGTCGGCTTCTGCCGGGCTGGCGATAATGCCTTCTTCGAGGCAACGCACCACTTCGTTAATCATCGGGATCATCATCCGGGCGATGATTTCATCGTCGGTGAAGTCGCGTTTTGGCTGACTGACGTCGGCCAGCAGGCCATCCACCGCCGGATCTTCTTCTTTCTTCGGTTTGCCTTTGCTGTCTTCTTTATAGCGCCAGAAGCCCAGGCCGTTTTTCTGACCGAAGCGGTTAGCGTCGAACAGCGCGTCAATGGCGTCGCGATAGTCTTTCTGCATGCGCTGCGGGAAACCTGCCGCCATCACCGCCTGGGCGTGGTGGGCGGTATCAATGCCCACAACGTCCAGCAGATACGCCGGGCCCATCGGCCAGCCGAACTGTTTTTCCATCACTTTGTCGATTTTGCGGAAGTCCGCGCCGTCGCGCAGCAGCTGGCTAAAACCGGCGAAGTAAGGGAACAGCACGCGGTTGACGAAGAAGCCCGGGCAGTCGTTAACGACGATCGGCGTTTTGCCCATCTTGCTGGCCCATGCCACCACTTTGGCGATGGTGTCGTCTGAGGTTTTTTCCCCGCGGATCACTTCGACCAGCGGCATACGGTGTACCGGGTTGAAGAAGTGCATACCGCAGAAGTTTTCCGGACGCTTCAGCACGCTCGCCAGTTCGCTGATTGGAATGGTGGAGGTGTTAGAGGCCAGAACGGTACCCGGGCGAACCTTGTCTTCCGTTTCCGCCAGCACCGCTTTTTTCACTTTCGGGTTCTCGACGACGGCTTCGACCACCACGTCGACACGATCGAAACCGCTGTATTCCAGCACGGGCTGAATGGTGGAGATCACGCCTGCGAGCTTCAGCCCGTCAATTTTGCCGCGCTCAAGCTGTTTATTCAGCAGCTTGGCCGCTTCGGTCATGCCCAGCGTCAGGGATTTCTCGTTGATGTCTTTCATCACTACCGGCACGCCTTTCCAGGCAGACTGGTAGGCGATGCCGCCACCCATAATGCCCGCGCCGAGTACCGCCGCATGTTTTGGCGTCTCAACGTTTTTGGTCAGCTGTTTGGCTTTGCCTTTCACGAACTGATCGTTCAGGAAGATACCGACCAGCGCGCGAGCCTCATTGGTGTGCGCCAGCGGGACAAAGCTCTGATTTTCGAGCTTCAGCGCTTCATCGCGCCCGAAACGGGCAGCCGCTTCAATGGTTTTCACCGCCGCGATCGGCGCCGGGTAGTGTTTACCCGCCGTCTGCATCACCATGCCTTTGGCGATGGTGAAGCTCATGGTGGCTTCAATCTTGCTGAGTTTTAACGGCTCCAGCTTCGGCTGGCGTTTGGCCTTCCAGTCGAGCTCGCCGTTAATGGCCTGACGCAGAATGGCGAGTGCGCCTTCAACAAGCTTCTCATGTTTTACAACGCCGTCGACCAGGCCAATTTTCTGCGCCTGTTCTGCGCTGACGTCTTTACCCGCGGCAATGATCTCCAGCGCGCTGTCGGCGCCCAGCATGCGCGGCATACGGACGGAGCCGCCAAAGCCCGGCATAATGCCCAGCTTGGTTTCCGGCAGGCCGATGCGCAGATCCGGCGTCGCCAGGCGGTAGTCGGTCGCCAGCACGCACTCACAGCCGCCGCCCAGCGCGTAGCCGTTAACGGCGGAAATGGTCGGGACAGGCAGATCTTCCAGACGATTAAAGACGCTATTGGCAAAGTGCAGCCACTGGCTCAGCTGTTCTTCCGGCACCAGGAAGAGCGAAAGGAATTCGGTGATATCGGCACCGACGATAAAGGCCGCTTTGTTCGAGCGCAGCAGCAGCCCTTTTAATTCAGTTTGTTTTTCCAGAACATCCAGCGCCTGGCCAAGACTGGCCACCGTCGCGGTATCGAGCTTATTGACTGAGCCGGGGGCATCGAACACGAGTTCGGCAATGCCATCTTCCAGCCAGTTGAGGTACAGGGTGTCGCCTTTGTAGAGCATGTCAGTCTCCTGAATCCAGCAAGTGGATCTGGTCATACCAGATGAGTCGGAGTGTGGGATTTATGTTAATAAAATGCAAATTACTCATTAAGAAATTGCTGCATTGATCACGGTCGGTGGAAATCACGCAGGCGGAGTGAGGTGTGCTAAGATGCGATGACTTGAGGTCAAAAAACGAAAGGAATAATGATGGACTCACTGGCTTCGCTTTATAAAAATCATATCGTTACCCTACAGGAACGTACCCGCGATGTACTGGCCCGCTTTAAGCTGGATGCGCTGCTGATCCACTCCGGCGAGCTGATGAATACCTTTCTGGATGACCACGCTTATCCGTTTAAGGTGAACCCACAGTTTAAGGCCTGGGTACCAGTGACGCAGGTTCCCAACTGCTGGCTGCTGGTGGATGGTGTGAACAAGCCGAAACTGTGGTTCTACCTGCCGGTCGATTACTGGCACAACGTTGAGCCGCTGCCGACCTCTTTCTGGACGGAGGAAATTGAGGTCATTGCGCTGCCAAAAGCGGACGGCATTGGCGGCCAGCTGCCTGCCGCGCGTGGCAACATCGCTTATATTGGCCCTGTTCCGGAGCGTGCATTAAGCCTGGATATTGCGGCAGACAAGCTCAACCCGAAAGGGGTGCTGGATTACCTCCACTATTACCGCGCGTATAAAACTGACTACGAACTTTATTGCATGCGTGAAGCGCAAAAGACCGCGGTAAACGGTCACCGTGCGGCGCATGAAGCCTTCCAGTCCGGCATGAGCGAGTTCGATATCAACCAGGCGTACCTGACCGCCACCGGTCATCGCGATACCGACGTGCCGTACAGCAACATTGTCGCGCTCAACGAGCACGCGTCCGTCCTGCACTACACCAAACTGGATCACCAGGTTCCTTCAGAAATGCGCAGCTTCCTGCTGGACGCAGGGGCCGAGTACAACGGCTACGCGGCCGATCTGACCCGTACCTGGGCGGCAAATGCGGATACCGATTTTGCACAGCTGATCAAAGACGTGAACGATGAACAGCTGGCGCTGATTGGCACCATGAAGGCGGGAACCAGCTATGTGGACTACCACATCCAGTTCCATCAGCGCATTGCTAAACTGCTGCGTAAGCATCAGATTGTGAAAGACATGAGCGAAGAGGCGATGGTCGAGAACGATCTGACCGGGCCATTTATGCCGCACGGTATCGGCCACCCGCTGGGCCTGCAGGTGCACGACGTTGCGGGCTTTATGCAGGATGATACCGGTACGCACCTGGCGGCACCGTCTAAATATCCTTACCTGCGCTGCACCCGTATTCTGGAGCCGCGCATGGTGTTGACGATTGAACCGGGGATCTACTTTATCGAATCCCTGCTGGCGCCGTGGCGTGAAGGCCAGTTCAGCAAGCACTTCAACTGGGCAAAAATTGACGCGCTGAAGCCGTTTGGCGGCATTCGTATCGAAGATAACGTGGTGATTCACGAAAACGGTATCGAGAATATGACGCGAGATCTGAAGCTGGCCTGATGGAAAGCTGGCTGATACCGGCTGAACCGGTCACCTTTGTTGAGGAAATCAAGAAAAGCCGCTTCATTACCCTGCTGGCGCATACCGACGGCGTAGAGGCGGCAAAAGCGTTTGTCGAGTCCGTCCGGGCTGAGCATCCTGACGCCCGTCACCACTGCGTGGCGTGGGTAGCAGGGCCACCGGACGATTCGCAGCAGCTGGGGTTTTCCGATGACGGTGAACCGGCGGGCACGGCCGGTAAACCCATGCTCTCGCAGCTGATGGGTAGCGGCGTGGGTGAAATTACCGCCGTGGTGGTGCGCTACTACGGCGGCATCCTGTTAGGTACGGGTGGGCTGGTAAAAGCGTATGGCGGCGGCGTTCAGCAGGCACTGAATATCCTGAAGACCACCCGCAAAACGCCTCTCACCGAATATACTTTGTTATGCGATTACGCCCAGCTCTCGGGTATTGAAGCGCTGCTGAGGCAGTTTAACGGTGTCATCGCACACAGTGAATATCAGGCGATGGTGCAATTACGCGTGGCGCTTCCTCAGGCGGAACTGGCTGCTTTTTCAGCAAAACTGGCTGATTTTAGTCGTGGTTCGTTGCAATTGCTGCCGATTGAAGAATAATCCCCACCTCACTTTTGAATACCAAAGGAAGCGGCAGAGATGCATTTTCGTGCCATAACCCGAATCGTTGGACTGCTGGTCATACTCTTTTCCGGGACGATGATTATCCCTGGACTGGTGGCGCTTATCTACCGGGACGGGGCGGGGCGGGCATTTACCCAGACCTTCTTTGTCGCGCTGGCGATCGGCTCCCTGCTGTGGTGGCCGAACCGTCGTCAGAAAGGTGAGCTGAAATCTCGCGAAGGCTTTCTGATTGTGGTCCTGTTCTGGACGGTGCTGGGGAGCGTCGGTTCGCTGCCCTTTATCTTCTCTGAACAGCCTAACCTGAGCATCACGGATGCCTTCTTTGAATCCTTCTCCGGCTTAACGACGACCGGGGCCACGACGCTGGTGGGGCTGGATTCGCTGCCGCACGCGATTCTCTTTTATCGCCAGATGCTGCAGTGGTTTGGCGGTATGGGGATCATCGTCCTGGCGGTGGCCATCCTGCCGATTCTGGGCGTCGGGGGGATGCAGCTCTATCGCGCCGAAATGCCAGGACCGCTGAAAGATAACAAGATGCGGCCGCGTATTGCCGAGACGGCGAAAACCCTGTGGCTGATTTATGTCTTGCTGACGGTAGCCTGTGCGCTGGCGCTATGGTTTGCCGGGATGCCTGCGTTTGATGCTATCGGACACAGTTTTGCGACGATTGCCATCGGCGGGTTCTCCACCCACGATGCCAGCGTGGGCTATTTCGACAGCCCAACGATTAACACTATCATTGCCATTTTCCTGCTGATCTCCGGCTGTAACTACGGCCTGCACTTCTCTTTACTGAGCGGGCGCAGCCTGAAGGTGTACTGGCGTGACCCTGAGTTCCGCATGTTCATTGGGGTCCAGCTGACGCTGGTGATCATCTGTACGCTGGTGCTGTGGTTCCATGATGTCTATAACTCCGCGTTGACCACGCTAAACCAGGCCTTCTTCCAGGTGGTGTCGATGGCGACGACCGCCGGGTTTACCACGGACAGCATCGCCCGTTGGCCGCTGTTCCTGCCGGTGCTTCTGCTCTGTTCCGCGTTTATCGGCGGCTGTGCGGGGTCGACGGGCGGTGGTCTGAAGGTGATCCGTATTCTGCTGCTGTTCAAGCAGGGCAACCGTGAGCTGAAGCGTCTGGTCCACCCAAATGCGGTCTACAGCATTAAGCTGGGGAACCGCGCGCTGCCGGAACGTATCCTCGAAGCGGTGTGGGGATTCTTCTCGGCGTATGCGCTGGTCTTTATCGTCAGTATGCTGGCGATTATCGCGACGGGAGTGGATGATTTCTCCGCCTTTGCGTCCGTCGTCGCAACATTGAATAACCTCGGGCCTGGCCTGGGCGTGGTGGCGGATAACTTTGCCAGTATGAACCCGGTCGCGAAATGGATCCTCATCGCCAATATGCTGTTTGGTCGTCTTGAGGTCTTTACGCTGCTGGTGCTGTTCACCCCTACATTCTGGCGCGAGTAAGGAGCCGTTGATGAAAACACTGATTCTTTTTTCTACGCGAGACGGACAAACGCGTGAGATTGCCGCATACCTTGCATCGGAATTAAAAGAGTTGGGTATTTACTCGGATGTGGTGAACCTGAACCGTGCGGAACAGATTGCCTGGCAGGATTACGACCGCGTGGTGATTGGTGCATCTATTCGTTACGGGCATTTCCATCCGGCGCTGGATCGCTTTGTGAAAAAGCACACGGCAGTACTCAACAAAATGCCAGGCGCGTTTTACTCGGTCAATCTGGTTGCGCGTAAAGCGGAGAAGCGCACGCCACAGACCAACAGCTACACGCGCAAGTTTTTACTCAGCTCGCCGTGGCAGCCAGACCTGTGCGCCGTTTTTGCCGGCGCGCTGCGCTACCCTCGCTACCGCTGGTATGACCGCTTTATGATCCGTCTAATTATGAAGATGACGGGGGGAGAAACCGATACGCGTAAAGAAGTGGTTTATACCGACTGGTCGCAGGTAGCCAGTTTTGCGCGGGAAATCGCACATTTAACGGGCGATTCGCGACTTAAATAAGCGTTAAGTTTGAAAAGTGAGCGAACGAAAAGTTTTTTGTATTTTGTGCTTGTCACTTCAGAATAACTCCCTATAATGCGCCTCCACTGACACGGAACAACGGCACACACGCCGCCGGGTCAGCAGAGAATAGCGAAAATAAACGCTTGACTCTGAAGCGGGAAAGCGTAATATGCACACCCCGCGCCGCAGCGAAAACGAAGCGGCACTGCTCTTTAACAATTTATCAGACAATCTGTGTGGGCACTCAAAGTGACATGGATTCTTAATGTCTTCGGACAATAAATGAATGCCAAGTCTCTGAGTGAACATACGTAATTCATTACGAAGTTTAATTCACGAGCATCAAACTTAAATTGAAGAGTTTGATCATGGCTCAGATTGAACGCTGGCGGCAGGCCTAACACATGCAAGTCGAGCGGCAGCGGAAAGTAGCTTGCTACTTTGCCGGCGAGCGGCGGACGGGTGAGT
>NZ_ALNS01000017.1:0-83749 GCF_000286655.1 Enterobacter sp. SST3 | reverse complement strand
GAAAGAGCCGGACGGTAAGGAACGGTATGAAAACTGGCTGCTGTGGCTGTGCAATACCTTCGAAGTGGAAAGCGGCTATGCCGGGCTGTCGTTCGTTCTGCCCTACGCGCGTGAACGCATGTTCCCGTATGAATATGCCCTGGCGCAGCGTTTTTCCGGCGTGATGGTGGACTCTCTGGGTACCCTGGAAGGCGGGGAAGCGGTCGAAGGCCTCAAAGGTGCCTGCTGGTACACCATCCTGGCTACGCCCTGGCTGGAAAGGCTCGGCGGAGAAGATGCCGTCTCTCGGCGTCTTGCGAAAACACCGGAAATCAGCCTGCTCTCCTATAACAACGGGGTGATTATGAAAGCCGGTGAGCTACCTCCACCACTTGGCGAAAAGCAAACGGAAGGTCTTCCTCAATTACTGGTAAAAATAAACCAGATTATTCTCCCTGTTCGTTATGACGGCCATAAAGGACTTCATTTCTATTCCGAATACGAAAACCACCAGTTTGATGAAGAATCCTCCATGAAGTGGTTTGCCCGCTTCGATGAGGCCAGCGCCCTGCTGGAATGAAAAGCCCCCTTTTCAATAAGGGGGCTGAATGACATATCTTAAATCGCCTGCGTAAACGTCCTCGAAATCACGTCCTGCTGCTGCTCGCGTGTCAGCGCATTAAACCGCACCGCATAGCCCGAAACGCGGATCGTCAGGTTCGGGTAATTCTCCGGATGCGCAATGGCATCGAGGAGCATCTCCCGGTTCATCACGTTAACGTTCAGGTGCTGCCCACCCTCAATAGACGCTTCGTGATGGAAGTACCCGTCCAGCAGCCCTACCAGGTTGGTTTTGCGCACCAGCTCGTCTTTGCCCAGCGCCTGCGGCACGATGGAGAAGGTGTAAGAGATCCCGTCTTTGGCATAGGTGAACGGCAGCTTGGCGACCGACGTTAACGAGGCCACCGCCCCTTTTCTGTCACGGCCGTGCATGGGGTTCGCGCCTGGGGCAAACGGCGTGCCGCCGCGTCGTCCGTCCGGCGTGTTCCCGGTCTTCTGCCCGTAAACCACGTTGGAGGTAATGGTCAGGATCGACTGGGTCGGTACCGCGTTGCGGTAGGTTGGCAGCGCCTGAATTTTCTTCATAAAGCGTTCCACCAGGTCGCAGGCGATGCTGTCCACGCGGTCATCGTTGTTGCCGTACTGCGGGTAATCCCCTTCTATCACGAAATCGACCGCCAGACCGGTATGATCGCGCACCGGCTTCACCGTGGCGTATTTAATGGCGGACAGGGAATCTGCCGCTACCGACAACCCGGCAATGCCGCAGGCCATAGTGCGGTAAACGTCCCGGTCGTGAAGCGCCATCAGCGAGGCTTCGTAGCTGTACTTATCATGCATGTAGTGAATGAGATTCAGCGCGCTGATGTACTGCACCGCCAGCCAGTCCATGAAGTGATCGAGGCTCGCCATTACGGTGTCGTAATCCAGTACCTCATCCAGCAGCGGATCGGTTTTCGGGCCGACCTGAATCTTCAGCTTCTCGTCCACCCCGCCGTTGATCGCGTACAGCAGCGTTTTGGCGAGGTTGGCGCGCGCGCCAAAGAACTGCATCTGCTTGCCGATCACCATCGGGCTGACGCAGCAGGCAATGGCGTAGTCGTCGCTGTTGAAGTCGGCGCGCATCAGATCGTCGTTCTCGTATTGCAGCGAGGAGGTAACGATCGACACCTGCGCGGCGTATTTCTTGAACGCGATCGGCAGCTGTTCAGACCAGAGGATCGTCAGGTTCGGCTCCGGCGCGGGCCCCATGGTGTGCAGGGTGTGCAGATAGCGGAAGCTGTTTTTGGTCACCAGCGTGCGGCCGTCCAGCCCCATGCCGCCGATCACTTCCGTGGCCCAGATCGGATCGCCGGAGAAGAGCGTGTCGAATTCCGGCGTGCGCAGGAAGCGCACCATGCGGATCTTCATGATGAAGTGGTCGATCAGCTCCTGCGCCTGCACCTCGTTCAGCCGCCCCGCCTGCATGTCGCGTTCGATGTAGATATCGAGGAACGAGGCCGTGCGCCCCAGCGACATCGCTCCGCCGTTCTGGGATTTTACCGCTGCCAGGTAGGCGAAATAGAGCCACTGCACCGCTTCCTGGGCATTCATCGCCGGGCGTGAGATATCAAAGCCATAGTTGGCCGCCATCTGCTGGATCTGCAGCAGCGCGCGCTTGTGTTCCGCCAGCTCTTCGCGCAGGCGGATCGTCGCCTCCAGATCTTCGCCACGTTCCAGCCTGCCCTGCAGATCGGCGAACTGAAGCTCACGCTCGCGCACCAGATAGCGGATACCGTAGAGCGCCACGCGGCGGTAATCGCCGATGATGCGCCCGCGCCCGTAGCCGTCCGGCAAACCGGTCAGCACGCCGGATTTGCGGCAGCGCATCATCTCTGGCGAATAGACGTCAAACACGCCCTGGTTGTGGGTTTTGCGCAGGTCGGTAAACAGGTATTCAAACTGCGGATCCATCTCCCGGCCATAGGCTTCGAACGAGCTGCGGATCATGTTGATCCCGCCGTACGGATGCAGGGCGCGCTTGAGCGGCTTGTCGGTTTGCAGGCCGACGATCGTCTCCAGATCCTGGTCGATGTAGCCCGGCCCGTGGGCCGTAATGGTGGTGGCAATGTTGGTGTCAAAATCCACCGGGGCGTGGGTGACATTCTCCTGACGAATGCCGACCATCACCTTCTGCCACAGCGCCGTCGTTGCTGGCGTCGCCTGCGCGAGGAAAGCTTCATCGCCTTCATAAGGGGTGTAGTTATGCTGAATAAAATCGCGGACGTTGACGGCGTTTTTCCATTCTTCACCGCGAAACCCGGCCCATGCGTCGCTGTAGGGCGCGACGCCCGTATCGATTGTTACTTTCATCAGATTCTCGCTTTATCAGGCGTAAGCCGCAGCCGGGGTAACCTTCCCAAGACGGAGGGCGTCCAGCGCGATCATTTTTTCTTCGTTGGTAGGGATCACCGCGCAGATCACTCGGGAGGTATCAGTGGAGATGACGCGCTCACCCGCGCTGCCCGGCAGGGCATTTTTGGCGTCGTCGAGGCGGATGCCGAACACGTTCAGATGTTCCGCCACCAGCGCGCGGACAAGCGTTGAGTTTTCGCCGATGCCGCCGGTAAAGACCACTGCATCCAGGCGGTGCAGCGACGCCGCGTGCCCGGCGATATGTCGCGCTATACGGTGAACGAAGGTCTGGATAGCCAGCTGCGCCCGCTCATTGCCGGCGTGCCAGGCTTTCTCCAGCGCCCGTAAATCGGAGGAGATGCCGGAGATCCCCAGCAACCCGGACTCTTTGTTGACCACGCGCTCCAGATCCTCAAACGACTGGCCGGTCTGCTGGGCAATCCACGCCATCGCGCCAAAATCCACGTCGCCGCAGCGCGTACCCATCATCAGTCCTTCCAGCGGCGTCATGCCCATGGACGTATCCACGCTCTCGCCGTTACGCACCGCGCAAATGGACGCCCCGTTGCCGAGGTGGGCAACCACCAGACCGCTGTCATCGGGGGACAGCCCGAGGAGCGCGTGCGCCTGCCCGGACACGTAGCGGTGAGAGGTGCCGTGGAAGCCGTAGCGGCGCACGCCCAGCGCTTCAAAATAGCGGTACGGCAAACCGTACAGGTACGCCTGCGGCGGCAGCGTCTGGTGGAAGCTGGTATCAAATACCGCGACCTGCTGCACGCCCGGAAACAGGCGCTCTGCGGCTTCCACGCCGCTCAGGTTGGCGTAGTTATGCAGCGGCGCCAGCGGGGAGACCTGGCGGATCTGCTCAATCACCTCTTCCGTAATCAGGGTCGACTCGCTGAAGAGGTCACCACCGTGCGCAATGCGGTGGCCAATTAAGGCCACGCTGCTCATCAGGTCACGCTTCTCCAGCTCCAGGGCGATGGCAGCCAGCGCCCCTTCGTAGTCCTGGTGAGCCAGTCTGGCTGGCTCACCCCCGTTCACGGAAATAAAGGTTTTATCCGTGTTGATGCCGTCTGCAATGCCCGTCACCAGGGCGTCGCAGCTGCTGGCATCGAGCACCGAAAACTTAACAGAGGACGAACCGCAGTTAATTACCAGTACAACCGGAAACTCAATCATCATGTGACTCCGCTCTTCCTGAGCAATGGGTTAGAACAGTTTGTAAACGATATTCAGAATGGTCAGCAGGCCCACAACCGTGACGAAGATGTTCTCGGGTTTGCCCTTGTATTTCGCCATGGCCGGTGCTTTGCGGATGGCGTACATCGGCAGCAGGCACAGCAGAGAGGCGATGATTGGCGCGCCCATGGCTTCGATAAGGTCGAGAATGTTCGGGTTGGCGTACGCGACAACCCAGGTGGAGCCCATGATGAACACCATGCTGATGGTGTTCAGTTTGCCGACAGAGACCTTCTTCTTATCGCCTTTGTAGCCGAACTTGAGGATCAGGCCATTCAGCCCTTCCAGCGTGCCCAGGTAATGACCGAAGAAAGATTTGAAGATAGCGACCAGGGCAATAATGGAAGCGCCATATTCCAGTACCGTCGCGAACGTCGATTTAGTGCCGGACATGGAGGCAAAGTGGTTCGCCAGGTAAGAGAGCACCGGAATGTTCTGCGCTTTGGCGTCCGCCATGTTCTGCGGAGAGAGCGTAAACAGGCAGCTAAAGGCGAAGAACATCACCACGGCGACCATCAGCATGCTGGCGCGACCGATGATTTTGGAACATTTCTGCTCGGTGAATTCTTTACCGAACTCCGGCTCGTACTCTTCGCGCTTGGAGACCACAAACGAGGAGACGATAGGCGAGAAGTTGAAGGAGAAGACCATGATGGAGATCCCCAGCCACACCGTGACCAGAATGCCGTCATGGCCGGTGAAGGCGATATCGCTCAGGTTGACCTGGTCGATCACCGCGGAGTTCCAGTAAGGGATCAGCGACAGGGAAATCAGCACCAGACTGGCAATAAACGGGAACACCAGGAAGCTCATCACCTTCACCATCAGGTCTTTACCAAACCAGATAACAAAAGCCATCAGCAGCAGCAGGAACAGCGCCACCACGCCGCGGTTTAGCGCAGGCAGCTGGAGCTGGTTTTCCCAGAAGGTCATGAAGGTGTTAGTAATAGTGACGCCATAAATCCACAGCAGCGGGCAAATGGCAAAGAAGTAGAGGAACGTGATCACCACCCCACCGGTTTTACCGAAATGCTCTTCCACCGTTTCGGTGATGTTGCCGGAGACGTTGCTGCCGGACAGGCAGAGGCGCGCCAGCGCGCGGTGGCAGTAAAACGCAATCGGGAACGCGAGAACCAGCATCAGCAGGATAGGGATTAAGCCCCCAAAGCCTGCGCGAATGGGGAAGAACAGCACGCCTGCGCCAATGGCGGTACCAAACAGGCCAAGCGTCCAGGTGGTATCAGACTTACGCCAGGAGGACGTTTTTGTCTGGCCAACGATAATGCTTTCTGTGTTGCTCATAGGTCACCTTTATGCGTCAACGAAGCCGGTAATTTGGGAAACACGGGAGAGATCGATATTGCCGCCGGAAATAATGCAGACGGTTTTGCGGCCCTGAATATAGTGGTCAAGCTTGCCGCTTAATAACGCGGCACAGGCCAGCGCGCCGGCGCCTTCCGTCACCACTTTATTTCGCTGAATAAGGGCAATCATGCTGTTGCGAATATCGTCTTCGCTCACCAGCACAATATCATCGACCAGTTCACGAACGATTTCGAAGGTTAATTTACCCGGACGAGAGACGTCGCAGCCGTCGGCTAACGTGCCGGTAACGCGATGGTTGGTTATTTCTCCTGCCTGCCAGGAAGCTGCCATTCCGTGTACGTTTTCAGACTGTACGCCGATAATATTAATGGTCGGGTTGATGGATTTAATCGCCGTTGCAATCCCGGCAATTAATCCGCCGCCGCCGATAGGGACAATGACATTATCCACGTCGTATAAATCTTCGAGAATTTCCAGACCGATGGTGCCCTGCCCGGCGATCACTTTGGCGTCATCGTAAGGCGGAATAAAAATGCGCCCTTCCATCTCGACGATTTCGCTCACTTTAGCGATGGTGTCGTTGAAGTTCTCACCGTGGAGCACCACTTCCGCCGAGTAGTCGCGGGTTGCGGCCACTTTAGATTTTGGTGCGCCCATCGGCATCACCACTTTACCGTCGATGCCGAGCATGGCGCAGGAGAGCGACACTCCCTGCGCGTGGTTTCCCGCAGAGCAGGCGACCACGCCTTTGCGCTTTTCAGCATCGGTCAGCGAGCTTAATTTATTAAACGCGCCGCGAATTTTGAACGAACCGGTACGCTGCATGTTCTCAAACTTAAGGAATATTTCGCCCTTACACCGTTCGCTGAGATAATTCGAGCGCGGCATACCGGTTTTATATATCTTGCCTGCCAGTCGTTTTCTGGCGTACTGAATATCTTCAATGGTTACCGGGAGATCGTAGGTAATATGCATAATATCCTCGTTATAATAATTCATTCTTTTCAGGCAAAGTCAGGGTATCAGAGCGTTAATACGTTAAGCTCTGGGTATTTTTAAAATTAAAACTTATTATTCATCGTCGTCTTTCGATATTCATCGACGAATATTGTTTAGCCAGCTCAACTAATACTGACGCCGATTTTTTAATCCTGTAATTTTTAGACCACACGGCAGCATAACGCGCCACGGGTAATTCGTCTTCCACGGGCAGCACAATAAATTGATCCGAACCGAATGGGGCAATCATGTCGCGGGGAATCACCGTCAGATAATCGGCATTCAGGACAAGGTTATAAATGGTGACGACGGAATCGGTCTGGACGATGTTTTCGATGCTGATGTGGTTGTCTTGCAGAGTGGTCAGAAGTTCTTTGTAGTAGCCCATATCGGTTTGCGGCATCACCCACTGCTCGTGCGTAAGCGATGCCAGTGTCGTCGGGCCGGTGCACGTTCGCGTTTTGCTGGCGACCAGCACAAACTCAGACTCAAACAGCGGTTCGACGTGCAGATCCTGCAGCAGCATTTCATCGCTCAGCGTGCCGATAGCGAAATCCAGACGACCATCGCGAATGGCCGGGAGGAAAGAGGAGAGCTGAGCTTCATACATTGAGACGCGCGCTTTCGGGAACACTTCCTTGAATTTTTTGATCATCTCAGACAGGAAGGTAAAACCAATCAGCGACGGATAGCCAAAGGAGACATCCATAACGGTGCTAAAACTGAGACTGTTGATTTCGCTCACCATGTTTTTCATTTCACGGGTGATCGACTCGGAGTACGAGAGCAGAACCTGGCCTGCAGCCGTCAGTTTTACGCCCGTATTTTTACGTACCATCACTTCCACACCGAAGTAAGATTCGATATCGCTGATGATTTTGCTGACGGCGGGTTGCGTCAGGCCCAGTTGTCTTGCAGCAGAACCTATGGAGCCACTTTTAATGACTTCCTGAAATACCACGAGGTGCTGTGTTTTCGGTAGAATAATAGTGTTCATAATATTCTGCGCTTATTTCCCTATGACGGGGTGAATTCTACTCAATAATGTTTCAGGGGGTATGTGCTGTTACTCACAATTTGCTTTGAGCAACCCTTAACTCACGTTTTAAAAACCCATTAAAAACCTTATAAATCAATGCATTGAAGGTAATTAAATACGCTACAACGCTGATATTGATCAACAAAAATAGCGCTAATAAATTTATTTTATGGCGATAACCCGGATTTATTTCACCGTTCTTAAAAAATCAATAAAGACGATATTTCAGGCAATTAAAGGCTAATAAATAACCGTCATTTGTTTGAAACATACTTTCATTTAAGCCATTTTTTACGACATAAATTTTCAAATTTCAGGAAAAGAGTGGAATACGTCACATATTCACGGAGGAAATGTATTTGATTTCAATAAGCGCACATCAAACGAGAAAAGATTTACGAACATTAAGCTAACAATCATAACAAATTATCAATACTACAGATCGCCGGTTTTTTAGATTTAAATTTTGTGATGGCGATCTTCTGCAGATGCCGAGGCGGAACCGTCGAGTGAAAAACAGTGAAATGTGCTTAATGTCGCAAATATGAGAATTGATGTCGTTTGTGTGGTGCCGGATAGCGCTGCGCTTACCCGTTCGTCGTGGTTGTCCGCCGGGGTAATTCCCGGCGACTTATCCAGCCCCTCGTCACAATGATTGCCGTATTCAACTACTATTTCCAGACACCACAACGACTCTTGTCGTTTGTACACATCAGAACTTTTTGTTCCGGAAGCGGGTATACATCATCAGATAGCGTTTCAGATTGCGTAGCGTCATCAGTTTCATCAGGGTTTGCGGGCGCATCTTTTTGTTGCGAATGTAGTATAGAGTGAAGAGCTGATATTTTTTACTCGATACGTCTAATTTGGCTTTGTGTTTCCGGTAAAAACGTAGATAACCTGAAAACTTTCGTCCTGAGCAGGTAATGCGGGCTTCGCCGTGATTGACATAAAGCACCTGTGTGATGTCATCCAGTTTGAAAGGTTCACCGAAGGTTTCTGCAAGCCGATAAAAAGCATCATAATCCTGAGCAGCAGGCAAGGCGTCGTCGAACAGGATCTGCTGCATTCTACTGGTTAAGGTCAGCATTTGGTTGCCTATAATATTCCGTTTATCAAACAGGCTTTTTTTATAAGCCGGTTTCGGATACACCTGTAATTCATCAGGATGATGATATCCGGTACCGTCACAGAGATAATCATTTGCGTACAAAAAACTGTGCAACTGAAGTTTATGTTGCCAGGTAAGAAAAGAGGACAGGCGTGTCGGCAGCCATTCATCATCATCATCCAGACCCGTAATAAGGTCACCACGGGCCATTCTTATAGCCTGATTTCGGACTGCACAAGCGCCAGAGTTAAATTCATTGCGGATATAGGTAATGCGTGGGTCATTCAGTTCGGAGATATACGTCAAGAGTTGGTCAAATGAGGATGAGAAATCGTCAATGATAATGAGTTCCCAGTTCACATAGTCTTGATTCAGTACCGATTGTATGGCTCTGATCGTCAATGCCTGGCGGTTCCAGGTTGGCATGTAGATGGAGATGAGTGGTCGGGATAGTGGCGTATCACTTTCATTTTGTTCATGTTCCGTCAATAACCTGACATCATGGATATCACTTCCAGTAAAATCCACGCAAGTACAATTAGCGTGACTAAAAATTGTACCTTCCGTTTTACAGTAGCTAAGATTAGCGCCTGCAAGGTTGGCACAGGAGAAATCGGCTCCTCGAAGATCACAAAACGAAATATCGCATCCCGATAAATTAATATTGCGTAAATAGAGCCCCCTGAGATCCATAAATCGCAGGTCTGCACCTGCCAAATCAGGCTGATATCGGTGATTTTTAAGTATATTTTTATGATATTGGATTAGTTTTTTTAGTTTGTTTTTTCTGTCCATGCTCAAACGAATGCCGATGAAAAAATTAGGCATTGAGTTAAGCGCTCTTAACATTCTATAGCAATAGTCCCCCTTCATTTTCAGAAATTAATTAGGGACAAACTGTATTCATTAACGTTTTATTTATTTTTCTCATACATTGTAGTGAGCCAGGGTGGTCTGTAGAGCCAATATTGTCAGTAAATAAATATGAATCGCAATCCAGAGGCATACATATAAACTGAAGGCAGACGGAAATGAAGGCTGTCGCGGTTGCAAGGTTTCAGGATAGTCGGGATGGAACAGCCGTTGGTGTGCCTCGTTTGTATCATAAACTGTGTCACATTTTCACCTGGGAAAGCCTGAGACACACCAACGTATTGTTTTAGAAGAAGTTGAAGCTGACCGATAAGCCGGGTTCTGTCGTGGACAGTCATTCATCTAGGCCAGCAATCGCTCACTGGCTCAAGCAGCCTACCCGGGTTCAGTACGGGCCGTACCATGTGAACCCCTATTTGGCCTTGCTCCGGGTGGAGTTTACCGTGCCACGGACTGTTACCAGCCGCGCGGTGCGCTCTTACCGCACCCTTTCACCCTTACCTGATCCCGCTTGCGCGGGCCATCGGCGGTTTGCTCTCTGTTGCACTGGTCGTGGGTTTCCCCCCCAGGCGTTACCTGGCACCCTGCCCTATGGAGCCCGGACTTTCCTCCCCTCCGCCCGTCTCCCCCGAAAGGGACGACGACGAAGCGGCGACTGTCTGGTCAGCTTCGGCGCGCAGTATAGAGGGTTTGCGCGCCGCTGTCACCCTCGGCTGTGGGTAAGCCGTGATTAACGCGCCACTTCCACCTTCGCCAATTTTTCGTAGTAGCATGCAATTGCGCTGTGATCGGCCGTGCCCAGGCCATCGGCACGCAATGCCTGCATCATCTCCATGACCGCTGCGGTCAGCGGCAGCTGTGCGCCCACGCCGTGGGAAGTGTCCAGCGCGTTCGCCAGATCTTTGATATGCAGGTCGATGCGGAAACCGGGTTTGAAATTGCGATCCATGACCATGGGCGCTTTGGCGTCCAGCACCGTACTGCCTGCCAGACCACCGCGAATAGCCTGGTAGACCAGGTCCGGATTGACGCCCGCTTTGGTTGCCAGCGTCAGCGCTTCAGACATGGCGGCAATGTTGAGTGCCACGATCACCTGGTTTGCCAGCTTGGTCACGTTACCCGCCCCAATCTCCCCGGTGTGTACCACGGAGCCCGCCATGGCTTTCATCAGGTCGTAAAATTTATCGAAAATAGCTTTATCGCCGCCGACCATGACCGACAGCGTGCCGTCGATGGCTTTCGGCTCGCCGCCGCTGACCGGTGCATCCAGCATATCGACGCCCTTCGCTTTCAACGCCTCGCTGATTTCACGGCTCGCGAGCGGTGCGATAGAGCTCATATCGATCAGCACCAGGCCCGGTTTCGCGCCGTCGATAATGCCGTTTTCACCCAGCGCGACTTCTTTGACGTGCGGGGAGTTTGGCAGCATGGTGATGATGACATCGCACTGCTCGGCAATGGCTTTCGCGGTGGTGGCTGCTTCTGCGCCAGCCGCTATCACCTCAGCCACGGCCTGTGGATTATGATCGGAGACCACCAGCGAGTAACCTGCTTTGATGAGGTTCTTACTCATTGGTTTACCCATGATCCCCAGGCCAATAAAACCCACTTTCAGCGTCATAATCTGTTTCCTCAATGATGGTTATTTTTTAAAAGCGTCCGCTAATTTCTGCGTAGCCGAGCGGAAAACGCCGAGGTCGCTGCCGACAGCAACAAACGTGGCACCCCACTCCAGGTAGCGGCGGGCATCAGCCTCAACCGGCGCCAGAATGCCACACGGCTTGCCGTGTGCTTTGGCGCGGGCAAAGATGTGCTGGATCGCGCGCTGCACGTCAGGGTGGCTGGCGTTACCCAGATGGCCTAAGGCGGCAGCCAGATCGCTTGGACCGACGAAGATCCCGTCCACGCCGGTTGTGGCGGCAATCGCGTCGACGTTATCGACGCCCTGCTGGCTCTCGATCTGAACCAGAATGGTGATGTTGCTGTTGGACTGCGCGAAATAGTCAGGGACGGTGCCAAACATATTGGCGCGGTGCGAAACGGAAACGCCGCGGATCCCTTCGGGAGGATAGCGCGTTGACGCCACGGCCAGCGCCGCTTGCTCTTCCGTCTCCACAAACGGGATCAGGAAGTTGTAGAAGCCGATATCCAGCAGACGCTTAATAATCACCGGTTCGTTGGTGGGGACACGCACCACCGGGGCACTGTTGCTGCCTTTCAGCGCCATCAGCTGCGGAATAAACGTGCTGATATCGTTTGGTGCATGTTCGCCGTCCAGCACCAGCCACTCGAAACCGGCCAGGCCCAGCACTTCGGTGCTGATAGGGTTTGCCAGCGCGGACCAGCAGCCAATCTGAATCTGGTGCGCTGCGAGAGCCGCTTTAAATTTATTCGGGAAGATAGCGTTATTCATTGTATTTACCTTTTTAATTCCGCAGCCTTTTTCAGCATCATTTTATTTATTCAGACACCGCGCCATCATGATATTTATTATTCGGACATATTCTGGCGTAATAAAATCGTCATTCAGTATAAGATGCAATCCACGACCGCACATTGTTTTAATGCTCAGGTATTACGCTATTTTTTGATAAAAATTTTTGCATATGCACAAAGCACTGGGCGCTAATGCACAGAATCAAGGATTACGGGCTCGCGAGCGATCGGGATCACATTTTGATATTGAATCTGCTGACATGCTTTATTTCTGAAAGCCGCGTATTTATTTCTACCATCAGAAAAATGGCTGAACCTATTATCAGAATTTTGCTGGAGAATACTGACCAATGGCCGACATTGAAATTCGACAGGCACCGCCGACGGCGTTTTATATAAAAGTGCACGACGCCGATAACGTGGCGATTATCGTCAACGACAATGGCTTAAAAGCAGGAACCCGCTTCCCGGACGGGCTGGAACTGACTGAGCATGTTCCGCAGGGACATAAAGTCGCCCTGGTGGATATCCCTGCTGAAAGCGAAATTGTGCGTTACGGTGAAGTCATCGGCTATGCCGTTCGTTCGATACCGCAGGGAAGCTGGGTGGAGGAGTCGCTGGTGGCGCTGCCAGAAGCGCCGCCGCTGAACACGCTGCCGCTGGCAACCCGCGTGCCGGAACCGCTTCCCCCGCTGGAAGGCTATACCTTTGAAGGGTATCGCAATGCGGACGGCAGCGTCGGCACTAAAAATCTGCTCGGCATTACCACCAGCGTGCACTGCGTGGCGGGCGTCGTGGATTACGTGGTGAAAATCATCGAACGCGATCTGCTGCCAAAATACCCGAACGTCGACGGCGTGGTGGGACTGAACCACCTCTACGGCTGCGGCGTGGCGATTAACGCGCCCGCTGCGGTGGTGCCTATCCGCACCATCCACAATATCGCCCTGAACCCCAACTTTGGCGGCGAGGTGATGGTCATTGGCCTCGGCTGTGAAAAATTGCAGCCAGAACGCCTGCTGCAAGGTACCGAGGATGTCAAAGCCATCCCGGCAGACGAGGCCAGCATCGTGCGCCTGCAGGACGAACGCCACGTCGGTTTCCGGTCAATGGTCGACGATATTTTGCAGGTAGCAGAACGCCATCTGGACAAGCTCAACCGCCGCCAGCGCGAAACGTGCCCGGCGTCGGAGCTGGTGGTCGGAACCCAGTGCGGCGGCAGCGATGCCTTCTCCGGCGTGACGGCCAACCCGGCGGTGGGCTATGCGTCCGATCTGCTTGTTCGCTGCGGCGCCACGGTGATGTTCTCCGAGGTGACTGAAGTGCGTGACGCCATCCATCTGCTGACGCCGCGCGCCGTTAATAAAGAGGTCGGCAGGCGACTGCTTGAGGAGATGGCCTGGTACGATAACTATCTCGATATGGGCAAAACCGACCGCAGCGCCAACCCGTCTCCGGGCAACAAGAAAGGCGGCCTGGCAAACGTGGTGGAAAAAGCCCTCGGCTCTATTGCCAAATCCGGGCAGAGCGCCATTGCAGAAGTGCTCTCTCCGGGCCAGCGCCCGACGAAACGCGGCCTGATCTACGCGGCAACGCCGGCCAGCGATTTTGTGTGCGGCACGCAGCAGGTCGCATCCGGCATTACGGTGCAGGTCTTTACCACTGGGCGCGGCACGCCGTACGGCCTGATGGCGGTGCCGGTGATCAAGATGGCGACTCGCACCGAGCTGGCAAACCGCTGGTATGACTTAATGGATATTAACGCGGGCACCATCGCCACCGGAGAAGAGAGCATTGAGGACGTGGGCTGGAAGCTGTTCCACTTCATTCTGGATGTCGCCAGCGGGCGAAAGAAAACCTTCTCGGACCAATGGGGATTGCATAATCAGCTGGCGGTGTTTAACCCGGCACCGGTGACGTGAGTTTGCTGTAAACCTCGCTTGGCATGGCTTCGGCCATGCTTTTTTTTGCTTTCATTTCTTTCGCATCCTTACCTTTCATTTCGATTCTTTCATTTTTAAGATATCAATCACAAAATAACATTCCGAAACCCTATATTGTCTTTCGCATAAACAAAACGAAAGGTTTCGGAGGAAAGATGTTCATCATCTCGTCGAAAGCGATGCTGCTAAAAGCACAGCGCGAAGGTTACGCCGTACCGGCATTCAATATTCATAATCTCGAAACGCTGCAGGTGGTCGTTGAAACGGCCTCTGAGATGCGATCTCCGCTGATCGTGGCGGGTACGCCCGGCACATTCAGCTATGCAGGAACCGGTAACGTGGTCGCCATCGCCAGCGATCTGGCCAAAACGTACAACCAACCGCTGGCGATCCACCTCGATCATCACGAAGATTTCGACGATATCGCGCAGAAAGTCCAGAGCGGGATCCGCTCGGCGATGATCGACGGATCGCATCATCCATTCGCTGAAAATGTCGCGCTGGTGAAGAAAGTGACAGACTACTGCCACCGTTACGATGTGAGCGTGGAGGCTGAACTTGGCCGTCTTGGCGGGCAGGAAGATGACCTGGTGGTCGATAGCAAAGATGCGCTTTACACCAACCCGCAACAGGCACGCGAGTTTGTTGAATTAACGGGTATCGACTCATTGGCCGTCGCCATCGGTACCGCGCACGGCCTCTACACTGCCACGCCGAAACTTGATTTTGAACGTCTGGCAGAGATCCGCAATCAGGTCGATATCCCGCTGGTGCTGCACGGCGCTTCCGGTTTATCTACGGCCGATATCCTTCAGGCCATTAGCCTCGGTATCTGCAAGGTCAACGTTGCCACAGAACTCAAAATCGCCTTCTCGAATGCCCTGAAAACCTATCTCGCTTCACATCCCGAAACCAGTGACCCGCGTCATTACATGGTGCCCGCCAAACGCGCCATGAAAGAGGTGGTGCGTAAAGTTATCAACGATTGTGGTTGTGAAGGAAAGCTCTAAATACGAAAGCCTGAAGTCCTGACCAGGAGGAAACGTGAAAGATATTATTACCCGCCATAAAGCGGGAGAAGCTCTCGGTATTTGCTCTGTTTGCTCAGCGCACCCGCTGGTTATCGAAGCCGCATTGCGGTTCGATTTGCATACCGACAACAAGGTACTGATTGAAGCTACCTCAAATCAGGTGAACCAGTTCGGCGGTTACACCGGTATGAAACCCGCTGATTTCCGTGATTTTGTTCTGAAGATCGCTAAAGAAGTGGGCTTTCCGCATGAACGTTTGATCCTGGGTGGCGATCATCTGGGGCCAAACTGCTGGCAAAATGAACCGGCTGACGCGGCGATGGAGAAATCCATCGCATTGATCAAAGCCTATATCGCGGCGGGTTTTAGCAAGATCCACCTGGACGCCTCAATGTCCTGTGCAGACGATCCTGTCCCACTCCCGCCAGGGGTGGTGGCACAACGTGCTGCCCGACTGTGCAAAGCGGCAGAAGAGACGGCCACTGAAGAACAAAAAGCGGCGCTAACCTATGTGATTGGTACTGAGGTTCCCGTTCCCGGCGGTGAAGCCAGCAGTATTAACAGCGTTCATGTTACCCGCGTGGAAGATGCCGCGCAGACGCTGGAAACGCATCGTGAGGCCTTTGCCGCGCTCGGTTTGGACGAGGCGATGACGCGCGTGATTGCGATAGTCGTACAACCCGGCGTGGAGTTCGACCATACGCAAATTATTCACTACCAACCGCACGCGGCAGAGGCGCTTTCCGGCTGGATCCGCCAGACCCCCATGGTCTATGAGGCGCACTCCACCGACTACCAGACACGTCAGGCCTATCGTGCTTTGGTTCGCGATCACTTCGCGATCCTGAAAGTCGGCCCGGCGCTTACCTTTGCCCTGCGAGAAGCCATTTTTGCCCTTGCACAAATGGAGAAGGCCCTCATCGCCCCTGAGCAACGCAGCCATGCGCTTGACGTGATCGACGAAGTCATGCTGAACGAGCCGGATTACTGGAAGAAGTACTACCGCCCCACCTGGAGCCAGGCAATGGTGGATATTCACTTTAGCCTGTCCGATCGCATTCGCTACTACTGGCCGCACCCGCGCATTCGCCAGAGCGTTGAGAAGTTGATCGCTAATCTGAGCGCAACCTCCTTGCCTCTGGGGCTGATTAGCCAGTTTATGCCCGTCCAGTTCGAACGATTGTCGATGAATGAGATCGCCGCAACACCGCAAAATCTCATCATCGACAAAATACAGGATGTATTACGCGCCTATCGATTTGGCTGCACCCCTGAACCCCTCTAATGCCGGAGAGTGTATGAGTCACGTTTTTGTCCGTACCGGAATTGAGTTTGAAACCTGCCAGCAGGCGCTGGCGCATATTGGCGAGGAGATGCTGGCTAACGGTGTTGTACACGCCACCTACCCTGCCGCCCTTCTGGAAAGGGAGATGAACTACCCCACCGGCATTGCCCTTGAACGCCATGCGGTCGCTATTCCGCACTGCGAAGCCGTACATGCGAAACGCCCCGCGATTTACCTGATTCGTCCGGACAAACCGGTGCATTTTCAGCAGGCCGATGATGATGGCGAGGTCGCCGTCTCACTCATCATCGCGTTAATCGTTGAAAACCCTGCGGCGCAAATGAAATTGCTGCGCCGCCTTTTCAGTGAGCTACAAAACCCGGACGTGCTGGACATGCTGCTGGCTGCGCCCGCAGAGCACCTGGCCGATCGTTTACGGGAGACGATCCTTGAGCCTGTCGCCTGTGCCCGGGCTTCATAACATACTGATAATAAGAAAGGAGTACCCTATGAAACGCAAAATTATTGTTGCCTGTGGCGGTGCTGTCGCCACCTCAACCATGGCAGCAGAAGAGATCAAAGAACTGTGTGAAGCCCACCACATTGAGCTGGATCTGGTCCAGTGCAGGGTGACTGAAATCGAAACCTATATGGACGGTGCAGACCTGATTTGTACCACGGCGAAAGTTGACAGAGCCTTTGGCGATATCCCGGTGGTGCATGGCATGCCGTTTGTATCCGGCGTCGGCATCGAAGCCCTGCAGCAAAAAATTCTGACCATCCTCGAGGGGTAAGATCATGTTTACCGAAATCATGCGGTACATCCTCGATCTGGGGCCAACCGTAATGCTGCCAATCGTCATCATCATCTTCTCTAAGCTGTTGGGGATGAAGCTGGGCGATTGCTTTAAATCCGGCCTACATATCGGCATTGGCTTCGTCGGGATCGGTCTGGTTATTGGCCTGATGCTTGACTCCATCGGCCCGGCGGCCAAAGCGATGGCTGAGCAGTTCCAGATTAACCTGCACGTGGTGGATGTCGGCTGGCCTGGTTCATCCCCAATGACCTGGGCATCACAGATTGCACTTATCGCTATCCCTGTTGCCATTGGCGTCAACGTTGTCATGCTAGTGACGCGGATGACGCGGGTAGTGAACGTCGATATCTGGAACATCTGGCACATGACCTTCACCGGTGCGATGCTGCACCTGGCAACCGGCTCTTACTGGCTGGGGATCCTGGGCGTTGTGGTGCACGCCGCGTTTGTTTACAAGCTGGGGGACTGGTTTGCCAAAGACACGCGGGACTTCTTCGGTCTGGAAGGGATCGCCATCCCTCACGGCTCGTCAGCTTACCTCGGCCCAATCGCCGTTCTGGTCGATACGATTATCGATAAAATCCCAGGCCTGAAGCGTATTCATTTTAGCGCTGACGACGTGCAAAAACGCTTTGGCCCGTTTGGCGAACCGGTCACGGTTGGGTTTGTGATGGGACTGGCCATTGGCATGCTGGCAGGCTACGACACCAAATCCGTTCTCCAGCTGGCCGTGAAAACCGCCGCCGTGATGCTGCTGATGCCGCGCGTTATCAAACCGATCATGGACGGCCTGACGCCGATTGCTAAACATGCCCGTAAACGTCTGCAGGCAAAGTTTGGTGGGCAGGAGTTCTTAATCGGTCTCGATCCGGCGCTGCTGCTGGGCCATACGTCCGTCGTCTCCGCCAGCCTGATTTTCATACCGCTCACTATCCTGATTGCTGTTCTGGTGCCGGGAAACCAGGTGTTGCCGTTCGGTGACCTTGCCACTATCGGCTTTTTTGTGGCGATGGCGGTCGCGGTGCATCAGGGCAACCTGTTCCGCACGCTTATCTCTGGCGTCATCATCATGGGCATTACGCTGTGGATTGCGACCCAGACCATCGGCCTGCACACCCAGCTTGCGCAAAATGCTGGCGCGTTGAAAGCGGGCGGGCTGGTGGCCTCCATGGATCAGGGCGGTTCACCCGTCACCTGGCTGCTCATCCAGTTGTTCACCTGGCAAAACGTGGGGGGGTTCATCGTGATTGGTGCCATTTACGTCACCGGCATCCTGCTTACCTGGCGACGTGCCCGCGTGTTTAACGCGGCAGAAAAGAACGCCGCTACCCCGCAAAGCCAGACGGTGTCTTGATATCCGGGGAGCCATGCTCCCCTCTTTTTCTGGAGTGAATATGAAATCAGTGGTAATTCACGCTGAGGGCAACGTGCGCGTTGAAGAACGTCCAATCCCTCACATTCAGGCTGCGGATGATGTGCAGGTGCGTATTGCCTGCTCAGGATTATGTGGCTCCGATATTCCGCGAATTTTTGCCGGAGGGGCACATTATTATCCCATCACCCTCGGACATGAATTTAGCGGTCATGTCGAAGCCTGTGGTACCGAAGTGCACGATCTCAAGGCAGGCGATCCGGTTGCCTGCGTGCCATTACTGCCCTGCTTTTCCTGTCCGGCGTGTGAAAAAGGCTACTTCTCGCTCTGCAAGCAGTATCAGTTTGTCGGATCTCGCAGCGAAGGCGGCAACGCGGAATATATCGTGGTGAAGCGAGCAAACCTGTTCCGCCTTCCTGCAGAGATGGCAATTGAAGATGGTGCATTTATTGAGCCCATAACCGTAGGGCTACACGCGTTTCATCTTGCTTCCGGCTGCGAGGGTAAGAACGTCATCATTGTCGGCGCAGGCACTATCGGCCTGCTGGCGATGCAGTGTGCACTGGCATTGGGCGCCAACAGCGTTATCGCGATCGATATCAACGACGATAAGCTCGCGCTGGCAACAACGCTGGGGGCAACTCAGGTGTTTAATAGCCGCGCTCTGGCCGCAGACGACATCATTAACGCCTTGAGCGACAACCCGTTTGATCAGTTGGTTCTTGAGACTGCTGGCACACCGCAAACCGTTACGCTCGCCATTGATATCGCCGGGCCGCGGGCCCAGGTCGCGCTGGTGGGTACGCTGCATCATGACCTGAACTTACCTGCGGCGACATTTGGCAAGATACTGCGTAAGGAGTTGACGCTTCTGGGAAGCTGGATGAATTATTCGGCCCCGTGGCCGGGTGAAGAATGGAAAACCGCAGCCCGTCTGCTCACAGAGAAAAAACTGCAGCTAAAGCCCCTTATTGCTCATATCGGCGATAGCGACAGCTTTGCTCAGGCCGTGCAAGGACTAAACGGTGCGCCTATGCAGGGCAAAATTATGCTGCGCTTTGCGTAGTGCTTCGAGCCAGCAACCTGAGCTGGCTCACATTTACTTTCGAATATTACCGTACACCTTTCGCATACCTTCGATTAGAATAGAGGCAGTTAATTATCAGGCAATTCAATATGAACTCATTTGAGCGACGCAATAAAATCGTTGACCTCGTCAACGCTCAGGGCAGTGTCATGGTGCTGGATCTGTCGAATATGTTTGGCATTTCAGAAGTGACGATTCGAACAGATCTGCGTCTGCTGGAAGAAAAGGGATTGGTCACGCGTTTTCACGGTGGCGCCGCAAGGCCCGGCAGCAACCTGGCAGAAAGCGAAAATCAGGAAGTTGTGCTGGAAGACCGTTATCAACTTGCGAGCGACCCGAAGAAGCGCATCGCACAGGCTGCCGCGGCCATGATTGAAGAGGGAATGACGATCATTCTGGACAGCGGAAGCACCACCATGCTCATCGCCGAAGCGCTGACCAAACGAGCCAATATCACCGTCATCACCAACAGCCTGCCTGCCGCGTTTGCCCTCTCGGAAAATAAAGACATTACGCTCGTGGTTTGTGGCGGTACCGTGCGCCATAAAACCCACTCTATGCATGGCACCATCGCTGAGCGCTCTCTGACCGGGATAAGCGCAGATCTGATGTTTGTCGGCGCGGACGGTATTGATGCCACCAACGGCATTACGACGTTCAATGAAGGCTACTCGATCAGCAGCGTGATGGCAGCTGCCGCGCATAAGGTGATTGCAGTGCTGGACGCCAGTAAATTTAATCGCCGCGGGTTCAACCAGGTGCTGCCGATGGAAAAAATAGACTGTGTGATTACGGATGATGGAATCGGAAAGCACGAAAAAGAACTGTTGGGTAAAACGGGCACCGAGATCATCACAGTGTAGTTTGCAGGCCGGGTGAGGCGCACAGCCGCCCCCCCGGCAAAACAGCAGGAATTACTCCCCCTGCTGCTCCAGCGCATACTTATACAACGCATTTTTCTTCACGCCGTGAATTTCTGCCGCCAGCGCAGCGGCTTTCTTCAGCGGCAGTTCCGCCTGCAGCAACGCCAGCGTGCGCAGCGCGTCGGCAGGAAGGGCGTCTTCTTCCGCCTTGTGCCCTTCGACGATCAGCACCATTTCACCCTTGCGGCGGTTTTCGTCTTCCTTCACCCACGCCAGCAGCTCGCTCACCGGCGCGCCGTGGATGGTTTCCCAGGTTTTGGTCAGCTCGCGCGCCAGCACCACGTAGCGGCCTTCCCCCCAGACGGTCACCATATCTTCCAGGCTCTCCAGCAGGCGGTGCGTGGATTCGTAGAAAATCAGGGTGCGCGGTTCCGCTTCCAGCTCTTTTAAGACGTCGCGGCGGCCTTTGGATTTAGCAGGCAGAAAGCCTTCATAGCAGAAACGGTCAGACGGCAGACCTGCGGCGCTTAACGCAGCAATCGCGGCGCACGGTCCCGGCAGGGGCACAACGCGAATACCGGCTTCGCGACAGGTACGCACCAGGTGATAGCCCGGATCGTTGATCAGCGGCGTACCGGCATCGGAGACCAGGGCAATGTTCTGCCCCTCTTTCAGCTTCGCCACCAGCGTTTCGGCTTTTTGTTGCTCATTGTGATCGTGCAGCGCAAACAAACGGGCATTAATCGCGAAATGTTGCAGCAGCAGGCCGGTATGGCGGGTATCTTCAGCAGCAATTAAATCAACAGCTTGCAGTACGGTGAGCGCACGTTGGGTAATATCAGACAAATTCCCGATAGGAGTAGGTACAATATAAAGCTGGCCTTGAGAATTATCTGCCGTTTCGTGTTGTTTCATTGTTTCGTCCGTATTGCCGATTTAATATTGAGCATTGCGTAAAAAAATCACTGGATACAGTATGGTACCGTTAACGTTTCTTCGAAAAAAAGCCACGCGCAGCGTGCCGCTTCTGCTGGCAGCCCTGATCTTTGCAGGCTGTGGCACCCAGGCACCTGACCAGAGCACCGCCCATCTCCAGGGTTCTGCTCAGGCTGATTCTGGCTTTTATCTGCAACAAATGTCGCAGAGTTCAAATGATACCAAGACCAACTGGCAATTACTCGCCATTCGTGCACTGCTGAAAGAGGGTAAAACCCAGCGGGCAGCCGAACTGTTTAACCAGTTGCCAAAAGATCTTAACGACGCACAGCGTCGCGAGCAGAGCCTGCTCTCTGCCGAGCTGAAAGTCGCGCTGAAAGATTATGCCGCCGCGAAGAAGATCCTCGGTGATATCGACGTAAGCGCGCTGGATAAAAACCAGCAGGCGCGCTTCTGGCAGGCGGGTATTACCGCTGAGCAGGGACGCCCTTCGCTGACCTTGCTCCGCGCGCTCGTCGCGCAAGAGCCGCTGCTTGGCGGTGCTGATAAGCAGAAAAATATTGATGCCACCTGGCAAGCGCTGGCGTCGATGACGCAGGAACAGGCGCAGGCGCTGGTCATCAACGCCGATGAAAACGTCCTGCAGGGCTGGCTGGATCTGCAGCAGATGTGGTTTAACAACCGCAGCGATCCAAAAATGTTGAAAGCCGGCATTACGGACTGGCAGACGCGCTACCCGCAAAACCCGGGCGCGAAAATGCTGCCAACCCAGCTGGTGAACGTGCAGAACTTTAAGCCCGCTTCCACCAGCAAAATCGCCCTCCTTCTGCCGCTCAACGGCCAGGCGGCGGTGTTTGGACGTACCATTCAGCAGGGTTTTGAAGCGGCGAAAAACGGCACGACGTCGGTAGCCGGCAGCGCCGTTCCCGCACAGGCAGCCCAGGCGGCTAATGTGAATAATGATGTTGTCAGCCCATCCGCCGCAGAGACCAGCGACCTGACCACGGCGCAAACGCCAGCGCAGGGCACGATGCAAAACCCTGTGACGGCCCCGACGACGCCTCCAGCTGAAGCTGCACCGGCTACAGCAGCACCTGCGGCCCAGGCTCCGGCCGAGACGCAAACGGCGCCAGCTCCTGCCACAACAGCAGAACAGCCTCAACAGCAGCCTGCACAACCCGCGGCTCAACCTGCCGCGCAGCCGCAGGCCGTGGCAACCACCAGCGCCAACCCGGGCGCTGAATTGAAAATCTACGACACCAGCTCGCAGCCGCTTGACCAGGTGCTGGCGCAGGTACAGCAGGACGGGGCGAGCATCGTTGTCGGTCCGCTGCTGAAGAACAACGTGGAAGAGCTGATGAAGAGCAATACCACGCTGAACGTGCTGGCGCTCAACCAGCCAGAGCAGGTTCAGAACCGGGCGAATATCTGCTACTTCGCGCTCTCTCCAGAAGATGAAGCCCGCGATGCGGCGCGTCATATTCATGAGCAGGGTAAGCAGGCTCCGCTGCTGCTCATCCCACGCAGCACGCTGGGCGATCGCGTGGCCAATGCCTTTGCCGATGAGTGGCAGAAGCTGGGCGGCGGCGTGGTGCTGCAGCAGAAATTCGGTTCCGTCTCTGAACTGCGCGCAGGCGTAAACGGCGGGGCGGGTATCGCCCTTAACGGTAGCCCGGTCACCGCGAGCCTGCCACAGCAGCAGGGCGTGACGATTGGCGGCCTGACGATCCCTGCGCCGCCAACCGACGCGCAGATTAGCGGTGGCGGTAAAGTGGATGCGGCCTATATCGTTGCCACGCCGCAGGAGATCGCCTTTATCAAACCGATGATTGCGATGCGTAACGGCAGCCAGAGCGGCGCAACGCTCTACGCCAGCTCCCGCAGCGCACAGGGCACCGCAGGCCCGGATTTCCGTCTGGAAATGGACGGTCTGCAGTACAGCGAAATCCCGATGCTGGCCGGCAGCAATCCATCCCTGATGCAGCAGGCGCTGAGCGCGGTGCGTAACGATTACTCTCTGGCGCGTCTGTATGCGATGGGGGTTGATGCGTGGGCGCTGGCGAACCACTTTACCCAGATGCGTCAGGTGCCGGGCTTCGAGCTTAACGGCAACACCGGCGATCTGACCGCGACCCAGGATTGTGTGATTAACAGGAAGTTATCATGGCTCAAATACCAGCAGGGGCAGATCGTCCCGGCCAGTTAAGCCGCAAACAAACCGGCGATGCGTGGGAGTTAAAGGCGCGTCGCTGGCTTGAAGGCAAAGGACTGCGTTTTATCGTCGCCAACGTCCGTGGACGTGGCGGCGAAATCGACCTGATCATGAAAGACGGTCAGGTCATTGTGTTTGTAGAAGTGCGCTTTCGACAGTCCTCCCGTTTTGGCGGTGCTGCCGCCAGCGTGACGCTCGCCAAACAACATAAATTATTACAGACTGCCCACTTGTGGCTTGCCCGCCATAATGGGAGTTTTGATACTGTGGATTGCCGGTTCGATGTGATAGCCTTCACCGGAAATGAGATCGAATGGCTTAAAAACGCTTTTGGCGAAGACGCATAATTAAGATTTAAAAGGGATAACGTGCTCGAAAGAATTAAAGTGTGCTTCACAGAAAGCATCCAGACTCAGATTGCCGCGGCGGAAGCCCTTCCGGATGCTATCTCGCGTGCCGCAATGACGCTGGTGCAATCCCTGCTAAACGGCAACAAAATCCTCTGTTGTGGCAACGGCACGTCAGCCGCCAACGCACAGCATTTTGCTGCCAGCATGATCAATCGTTTTGAAACAGAACGCCCCAGTTTACCTGCCATTGCACTTAATACCGATAATGTGGTCTTAACGGCGATTGCTAACGATCGTCTGCATGACGAAATTTACGCAAAGCAGGTGCGAGCCCTGGGTCATGCCGGAGATGTGCTGCTGGCTATCTCCACGCGCGGCAATAGCCGGGATATAGTCAAAGCTGTTGAAGCCGCCGTCACCCGCGACATGACCATCGTGGCCTTAACCGGCTATGACGGGGGGGAGCTGGCGGGTCTGCTTGGGCCGCAGGATGTGGAAATCCGCATTCCGTCTCACCGGAGCGCGCGTATTCAGGAAATGCATATGCTCACGGTGAACTGCTTATGTGACTTGATCGATAACACGCTTTTCCCTCACCAGGATGATTAAGGAGTTCTTATGAAGGCTTTATCGACCCTCGCAGTCCTTATGTCTGCATTACTGCTTCAGGGATGTATCGCTGCGGCCGTTGTGGGTACTGCCGCAGTAGGCACCAAAGCGGCAACCGATCCGCGCACTGTGGGAACACAGGTGGATGACGGTACGCTGGAGCTGCGCGTCAACAGTGCGCTGTCGAAAGACGAACAGATCAAGAAAGAGGCGCGTATCAACGTGACGGCTTATCAGGGCAAAGTGCTGCTGGCAGGCCAGGCGCCGAACATGGAGCTCGCCTCGCGTGCGAAACAGATTGCGATGGGCGTTGAAGGGACCACAGAGGTGTTTAACGAAGTGCGTCAGGGCAAGCCAATTGGCCTGGGTGATGCCTCTTCCGATACCTGGATCACCACCAAAGTACGTTCCCAGCTGCTGGGCTCGGACCAGGTGAAATCTTCCAACGTGAAGGTGACAACGGAAAACGGTGAAGTGTTCCTGCTGGGTCTGGTGACCGAACGTGAAGGGAAAGCGGCGGCCGATATCGCCAGCCGGGTGAGCGGCGTGAAGCACGTCACCACCGCGTTTACTTACATTAAATAAAAAAATCCCCTCAAGTGAGGGGATTTTTTTGTAGGCCCGGTAAGCGTAGCGCCACCGGGCGTTTTTCACAGAAGCGCAATACTTCCCACCATCACCCCGCTCAACGCCACCAGCCCCGCGGTGAGCCACAGCGCTTTCGCCGGGAATGACTTACGCAGCATAATCAGCGACGGCAGGCTGATGGCCGGTAACGTGATGAGCAATGCCAGTGCCGGTGCGGTGCCCATGCCGGCCAGCATCATGGTCTGAACAATAGGAATTTCTGCGGCGGTAGGGATCACAAACAGGCAGCCTGCAACGGCCATCGCAATGACCCACAACAGCGTGTTGTCGATAGCGCCATCCGCATGCGGGAAGAGCCAGACGCGCGCCGCCCCGAGAACCAGCACCGCCAGGATATAGACCGGGATGGTGCTCCAGAAAAGCTGCCATAGCGCCCTGCCCCAGCGCGCAAAGAACCCGCCCTGCGGCTCGCTGACGTCCAGCTCAACAGACGCGGACTCTGGCGTCTTATCCTTCACCAGATTTTGCACCAGCGTCGCCACCACCAGCACGGTCAGCAGTCCGGCCACCAGACGAATGAACGCGAAATGCCAGCCCAGGACAAAGCCCATAAAAACCAGCGTCGCCGGATTGAGCAGCGGGTTGCCCATCCAGAACGCCAGCGCGCCGCCCATCGACACGCGCTGGCGGCGCATCCCTGCCGCCACGGGCGCAGCGCAGCAGGAGCACATCATGCCCGGCAGGGAGAAGATCGTTCCCAGCAGCGTACCCTGAAAGCGCGGCTGTCCGAGGGTTTTCACCAGCCAGTTGCGCGGGATCAGCACCTGAATCAGTGAGCCCAGGATCACGCCCAGGACGGCAGCCTTCCAGACGGCAAGGAAGTAGACCATGGCATAGTCCCACGCCGCCTGAAGCGGGCTGGCATCCGCCTGAGCGAGAATAGATTTACCGATGCTGTGCGTTTCGGCGGCGGTGAAGGCTTTGCCGTAGTACGGTTGCCATTTCACGTACCAAAGGCCAACAATGACCACGAGAAAGAAGAGTGCGGGCTTCCACCATTGAACAGGTGTTGCCGCCTGAGATGAAGACTGACCAGTCATAGCATTCCCCGGAGAGTATGAGTAATTAGCCGGGGGAGTTTACGCCTCGCCCTGCGCGATTTCACGCAGTTTTGCCGAAGGGATAATGTTTACGCCCGCTTTCGACGGAGCCAGTCCCTCTTTTAACAGCGCACGCGCGACGTCCCGCGCCTCGATAGATTTCCAGTTGCCGGGCAGGATCCGAAACAGCGGGGCAAATATCGACTCGTTAAAGCGGCGCTCGTCCCGGTGGCCGATCAGCATTGAGGGGCGCACAATCGTCAGCTGCTCCCATTTCTGCGCAATCAGCGCATCCTCCATCTTGCCCTTCACCTTGTTGTAGAAGAAAGGCGATCCGGCACTGGCGCCCAGCGCGCTGACCACCAGAAAATGTCTGGCTCCCAGCTTTTTCGCCGTAAGCGCGGTGTCCACCACCAGCGTATAGTCGGCGTGGATAAATGCCTCTTTGCTCCCCGCCTCCCGCCGCGTGGTGCCCAGACAGCAAAAGGCGATATCAATCGGGTCCTGGACCTGCGCCAGCGCATCCGTCAGTTGGGGATCGTGCGGATTAAAGACCCCGGAGATGTCCACCAGCGGTCGACGCGTCGGGGCGGCGATGTAGTTCACGCGGCGATCCTGAATCAGCAGCCGCAGCAGATGATCGCCCACTAATCCGGTAGCACCGGTAATCAATACCTGACTCATCGTATCCCCTTTACAGAATTGTCCGTTTGCGAACTCGGCGTCGTCGACCACACTTAGAAGTCTGTTACAGGTAAGTATTTACCACAAGCGGAGAAAAATCAGTCTGAAGCCAAAACAACGGAGGAAACATGGGCAAGAAAATCGCAGTCTTGATTACCGACGAGTTTGAAGATTCAGAATTCACCTCTCCTGCAGAGGCGTTCCGCAAGGCGGGACATGAGGTCATCACCATCGAGAAAGAGGCGGGCAAAACGGTGAAAGGCCATAAGGGCGAGGCCAGCGTGACCATCGACGAGACTATCGATAACGTGAGCCCCTCAGATTTTGACGCCCTGCTTTTACCCGGCGGCCATTCACCGGATTCCCTGCGCGGAGACGAGCGCTTCGTGACCTTCACCCGGGACTTTGTCTCTACCGGCAAACCGGTCTTTGCCATCTGTCACGGGCCGCAGCTGCTCATCAGCGCGGAGGTTGTACGCGGGCGTAAGCTCACGGCGGTGAAACCGATCGTTATCGATCTGAAAAATGCGGGCGCCGAGTTTTACGATCAGGAGGTGGTCAACGACAAAGACCAGCTGATCACCAGCCGGACACCGGACGATCTCCCGGCGTTTAACCGCGAAGCGCTACGCCTGCTCGGCGCGTAACCAGTGCAGCTTCTTGCCAAAGCCCAGGGTGTTGTCGGTAAATTTCAGCTCATCGAGGCGGATTTCCCACACCGGGGCTTTTAGCGCAGCGGCGACCGGAAAGCGGCGCGTGTAGTGCTTGCGACGCGCGTCGCTCTCTTCTCCGTCCAGGCGACGGATTTCCCCTTTAAACTGTACCCCACGGATCAGCGCGACTGTTTTCGGCTGGCCATTTACCGTGCCCGCGACTTTTGCCTGCTGGCCGGTCATCTGCGCATGACGCGTTTTGTCTTCGCTCATGACGTAAAATGCGACGCGCTCCGGATCGTAGTAGTAAAACGCGTTTGCGCACCACATCTCACCCTCGCTGTAGACGCACCAGGTGACGACGTGCTGCTTCGCCAGCCAGCGGTTAATGGCGGCCAGTGTTTCCATTTTCGTTCTCTCTCATGCTATGGTGCGTTCACCTTAACATACTGAATCTGTTTACCGTGTGCTGGTTTCTCTATCTTGTCCGAACCGCTGATAACGCACTCTACACCGGGATCACCACCGATGTGGCGCGGCGTTTTTTACAACATCAAACGGGGAAAGGGGCAAAAGCGCTGCGGGGGAAAGGAGAATTACAGCTCGCCTTTTCGGCGCCCGTCGGTGACCGATCGTTGGCGCTCAGGCTGGAATACCGCATCAAACAGCTGACGAAGCGCCAGAAAGAGCGCCTCGTGACCGGAGACGGCTCCTTTGAGGCGCTACGCGAGAGCCTGATTAAAAGCGATTGAAATGGTCGTGGTATTCAACCAGACCATTGACGCCGTTGAGCGCGTCGTCCGCCAGACGGTGCACCTGGAAAGCGGATTCCGTACCCGGCCAGCGGCAGCGCAGATCGTAATGCGCGGCCTGCTCGAAGCCCAAACGGCCATAGAATGCCGGATCGCCCAGCGTTACAACGGCCGCATAACCGAACTCATTGAGCGAATCCAGCCCTTCATAGACCAGCTGGCGCGCCAACCCCTGCCCGCGATAGTTTTCATCCACCGCCAGCGGTGCCATACCGACCCACTGCAGCTCTTCGCCCTGAACGATGACCGGACTGAAGGCAACATAGCCTACCACCTGACCTTCATCATCGGTGGCAACCAGCCCCAGCGTGATCAGGCCGTCTTCACGGAGATCGTGGACCAGTTGGGCTTCCGCATCGCTCTCAAAAGCGCGGCGTAATAACGCATCGATACCCGGTGCATCAATCCCAATTTCGACTCGAATCAGCATGGCTCACCTACTGAAGTGTGTTTACTGTCCGGCGGGGTTTTCAGCCCGGCCTCAACGAAATCTGCCATTTGCATTAACATCACGCGCAGCGCTTTCGGCATCTGCTCCAGCTCAATGGCATCCATTAAATTCTTAACGTACAGGCCCAGCTCCGTGTCGCCTTCAATCACCAGACGGCGCTGGAAGAAGAGCGTATCCGGATCCTGCTTGCGCGCGGCGATCATCAGCAGATCGCTGGCGTTGGCGCTAAAGCTCACGTCCGCCTCGGCGGTTTCGCGGACGATCAGCTGGTCATTCTCAACGGAGGTAAACCAGCGCAGCCCGATGTCACGTACCTCAATGCTCAACCAGCGGCCTTCCAGGAATTCCAGCTCGCCATCCTGCAGCGCCTGGCGGAACTGCCAGCTCAGGACCTGCTCCAGCACCTGACGTTTAAGCGCGAATGGCGCCAGCTTTACCGGCACGCTCAGCATTGATGGGCCAAATTGTACGAGACGTGAACGCAGTTTATCCAGCACGAGCTTTACTCCCTGATATCTATAGTCCTGCTATTTTGCCATATCCGACGCATAACATAGCGGCGTAAATCAACAAACCGTCGTCCGGACAACCTCATTATTGGTGCCATCAATACGCCATTAGCTGCCTTAAATCAAAAATTGTCGCGTATGGGTTAATTAAAATCCCAGCTCGTTAACATTTTTGCGATCGACAACATCAGGATAAATTATGGAGCTGCTCTGCCCTGCCGGAAACCTTCCGGCGCTTAAGGCGGCCATCGAAAATGGGGCCGATGCGGTCTATATCGGGCTGAAAGATGACACCAATGCCCGCCATTTTGCTGGCCTCAACTTTACGGAGAAAAAGCTTCAGGAAGCCGTTAACTTCGTTCATCAGCACCGCCGCAAGCTGCATATCGCCATCAATACCTTTGCTCATCCTGACGGCTACGCCCGCTGGCAGCGCGCGGTGGATATGGCGGCACAGCTGGGTGCCGATGCGCTGATTCTGGCCGACCTCGCCATGCTTGAGTATGCGGCAGAACGCTATCCCCATATTGAGCGCCACGTCTCTGTTCAGGCATCTGCCACCAACGAAGAGGCCGTACGTTTTTATCACCGAAACTTTGACGTGGCCCGCGTGGTGCTGCCGCGCGTACTCTCTATTCATCAGGTTAAGCAACTCGCACGCGTCACGCCAGTGCCGCTGGAAGTTTTTGCCTTTGGTAGCCTGTGCATTATGGCCGAAGGCCGTTGCTATCTTTCCTCGTATTTAACCGGCGAGTCGCCAAATACCGTCGGGGCCTGTTCCCCTGCCCGCTTTGTCCGCTGGCAGCAAACGCCGCAGGGGCTGGAATCACGCCTGAACGAAGTGCTGATTGACCGCTATCAGGACGGTGAAAACGCCGGTTATCCCACCCTGTGTAAAGGCCGCTATCTGGTGGACGGCGAGCGTTACCACGCGCTGGAAGAGCCCACCAGCCTTAACACGCTGGAGCTGCTGCCGGAACTGCTGGCGGCCAATATCGCCTCGGTGAAAATTGAAGGTCGCCAGCGCAGCCCGGCATACGTGAGCCAGGTGGCGAAAGTGTGGCGTCAGGCTATCGACCGCTGCATGGCGGACCCGCAGAACTACGCGCCGCAGCTGGCCTGGATGGAGACGCTCGGATCGATGTCCGAAGGCACGCAAACCACGCTGGGCGCGTATCACCGTAAATGGCAGTGAGAAAATCATGAAATATTCATTAGGGCCGGTGCTTTACTACTGGCCAAAAGAGACGCTGGAAGATTTTTACCAACAGGCCGCCACCAGCAGCGCCGATGTGATTTACCTCGGCGAAGCGGTGTGCAGCAAACGCCGGGCGACGAAAGTGGGCGACTGGCTGGAGATGGCGAAAAGCCTGGCGGGAAGCGGCAAACAGGTGGTGCTTTCCACGCTCGCGCTGGTGCAGGCCTCTTCTGAACTGGGCGAGTTGAAACGCTACGTTGAGAACGGCGAGTTCCTGCTGGAAGCGAGCGATCTCGGCGTGGTGAACATGTGTGCCGAGCGCAAGCTGCCGTTTGTCGCGGGTCATGCCCTGAACTGCTACAACGCGGTGACCCTGCGCCTGCTGCTCAAACAGGGGATGACGCGCTGGTGCATGCCGGTGGAACTCTCCCGCGACTGGCTGGCAAACCTGCTCACGCAGTGTCAAGAGCTGGGCATTCGCAACAAGTTTGAAGTGGAAGTGCTGAGCTACGGGCATCTGCCGCTGGCCTATTCCGCCCGCTGCTTTACCGCACGCTCGGAAGATCGTCCGAAAGACGAGTGCGAAACCTGCTGCATTAAGTATCCGAACGGGCGCAGCATGCTGTCGCAGGAGAATCAGCAGGTGTTTGTTCTCAACGGTATTCAGACCATGAGCGGCTATGTCTATAACCTGGGCAACGAGCTGGCGTCGATGGACGGGCTGGTCGATATGGTGCGCCTGTCACCGCTGGATACCGGCGTGTTCGCGATGCTGGACGCCTTCCGCGCTAACGAAAACGGCGCTGCTCCGCTGCCGCTGACGGCAAACAGCGACTGTAACGGCTACTGGAAGCGTCTGGCCGGGCTGGAACTTCAGGCCTAAAAAAGGCTCACTTTGTTAACAACGGTTATCATTTTTTAATGCAGTATTAAAGATTCACCGTCGACAAAGTGAGCTGTTATGACTGACAAAACCCTTCCGTTTTCGGTGCTGGATCTGGCGCCGATCCCACAAGGCGCCTCGGCAAGAGAAGCCTTTTCGCACTCTCTGGATCTGGCTCAGCTGGCCGAAAAGCGTGGCTATCACCGCTACTGGCTGGCCGAACATCACAACATGGTGGGCATTGCCAGTGCCGCTACCTCGGTACTGATTGGTTATCTGGCGGCAAATACCACCACGCTGCACCTGGGCTCCGGCGGCGTGATGCTGCCGAACCACGCCCCGCTGGTGATCGCCGAGCAGTTCGGCACGCTGAATACCCTCTATCCGGGCCGTATTGATTTAGGGCTTGGCCGTGCGCCGGGCAGCGATCAGCCGACCATGCGCGCCCTGCGCCGCCATATGAGCGGCGATATCGACAACTTCCCGCGCGACGTGGCCGAACTGGTGGACTGGTTCGACGCGCGTGACCCGAACCCGCACGTGCGCCCGGTACCGGGTTACGGCGAGAAGATCCCGGTCTGGCTGCTGGGCTCAAGCCTCTACAGCGCGCAGCTCGCAGCCCAGCTGGGGCTGCCGTTTGCGTTTGCCTCGCATTTCGCGCCGGATATGCTGCATCAGGCACTGCATCTCTACCGCACGCACTTCAAACCGTCCGAGCGTCTGGAGAAACCGTACGCGATGGTCTGTATCAACATTATTGCCGCCGACAGCAATCGCGACGCGGAATTCCTGTTCACCTCCATGCAGCAGGCGTTTGTGAAGCTGCGTCGCGGTGAGACGGGCCAGCTTCCGCCGCCGGTGGAGAATATGCATCAGCTGTGGTCAGCTTCAGAGCAGTATGGCGTACAGCAAGCGCTGAGCATGTCGCTGGTGGGTGATAAAGCGAAAGTGCGTCACGGGCTGGAGGCGGTGCTGCGCGAAACGCAGGCGGATGAAATTATGGTTAACGGCCAGATTTTCGATCACCAGGCACGTTTGCATTCGTTTGATTTGGCCATGCAGGTGAAAGAGGAGTTGGTGGGGTAGCCTTTTTGCCAGGTGGCGCTTCGCTTACCTGGCCTACGGGGACGCGTAGGCCGGATAAGGCGTAGCCGCCATCCGGCACAAAATGTTTACTGGTACACCGGCAACAGATTAAAACTCGACAGCACATGTACCAGGGCATTGCCCGCGCCAAACACCAGGATCAGCGCAATCATCGGCTTGCCGCCCCAGACGCGGAATTTCGGGCTGCCGAAGCGTTTACGTGATTTGCGGGCCAACAGCGCCGGCACAATTGCCGCCCAGATGGTCGCCGCCAGACCGGCATAGCCGATGGCGTACAGGAAACCGTTCGGCCACAGAAGGCCGCCCACAATCGGTGGCAGGAAGGTCAGCAGCGCGGTTTTGAAGCGGCCCATCGCAGAATCATCAAAGCCAAACAGATCCGCCAGGTAGTCAAACAGGCCCAGCGTCACGCCGAGGAATGAACTCGCCACCGCGAAGTTAGAGAAGATCACCAGCAGCAGATCCAGGCTGCGGCTGTTCAGCACGCCGCTCAGGGCCTGCACCAGCACATCAATGTTACCGCCCTTCTGCGCAATACCGATAAACTCCGGGCGCGGGATATTGCCCATCGTCCCGAGCAGCCAGATGACGTACAGCGCCAGCGCCAGCAGCGTGCCGTAGACCAGACACTTCACAATCGTGCGCGGATCTTTGCCGTAGTACTTCATCAGGCTCGGCACGTTACCGTGGTAGCCAAACGACGCCAGGCAGAACGGCAGGGTCATCAGCAGGTACGGCGTATAGGAGGTATTCACTTCGGCAACGTTAAACAGCGTGGCAGGCGTCACGTGCCCCAGCAGGCTGCCGAAGGTCAGGAAGAAGGTGATGACCTTCGCGCCCAGCACGATCGCCGTCATCCGGCTCACCGCTTTGGTACTCATCCAGACGATAAACGCCACGCCCAGGGCAAAGCACAGCCCGGCCAGACGCGCCGGTACGTTCAGCGACATCTCCGAGAAGGTGTGATGCAGAATCGAACCGCTTGCCGAGATATACGCGTAGGTCAGGATATAGAGCACAAACGCGATGGACAGCCCGTTCACCAGGTTCCAGCCTTTGCCCAGCAGGTCTTTGGTGATGGTGTCGAAGCTCGCGCCAATGCGGTAGTTCAGGTTGGCTTCGAGGATCATTAGCCCGGAATGGAGCATACAGAACCAGGTAAAGACCAGCGCGGCCAGCGACCAGAAGAACCACGCACCGGACATGACCACGGGCAGGGAGAACATCCCGGCACCTATAATGGTTCCGCCGATGATCACCACGCCGCCAAGCAGCGAAGGTGACGTTTGGGTGGTGGTTAGTGTCGCCATACAGCCTTTTCTCCAGTCAATCATGCGGTTCTGCATTTTAATGTGACGCACTGTACCAGTACAAGAGTACAAAGGGAATAAAAAAAGCCCCGATAGCATGTATCGGGGCTGTATATTTTACTTTACGTCAGAAGCGTAAGGCTTACGCGTCACCGAAACGACGACGGCTGGTGCCTTCTTCACGACGCGGGCCACGGCTTTCACGGCGCTCGCCGGAGAAACGACGACCTTCACCACCGCGACCTTCGCTGCGACCGCCTTCACGACGCTCGCCGCCGAAACCGCGACCACCGCCACGACGTTCGCCGCCACGGTCAGGGCGTGGCTGTGCATCGCCCAGCAGCTGCATGTTCATCGGCTTGTTCAGGATGCGGGTACGCGTAAAGTGCTGCAGTACTTCACCCGGCATGCCTTTCGGCAGCTCGATGGTAGAGTGGGATGCGAACAGCTTGATGTTACCAATGTAACGGCTGCTGATGTCGCCTTCGTTAGCGATAGCGCCAACGATGTGACGAACTTCAACACCATCATCACGGCCCACTTCAATGCGGTACAGTTCCATATCGCCTGCGTCGCGACGTTCACGACGAGGACGGTCTTCACCACCACGCTCTGGACGGTCACCACGTGGGCCACGATCGTTACGGTCGCCACGACGTTCGAAGCGGTCGTCACGGTCACGGAATTCACGCTTAGGACGCATCGGTGCATCTGGTGGCACGATCAGGCTACGTTCGCCCTGAGCCATTTTCAGCAGTGCTGCAGCCAGGGTTTCCATGTCCAGCTCTTCGCCTTCAGCAACAGGCTGAATCTGCGGCAGCAGCGCACGGTACTGATCCAGATCGCTGCTTTCCAGCTGCTGCTGTACTTTGGCGGCGAATTTTTCCAGACGGCGTTTGCCCAGCAGCTCTGCGTTTGGCAGGTCCGCTTCTGGAATGGTCAGCTTCATGGTGCGTTCGATGTTACGCAGCAGACGACGCTCGCGGTTCTCAACGAACAGCAGCGCACGGCCTGCACGACCCGCACGACCGGTACGGCCGATACGGTGAACGTAAGACTCGGAATCCATCGGGATGTCGTAGTTAACAACCAGGCTGATACGCTCAACGTCCAGACCACGTGCTGCCACGTCGGTTGCAATCAGGATATCCAGACGACCGTCTTTCAGACGCTCCAGAGTCTGCTCACGCAGGGCCTGGTTCATGTCGCCGTTCAGCGCTGCGCTGTTGTAGCCGCTACGCTCCAGGGCTTCAGCCACTTCCAGGGTCGCATTTTTGGTACGAACGAAGATAATCGCCGCATCAAAATCTTCCGCTTCCAGGAAACGTACCAGCGCTTCATTTTTACGCATGCCGTATACAGACCAGTAGCTCTGGCTGATGTCCGGGCGAGTGGTTACGCTGGACTGAATACGCACTTCCTGAGGTTCTTTCATGAAGCGTTTGGTGATACGACGAATCGCTTCCGGCATGGTGGCAGAGAACAGCGCGGTCTGATGACCGTCCGGGATCTGCGCCATGATGGTTTCAACGTCTTCGATGAAGCCCATACGCAGCATTTCATCTGCTTCATCCAGTACCAGACCGCTCAGTTTAGAGAGATCCAGGGTACCGCGCTTCAGGTGATCCAGCAGACGGCCCGGCGTACCGACAACAATCTGTGGGCCCTGGCGCAGGGCGCGTAACTGCACGTCATAACGCTGGCCGCCGTACAGGGCAACCACGTTTACGCCGCGCATATGTTTAGAGAATTCCGTCATGGCTTCTGCAACCTGAACAGCCAGTTCACGGGTTGGAGCCAGAACGAGGATCTGCGGTGCACGCAGGTCCGGATCAATGTTGTTCAGCAGCGGCAGCGAGAACGCTGCAGTTTTACCGCTACCAGTCTGGGCCATGCCCAGCACGTCACGACCAGAAAGCAGGTGTGGGATACACTCAGCCTGGATCGGAGATGGTTTTTCGTAACCCAGATCGTTAAGGGCTTCAAGGATAGGAGCCTTCAGGCCCAGATCTGCAAAAGTGGTTTCGAATTCAGCCATGTAGTACGAGTGCCTCAATGTCAATGGCGGCCAGTCTACTTAGCTCATCGTGAAAATGATTAGCAATTTTCATTGAAAAGTGTGAACCGGCTCAAAGTAGGTGTATTGACGAACAACAACGCCCTCACCAGTTAAGGTGATGGCAATCAAAAGATTACGGGCTGATGTTTATGTCGTCAGCTATTGCTGGTCCGATTCTGCCAGGTCGTCTTGCTCCTGGCCCAAGAGCGATAATTCCAACAATGCATAACGGTGCTCAACGAAGTTGTGTACGTTGTTAGCGACCGCTAATTTGAACAGTGCCGTAGCGCTGTCCTTATCCCCCAGACTTAGGTAGTACTTACCTAAATAGAAGTTGGTTTCACTGAGATGCTCAGCGAGCGAGGTGTTATCCGTTGCGTCCGCCTTGAGGCGTTCCATCAGCGTTGCTTCGCTAATGTTGCCCAGGTAGAACTCGACAATGTTCCATCCCCATTGTTCCTTGTCCGATTTATCGAAGCGCTGTTTCAGTGCCTCTTTTGCCTGCTTCTCATCGAGCTTCCGCTCAACGATGTAAAGCCACAGGCTACGGAAAGGATCATTAGGATCGTCTTGATAAAACGCCAGCAGATCATCTTGCGCTAACTTGTCACGACCGCCGTAATACAATGCGATACCGCGATTCAAGTGCGCGTAGTTGTAAGTTGGATCAAGCTCAAGTACAGAATCAAACGCTTCATAGGCAGCATCAAAATTGCCTGCCTGCGTTAAATAAATGCCTAAGTAATTGAATACTTCAGGCATATCAGGTCGGATAGCCAGCGCTTGTGAAAAATCATTTCGCGCCAATGCCCTCAGACCGAGACTATCATACAACACTCCGCGCTCATATAAAAGCTGTGCGCGTTCGTCATCGGTTAAAGCCCGACTGGCAAGTATTTGTTCCATGCGTGCCAGGATCACTTCCTGCTGCAAAGTCGGTTGCAATGGCACTGCGAGGACTTCGCTCTTACGCCAGGCAGAGTTGCTGCATCCTGCCAGCGTTAAAGCTGTCGCAACGAAACACCAGCGCAAAAAAGGCTTCATTTCCCACTCCCGAAGACAACTATTGGATGAACGTCCTGTCCCCCGGCGGCTTAACAAGGCGTCCTGCCTGATAATAGGCCCTCCGCAGAGCGGAGGGCAAATGGCAACTTACTCGCCTTGCTGTTCTGCTGCCTGTGCTTCTGGCGCAGCAGCTGGCTGAGACTGCTCGGTCGCTTCTTTAATGCTCAGACGGATACGGCCCTGGCGATCGACTTCCAGAACTTTAACCGGCACTTCCTGACCCATCTGCAGGTAGTCGGTCACTTTCTCAACGCGCTTGTCAGCGATCTGAGAGATGTGAACCAGACCTTCTTTACCGCCGCCGATGGCAACGAACGCACCAAAGTCAACGATACGGGTCACTTTACCTGCATAGACGCGGCCCACTTCGATTTCTGCAGTGATTTCTTCGATGCGACGGATCGCGAATTTCGCTTTCTCGCCGTCGGTAGCTGCGATCTTCACGGTACCGTCATCTTCGATTTCGATGGTGGTGCCGGTCTCTTCGGTCAGCGCACGGATTACGGAACCGCCCTTACCGATAACATCTTTGATCTTGTCTGGATTGATCTTGATGGTGTGAATACGCGGTGCGAATTCAGAGATATCACCGCGTGGCGCGTTGATAGCCTGTTCCATCACGCCCAGGATGTGCAGACGTGCACCCTTAGCCTGGTTCAGCGCAACCTGCATGATCTCTTTGGTGATACCTTCAATTTTGATATCCATCTGCAGCGCAGAGATACCGTCGCGGGAACCCGCTACTTTGAAGTCCATATCGCCCAGGTGGTCTTCGTCACCCAGAATGTCAGACAGAACAACATAGTTGTCGCCTTCTTTCACCAGGCCCATTGCGATACCCGCAACGGCGGCTTTGATTGGCACGCCTGCATCCATCAGCGCCAGAGAGGCACCACACACGGAAGCCATGGAAGAAGAACCGTTAGATTCGGTGATTTCAGACACCACACGTACGGTGTACGGGAATTTGTCTGCTTCTGGCATCACTGCCAGCACGCCGCGCTTCGCCAGACGACCGTGACCAATTTCACGACGCTTCGGCGAGCCAACCATGCCGGTTTCACCTACGGAGTACGGAGGGAAGTTGTAGTGGAACAGGAAGCTGTCTGTGCGCTCGCCCATCAGTTCGTCGATGATCTGCGCGTCACGGGCTGTACCCAGGGTCGCGGTAACCAGCGCCTGCGTTTCACCACGGGTGAACAGCGCAGAACCGTGAGTACGTGGCAGCACGCCAGTACGCACGTCCAGACCACGGATCATGTCTTTTTCACGGCCATCGATACGCGGCTCGCCAGCCAGAACGCGGCTACGAACAACGTTTTTCTCGATAGCGTGCAGGATTTCGCCAATTTCGTTAGCGTCCAGCGTTTCGTCTTCGGCAACCAGGGTCGCGGTTACTTCAGATTTGATCACATCAACCTGAGCGTAACGCTCCTGTTTGTCGGTGATGCGGTATGCATCGCTCAGACGAGATTCTGCCAGTGCAGCAACGCGTGCGTTCAGCGCGTCGTTGGCCGCTTCTGGCTGCCAGTCCCAACGTGGTTTACCGGCTTCTTTCACCAGGTCGTTGATGTTCTGGATAACAACCTGCTGCTGGTCATGGCCGAAGACCACAGCGCCCAGCATCTGGTCTTCGCTCAGCAGTTCAGCTTCGGATTCAACCATCAGCACAGCGGCTTCGGTACCCGCAACCACCAGGTCCAGCTTACTTTCTTTCAGCTCTTCCTGAGTTGGGTTCAGCACGTACTGGTCGTTGATGTAACCGACGCGCGCGGCACCGATTGGGCCATTGAATGGAATACCAGACAGTGACAGGGCAGCGGACGCACCGATCATCGCCACGATGTCCGGGTTAACCTGTGGGTTAACGGAAACAACGGTCGCGATAACCTGCACTTCGTTGACGAAGCCTTCCGGGAACAGCGGGCGAACCGGGCGGTCAATCAGACGCGCGATCAGGGTTTCGCCTTCGCTTGGACGGCCTTCACGACGGAAGAAACCACCCGGGATTTTACCGGCAGCGTAGGTACGCTCCTGGTAGTTAACGGTCAGCGGGAAGAAGTCCTGACCTGGTTTAGCTTTTTTCTGGCCCACAACGGTAACGAATACCGCGGTGTCATCCATGCTTACCATAACGGCAGCAGTCGCCTGACGTGCCATCATGCCGGTTTCCAGCGTGACGGTATGTTGACCATACTGGAATTTACGAACGATCGGATTCAGCAAAGTTCTGTCCTTTCTTAAATGTTTGACAGCACACCACCGGTGTGCTGTCGATTTGACCCGACCTTCTTCGCATCCTCGCGACTAATGACAACCAACACCCCCCTGGGTGAAGCCTCTCATTAGCCGCGCGAACCTCTGCAATGAAGATCATTTATAGCAACAATACAATAGTTTCCAGTGAATTGCTGCCGTCTGCTTGAAAAAAGGGGCCATCAGGCCCCCTTTTCTGAAACTCGCAAGACTTAGCGACGCAGACCCAGACGCTCGATCAGCGCGGTGTAGCGTGCAACATCTTTACGTTTCAGGTAGTCGAGCAGTTTACGACGCTGAGAAACCATACGCAGCAGACCACGACGGCTGTGGTGATCTTTTTTGTGCTCTGCAAAGTGACCCTGCAGGTGGTTAATCTGTGCAGTCAGCAGTGCAACCTGAACTTCGGTAGAACCGCTGTCGTTAGTACCACGACCAAACTCAGAAACGATTTTAGCTTTAGCTTCAACGCTTAGAGACATTTTCAAACTCCAAAGTATAAAGAATGTAAGGATGCCGATCTCTAATTCAGCAATCCCATGTACGCCCCGCAGATTGTTAAACAATTTACCAGGCGTTAAGCGGCGATATTCTACTCGTCTCCCCTGCTTATCGCAAGGTGAGCCGTTATTACCGTCACGCGTCGACCGGATATTCGACGACCAGACGACGCGGCGCAACGCGCCCTTCGCCATCCATTTCGCCCATGCCGATGAATTTCCCTTCGTCACCTTCAGTCACGCGTACCAGGCCTTCCAGCGGCGCATCTGACGTACGAACCGGGTTGCCGTTCTTAAAGTAAACGGACGATGTTAAAGGAAGATTAACAACCGGGAAGTCCGCAGCCGGACTGTCCATCGGCATCAGCAGTGGGTCGAGCAGCTCTGCCGGCGCGATCCCCTGAGATTCCGCCTGTTCAACCAGCTCGCGCAGCTGTTCCAGGGTCACCATTCGCTCCACCGGGTACTTGCTCACCGCAAGGCGACGCAGGTAAATCACATGTGCGCCGCAGCCCAGCTTTTCACCGAGGTCATCAATGATGGTGCGAATATAGGTCCCTTTCGAACAGTGCACTTCCAGCTCCAGCTCATCACCTTCGTGGCGAATAAAGAGCAGCTCATACACGGTAATCGGACGGGCTTCACGCGGGACGTCAATACCCTGGCGCGCGTATTCGTAGAGTTTTTTGCCCTGATACTTCAGCGCCGAATACATCGACGGCACCTGCATCGTCTCCCCACGGAAGCTCTCCAGCGCCGCATCAAGCTGCTCCGCACTAAAGGTCACCGGACGCTCTTCCACGACCTGGCCATCCGCGTCGGAGGTATCCGTGCGCTGGCCCAGCTTAGCGATAACGCGGTAACGCTTATCGGAGTCGAGCAGGTACTGGGAAAATTTTGTCGCCTCTCCCAGACAGACCGGCAGCATGCCGGTTGCCAGCGGATCGAGCGCGCCGGTGTGGCCCGCTCGGTTGGCGTTAAAAATACGCTTCACTTTTTGCAGCACGTCGTTGCTGGAAGCGCCCTGGGGTTTATCCAGCAGCAGCACACCATGCACGTCGCGACCACGACGACGAGGACGACTCATCAGTCCTCCTTGCTGTCGTCCGCCGGGTTAACACGACGCTCATCGTCATGTTTCACCACGCTGGTCACCAGGTTGGACATACGCATACCTTCGACCAGCGAGTTGTCGTAGAAGAAGGTCAGTTCAGGCACGATACGCAGGCGCATCGCTTTGCCGAGCAGAGAGCGGATGAAACCAGAGGCTTCCTGCAGCGCTTTAATGCCGTTTTTCACTGCGGCTTCGTCCTGATCGTTCAGGAAGGTGACGAACACTTTTGCATAGGCCAGGTCGCGGGACATTTCCACACCGGAAACGGTGGTCATCATGCCGACGCGCGGGTCTTTGATTTCACGTTGCAGAATGAGTGCGATCTCTTTCTGCATTTCCTGCGCTACGCGCTGAGGGCGACCAAATTCTTTCGCCATAATAAATTCTCCAGACAAAAAAGGGGCTAAAGCCCCTTTTTGAAATTATTGCCGGGTGGCGCGAGGCGATCCCGGCTTACAATCGGAAATTAAGCGATGGTACGCTGAATTTCGATGATCTCGAACACTTCGATCATATCGCCAACGCGAACGTCGTTGTAGTTCTTCACGCCGATACCACATTCCATGCCGTTACGGACTTCGTTAACGTCATCTTTGAAGCGGCGCAGGGATTCCAGCTCGCCTTCATAGATAACCACGTTGTCACGCAGTACGCGGATTGGGTTGTGACGCTTGATGTTACCTTCGGTAACCATACAGCCCGCGATCGCACCGAATTTCGGTGATTTGAACACGTCACGTACTTCAGCCAGACCGATGATCTGCTGTTTCAGCTCAGGAGACAGCATACCGCTCATCGCTGCTTTCACTTCGTCGATCAGGTTATAGATGACGGAGTAGTAACGCAGATCCAGGCTTTCGGATTCAATGACTTTACGCGCAGAGGCATCCGCACGAACGTTGAAGCCAACCAGGATAGCGTTGGAGGCAGCAGCCAGGGTCGCGTCGGTTTCGGTGATACCACCTACGCCAGAACCGATGATCTTCACTTTCACTTCGTCGGTAGACAGTTTCAGCAAGGAGTCGGAGATCGCTTCCACAGAACCCTGAACGTCGGCTTTCAGAACGATGTTCACTTCGTGAACTTCGCCATCGGTCATGTTGGCAAACATGTTCTCGAGTTTAGATTTCTGCTGACGAGCCAGTTTAACTTCACGGAATTTGCCCTGACGATACAGTGCCACTTCACGCGCTTTCTTCTCGTCACGCACAACGGTCACTTCGTCACCAGCAGCCGGAACACCGGACAGACCCAGGATTTCCACTGGAATGGACGGACCTGCTTCCAGCACTTCCTGACCCAGTTCGTTACGCATCGCACGAACGCGACCGTATTCGAAACCGCACAGAACGATATCGCCTTTATGCAGCGTACCTTCACGAACCAGAACGGTAGCAACAGGGCCACGTCCTTTATCCAGGAAGGATTCGATAACCGCACCGCTCGCCATACCGTTACGGATAGCTTTCAGCTCCAGAACTTCGGCCTGCAGCAGGATCGCGTCCAGCAGTTCGTCGATACCGGTACCCGCTTTCGCAGACACGTGTACGAACTGGCTTTCGCCGCCCCACTCTTCCGGCAGGATACCGTACTGGGAAAGTTCGTTTTTAACACGATCGGGATCCGCTTCTGGCTTATCGATCTTGTTCACTGCAACCACAACCGGCACACCCGCTGCTTTCGCGTGCTGGATAGCTTCGATGGTCTGCGGCATGACGCCGTCGTCTGCAGCAACAACCAGAACAACGATATCCGTCGCCTGAGCACCACGAGCACGCATGGAGGTAAACGCGGCGTGGCCTGGGGTATCCAGGAAGGTGATCATACCGTTGTCAGTTTCTACGTGGTATGCACCGATGTGCTGAGTAATACCACCCGCTTCGCCAGAGGCAACCTTGGTAGAGCGAATGTAGTCAAGCAGAGAGGTTTTACCGTGGTCAACGTGACCCATGATGGTCACTACCGGTGCGCGCGGTTCTGCCGCAGCACCTGTGTCACGGTCGCTCATTACTGCTTCTTCCAGCTCGTTTTCACGACGCAGGATAACTTTGTGGCCCATCTCTTCCGCAACCAGCTGTGCGGTTTCCTGATCGATCACCTGGTTGATGGTTGCCATCGCGCCCAGCTTCATCATTGCTTTGATGACCTGAGAGCCTTTAACCGCCATCTTGTTCGCCAGTTCGCCAACGGTAATGGTTTCGCCGATCACAACGTCACGGTTAACGGCCTGAGCCGGCTTCTGGAAGCCCTGCTGCAGAGCGGAACCTTTACGCTTGCCGCCTTTACCACCGCGAACAGCCGCACGTGCTTCTTCACGGTCAGCTTTGGATTCCGCGTGCTTGTTACCTTTTTTCGCCGGACGCGCTGCTTTTGCATTACGACCACGGCCACGGCCGCCTTCTACTTCACGGTCGTTATCATCTTCAGCCTGACGTGCGTGCTGAGAAGTGGTCACGTGATAGTCGCTGGTGTCTTCAGACTGCTCAGCGGTATCAACACCGTTCTTCTCATTTTCTTCTGCCATGCGACGCGCTTCTTCGGCGACGCGGCGAGCTTCTTCTTCCAGCTTACGGCGGGCTTCTTCTTCCGCTTTACGCTTCAGCTCGGCAGCTTCATTTTCACGGCGGGCTTTTTCAGCCTGGGCGGTTTTGGTCATTTCGTCTGTCTGTTGATTGCTCACTTTGTCTTTTTCCGCAGCGTCACGCTTCACTTTATCACTTGCGTCGCGTTTCGCTTTTTCTGCGGCCTCACGTTCAGCTTTTAATTCTGCTTCACGTTTGGCGGCTGCTTCCGCCTCACGCTGAGCTTGTTCTTCCGCTTCACGCTGTGCCTGCTCTTCCGCGGCAAGGCGTTCTGCCTCTTGCGGATCACGTTTTACAAAGGTGCGCGTCTTGCGGACTTCAATTTGTACCGATTTGCTTTTGCCACCGGTACCAGGGATGTTTAACGTGCTACGCGTTTTGCGCTGCAGCGTTAACTTGTCAGGCGTAGAGCCGTGTTCACGGTTCAGGTGCGTTAACAAGGTTTGTTTTTCTTGCGCGGTCACCGAGTCATCAGCGGACTTCGGGATCCCTGCATCAGCAAATTGCTGTACCAGGCGGTCCACGGAGGTCTGAATCTCAGCAGCCAGCGATTTTACAGTTACATCAGTCATGCTGTTCCTTCCTGCTACAGTTTATTACGCTTCGTCGCCGAACCAGCAAATATTACGTGCGGCCATGATGAGCTCGCCGGCTTTCTCGTCGGTTAAACCTTCGATATCAGCCAGGTCATCAACGCCTTGTTCAGCGAGATCTTCCAGCGTACAAACACCACGGGCAGCCAGCTTGAACGCAATCGCACGATCAAGACCTTCCAGATTCAGCAGGTCATCAGCCGGCTTCTTATCGCCAAGGCTTTCTTCCTGAGCCAGTGCCAGGGTGGTCAGTGCGTTTTTAGCGCGTTCACGCAGGGCTTCAACGGTTGGTTCATCCAGACCGTCAATTTCCAGCAGCTCTTTCATTGGCACATAGGCCAGTTCTTCCAGCGTAGAGAAACCTTCTTCAACCAGAACAGTGGCGAAATCTTCGTCAATATCCAGGTATTTGGTGAAGGTATCGATCGCCGCATGGGCTTCAGCCTGATGCTTAGCCTGCAGGTCATCAACGGTCATGACGTTGAGTTCCCAGCCGCTCAGCTGTGACGCCAGGCGTACGTTCTGACCGTTACGGCCGATTGCCTGCGCCAGGTTGCCCGCTTCAACAGCGATATCCATGGTGTGTTTGTCTTCGTCAACAACGATAGACGCCACATCAGCCGGAGCCATTGCGTTGATCACGAACTGCGCCGGGTTGTCATCCCACAGAACGATATCAATACGTTCGCCGCCCAGCTCAGTAGAAACTGCCTGGACACGCGCACCGCGCATACCGACGCAAGCACCGACCGGGTCGATACGCTTGTCGTTGGTTTTCACCGCAATTTTCGCACGGGAGCCCGGATCGCGAGCCGCCGCTTTAATTTCGATAACTTCTTCACCGATTTCCGGTACTTCGATACGGAACAGTTCTACCAGCATTTCTGGTTTAGAACGGGTCACGAACAGCTGCGCACCGCGAGCTTCTGGACGCACAGCGTACAGAACACCACGAATACGGTCGCCCGGACGGAAGTTTTCACGCGGCAGCATATCTTCACGCAGGATCACGGCTTCAGCGTTACCCGGCAACCCTTCGGATTTGATCTCCAGAGAGATGTTGTCGCGGTTCACTTTCTTCACCACGCCGGTGATGATTTCGCCTTCCTGATCGCGGAACTGATCGACAACCAGCGCGCGCTCGGCTTCGCGCACTTTCTGCACGATAACCTGTTTAGCGGTCTGGGTGGTGATACGGTCGAAGGTCACAGATTCAATCTGATCTTCAACGTAGTCACCCACGTTCAGACTTTCGTCTTCAAAACGGGCGGCTTCCAGCGTGATCTCTTTGGTCGGCTGGGTCACTTCTTCAACGATTACCCAACGACGGAATGTATCGAAGTCACCGCTTTTACGATCGATTTCTACGCGAACATCGATCTCTTGTTCGTATTTTTTCTTGGTTGCTGTAGCCAGTGCACTTTCCAGCGCTTCAAAAATCTTCTCACGCGGCAGTGATTTCTCGTTGGAGACGGCTTCAACAACAGCCAAAATTTCTTTGTTCATCGCGGGCTTTTCACCTCAATCCAGACTGTTAAAAGTGGGGAACCAGGTTCGCCTTCTGGATATTACTCAGCGCGAACACTTCATCTTTGCCTTCGACTGTCACCGTGATCATTTCACCATCAACGGCTTTGATAATTCCCTGCCATTTACGGCGGTTCTGTACGGCCATACGCAGAACGAGAGCCACTTCTTCACCGGTAAAGCGCACATAGTGCTCGGCCGTGAACATCGGGCGATCGAGGCCAGGTGAGGAAACTTCCAGGTTGTACGCAACGGTAATTGGGTCTTCAACATCAAGAACCGCACTCACCTGGTGGCTGACATCAGCACAATCATCAACATTGATGCCATCTTCACTATCAATATAGATGCGCAGCGTCGATGTACGGCCGCGAACGAATTCGATGCCGACCAGTTCGTAGCCCAGTGCTTCGACCGGTGCAGTAATCATCTCTGTTAATTTTTGCTCTAATGTGGACAAGCCCACCCCCAAGACATAAAAAAAGGGCGTAAAGCCCAGTTATTCTGTAGTCAGATAACAAAAAACCCCGATAAATCGGGGCTTTAGATAACTGAACCCTATAGCCACAACTGTGGCCTGGAGCACTCTCCGAAAGAATTTTTTCAAATCCAGCTACGAAGGCTCTAAGTCTTCACAGTATATTTGAAAAAGAACTTTATGGGAAAGTGGTTGCGGGGGCCGGATTTGAACCGACGACCTTCGGGTTATGAGCCCGACGAGCTACCAGGCTGCTCCACCCCGCGCCTGAAACGTGGCAAATTCTACGCGTTTTGGACAGAATTTGCAAATAATGCTGGGATTTGGTACCGAAGACGGGACGTAAAATCGGCGTTTAGTATATTGATAGTTGACCCCACCTGTCAAGGCGACTTCCGCCAGATCGATCAGACCAAAATTTTTACAAAAAACGCACGAGTCTCTTCCGGTCTTCGCCAAAAGATGATTAAATGAATACTCACTTATTTTGCATAAAAATGCACAAGAGAGCGAAAGCGGTCTCTAATCAGTCAATCAAGCAGGGTTTTATTCTATGACGACGATTCTCAAGCATCTTCCGGTAGGACAACGTATTGGCATCGCTTTCTCAGGTGGTCTGGATACCAGCGCTGCACTGCTGTGGATGCGCCAGAAGGGAGCGGTTCCGTATGCCTATACTGCGAACCTGGGTCAGCCGGATGAGGACGACTATGATGCCATTCCTCGTCGCGCGAAAGAGTATGGTGCAGAGAACGCGCGCCTGATTGACTGCCGTAAGCAACTGGTCGCGGAAGGTATCGCGGCGATTCAGTGTGGTGCATTCCATAACACCACCGGCGGCCTGACCTATTTCAACACCACTCCGCTGGGCCGTGCGGTCACCGGTACCATGCTGGTTGCCGCCATGAAAGAAGACGGCGTCAACATCTGGGGTGACGGCAGCACCTATAAAGGAAACGATATTGAACGTTTCTATCGTTATGGCCTGCTGACCAACGCCGAATTGCAGATCTACAAACCGTGGCTGGATACCGACTTCATCGACGAGTTGGGTGGTCGTCATGAGATGTCCGAGTTTATGATCGCCTGCGGCTTTGACTATAAGATGTCCGTCGAGAAAGCCTACTCCACCGACTCCAACATGCTGGGTGCGACGCACGAAGCAAAAGACCTGGAATTCCTGAACTCCAGCGTGAAGATCGTTAACCCAATCATGGGCGTGAAGTTCTGGGATGAGAACGTGAAGATCCCGGCAGAAGAAGTGACCGTGCGTTTCGAACGTGGTCATCCGGTTGCGCTGAACGGCAAAACCTTCTCTGATGACGTTGAGCTGATGCTGGAAGCTAACCGTATTGGTGGTCGTCACGGCCTGGGCATGAGCGATCAGATTGAAAACCGTATCATCGAAGCGAAAAGCCGTGGCATCTATGAAGCCCCGGGAATGGCGCTGCTGCATGTTGCTTACGAGCGTCTGCTGACTGGTATTCACAACGAAGACACCATTGAGCAGTATCACTCTCATGGCCGTCAGCTGGGCAAACTGCTGTATCAGGGCCGCTGGTTCGATCCGCAGGCGCTGATGCTGCGTGATGCGCTGCAGCGTTGGGTGGCGAGTGCAATTACCGGTGAAGTGACCCTGGAACTGCGTCGCGGTAACGACTACTCCATCCTGAACACCGTGTCTGATAACCTGACCTATAAAGCAGAGCGTCTGACCATGGAGAAAGGTGAGTCAGTGTTTTCACCGGACGATCGTATTGGCCAGCTGACCATGCGTAACCTGGACATCACCGATACCCGTGAGAAGCTGTTCAAATATGTTGAGAATGGCCTGCTCTCTGCGAATTCAGGTAACGGTCTGCCGCAGGTTGAAAACCTGGAACACAGCGATAAGAAATAATCGATAATGAAACATGCAAAAGGCGCCCAATGGGCGCCTTTTTGTTCGGCTTTTGTAGGGCGGGTAAGCGCAGCGCCACCCGCCATTTTGCCCGGTGGCGCTGCGCTTACCGGGCCTACGAACGGCAAAAGCTACAGACGAAAAAAAGACGTCTTTCGACGTCTTTCTTCTGGAATATTGGTACCGAGGATGGGACTCGAACCCACAAGCCCGTTAGGGCACTACCACCTCAAGGTAGCGTGTCTACCAATTCCACCACCTCGGTACGGAATACTTACTGCGGGATATCGCTGGTTGGCTTAGCCGGTGCAGCTGGCTGAGTTTGCTCAGTTTTTGCTGGCGCGCTCAGGTTTTCCCACTCGCTTCCTTTGCTGGTATTGTTGCTGTTGATATTGCCAAGCACCAGACTGATGATGAAGAACAGCGTCGCCAGAATCGCCGTCGTGCGGGTCATGAAGTTCGCAGAACCACTTGAACCGAACAGCGTACCGGAAGCGCCTGCTCCGAAGGAGGCTCCCATATCAGCGCCTTTACCTTGCTGCAGCATAATCAGCGCTACGAGAGCGATGGCTACAATAAGGAAAACAACTAAAAGAGCTTCGTACATAATCAACCTGTTCCTTGCGGATTTGCCGCATACCAATGCTTCGACCAATTAGCAGGATTTCTATTTCCCACTGAAGCGGGTGTGAATACTAACCAAAGCGAATCACCTTCGCAAGGGCATTTTCGACGCATTGTATCAACTGCGGAAAAAAACAGCAAAAAGCCATTGATTGCTTAAAACAAAGGCGGCAAACGCCGCCTTTTTAAACATTTAGCGTGCAAGATTATGCAGCTTTAACAGCATCCGCAATACGGTGCGCAAATTCGGTTACCTGCGCTTCGTCTTCGCCTTCCACCATCACGCGGATCAGCGGTTCAGTACCAGACTTACGCAGCAGCACGCGTCCACGGCTGCCCAGGGCCGCTTCAACGTCAGCCATCACCGCTTTCACGTTCTCATTTTCCAGCGGATCGCCTTTGCCGGCAGTGAAACGTACGTTTACGAGGATCTGTGGGAACATTTTCATGCCGCTGCACAGATCGTGCAGGCTCATATGGTTGCGCGCCATGGCGGCAACCACCTGCAACGCGGCCACAATACCGTCACCGGTGGTGGTTTTGTCGAGCAGGATCACGTGACCTGAATTTTCAGCGCCGATACGCCAGCCCTTCTCCTGCAATTTTTCCAACACATAGCGGTCACCCACTTTCGCGCGAACGAACGGAATACCGAGCTGTTTCAGCGCCAGTTCCAGGCCCATGTTACTCATCAGCGTCCCGACCGCACCGCCGCGCAGCTGACCCTGACGCAGACCTTCACGCGCAATAATGTAGAGGATCTGGTCGCCGTCGACCTTGTTACCTTCGTGATCAACCATGATCACGCGGTCACCATCGCCGTCCAGCGCAATACCCAGATCGGCTTTTTCTGCCAGCACGCGCGCCTGCAGGGCACGAACGTCAGTTGCCCCCACCTGCTCGTTAATGTTCAGACCATCCGGCTCGCAGCCAATGGTGATTACTTTCGCACCCAGCTCGCGGAAGACATTCGGGGCGATGTGATAGGTCGCGCCATTTGCGCAGTCCACCACAATTTTGAGGTGGGCCAGGCTCAGCTCATTCGGGAAGGTGCCTTTACAGAATTCGATATAGCGACCCGCCGCATCAACGATACGGTTCGCTTTACCCAGCTCGGCGGAATCAACACAGGTGATCTCTTTTTCCATTTCAGCTTCAATGGCTTCTTCCACCTCATCCGGCAGCTTGGTGCCATCAATAGAGAAGAACTTAATGCCGTTGTCGTAGAACGGGTTGTGAGAGGCCGAGATAACAATCCCCGCTTCCGCACGGAAGGTGCGCGTCAGGTACGCGACTGCAGGCGTTGGCATTGGGCCTGTAAAAGAGGCGGACAGTCCAGCCGCCGCCAGCCCCGCTTCCAGCGCGGATTCCAGCATATAGCCGGAAATACGGGTGTCTTTACCGATGATAATTTTACGTGAGCCATGACGCGCCAGAACCTTGCCGGCAGCCCAGCCGAGCTTCAGGACAAAATCAGGGGTGATGGGAGCATCGCCTACGCGCCCGCGGATACCGTCGGTACCAAAATATTTACGATTACTCATAGCGTTTGTTTTCCTTCGCTGCCAGTGTGGCTTCCACCACACGCATGGCTTCTACTGTTTCTTTGACGTCATGGACACGAATGATGTGCGCCCCCTGCATCGCCGCAATCACCGCGCAGGCCAGGCTGCCGCTCAGGCGTTCGCTCGGGCCTACATTCAGCAACTGGCCAATCATCGATTTCCTCGACATCCCCACCAGCAGCGGCAGGCCAAAGTGATGAAATTCCGATAAGCGCGCAAGCAGCGCATAGTTGTGTGAGAGATTTTTACCGAAACCGAACCCCGGGTCGAGCAGCAATTTCTCTTTTGGGATACCGGCACGTTCACAACGTTCGATATGCTCAATAAAGAAGCGATTTACGTCGGCAAAGACATCGTCATACTTCGGCGCGTCCTGCATGGTTTTCGGTTGCCCCTGCATATGCATCAGGCAAACCGGCAGCCCGGTTTCCGCAGCCGCCTCAATCGCTCCCGGCTCGGTAAGTGAACGAATATCATTGATAATGTGAGCGCCCACTTTCGCCACTTCTCGGATGACTTCCGGTTTGGAGGTATCTACTGAGATCCACACTTCAAACCGCTGCGCGATTGCTTCAACGACCGGCACCACGCGCGCCAGCTCTTCTTCCACAGACACGTCCGCCGCACCGGGACGCGTCGATTCGCCGCCAACGTCAATGATGGTGGCACCTGCATTAATCATTAAATTCGCATGCTTAACCGCCTCGATAAGCGTGTTATGCGTGCCGCCGTCAGAGAAGGAGTCAGGGGTAACATTCAGGATCCCCATCACATGGGGATGTGAAAGATCGAGATGCGAGTCCTGAGCGAATAATTTCATGGAGAAATCCCTGATATCTAAATGGTTAAACAGAAATGAAAAACCCCGGAGCAAGCTCCAGGGTTTGAGGTACAAACAAACGCTTCAACAGCAGTGACTTACTTATCGCCCAACTGTTCTGACATGGTGTTGCCCGGGTTTGGTGTACGCGGTTCATCAACCGGACGCGGTGCACGCGGGGTGCCATTGTTGTCAGAGTTATTGGAAGCGCCTGGGTCTTCCCAGCCTGCTGGCGGACGCACTTCGCGGCGCGCCATCAGGTCGTCAATCTGCGGTGCATCGATGGTCTCATATTTCATGAGCGCATCTTTCATGGAATGCAGAATGTCCATGTTGTCATTCAGGATCTGACGCGCGCGACCGTAGTTACGTTCAATCAGCGCTTTCACTTCCTGGTCGATGATACGAGCCGTTTCATCGGACATATGTTTCGCTTTTGCCACGGAGCGGCCCAGGAACACTTCGCCCTCTTCCTCTGCATAGAGCAGCGGACCGAGTTTGTCGGAGAAGCCCCACTGAGTCACCATGTTACGTGCCAGGTTTGTCGCCACTTTAATGTCGTTCGACGCACCGGTAGAAACATGTTCCGGACCATAAATAATCTCTTCCGCCAGACGACCGCCGTACAGGGTTGAGATCTGGCTTTCCAGCTTCTGACGGCTGGCGCTGATCGCGTCGCCTTCAGGCAGGAAGAAGGTCACACCCAGCGCACGACCGCGCGGAATAATCGTCACTTTATGCACCGGATCGTGTTCCGGCACCAGACGACCGATAATCGCGTGACCGGCTTCGTGGTAAGCCGTGGACTCTTTCTGCGCTTCCGTCATCACCATGGAGCGACGTTCCGCACCCATCATGATCTTGTCTTTCGCTTTCTCGAACTCCACCATCGACACGACGCGCTTGTTACCGCGAGCGGCAAACAGTGCAGCTTCGTTGACAAGGTTAGCGAGATCCGCACCGGAGAAGCCCGGAGTACCGCGCGCAATGATTGCCGCGTCGATATCTGGTGCCAGCGGTACGCGACGCATGTGAACTTTCAGAATTTGTTCACGACCGCGAACATCCGGCAGACCGACAACAACCTGACGGTCGAAACGGCCTGGACGCAGCAGCGCCGGGTCAAGTACGTCAGGACGGTTAGTTGCCGCGATAACGATGATACCTTCGTTACCTTCGAAGCCGTCCATCTCAACCAGCATCTGGTTCAGCGTCTGTTCACGTTCATCGTGACCACCGCCCAGGCCTGCGCCACGCTGGCGGCCTACGGCGTCGATTTCATCGATGAAGATAATGCACGGTGCTGCCTTCTTGGCCTGCTCGAACATGTCACGCACACGAGATGCACCAACACCCACGAACATTTCGACGAAGTCTGAACCTGAAATAGTAAAGAACGGCACCTTCGCTTCACCCGCGATGGCTTTCGCCAGCAGGGTTTTACCGGTACCCGGAGGGCCAACCATCAGCACGCCTTTCGGGATTTTACCGCCCAGTTTCTGGAAACGGCTCGGCTCACGCAGGTATTCAACCAGTTCACCGACCTCTTCTTTCGCTTCGTCACACCCGGCAACGTCCGCAAAAGTGGTCTTGATCTGATCTTCCGTCAACATACGCGCCTTGCTCTTACCGAACGACATGGCACCTTTGCCACCGCCGCCCTGCATCTGGCGCATAAAGAAGATCCAGACGCCGATAAGAAGCAGCATCGGGAACCAGGAAATGAAGATAGTAGCCAGCAGGCTTTGTTCTTCTGGCGGTTCACCTACCACCTTGACGTTTTTAGTCAGAAGGTTATCAAGCAGCTTAGGATCGTTCACCGGGATGTAAGTCGTGTAACGGTTACTATCTTTCTTGGTAACGTTGATCTCACGTCCGTTGATACGCGCTTCGCGAACCTGGTCCTGATTGACCTCCTGCAGGAAGGTAGAATAATCCACCTTGCGGCCATTCGACTCGCTGGGCCCAAAGCTCTGGAATACTGACATCAGCACAACGGCAATGACCAGCCAGAGTATTAGGTTTTTCGCCATGTCACTCAAGGGATTAACCTCATATTACAACTGTGTTAAAAACAGCGTCAGGATACTCTATATCCAGTTTCATTCAAACTTTCGTCTGAAATCTCCCGGTTATCATTTTCGCCCGGTCGCTACAATATACACTTCACGGGAACGGGCCCGGGAAGAGTCCGGCTTACGAACTTTGACCTTCGCAAACAGGGAGCGAATTTCCTTAAGATACTCCTCGAAACCTTCGCCCTGAAACACCTTCACAACAAAACTACCACCAGGCGCTAGTACATCACGACACATTTCTAACGCTAGCTCCACCAGATACATGGCGCGGGGGATATCCACCGCCGGTGTTCCGCACATATTTGGTGCCATATCTGACATGACAACCTGGACCTTACTGTCACCTACACGATCAAGTAACGCTTTCAGCACTAATTCATCACGAAAGTCGCCCTGAAGGAAGTCGACACCAACGATGGGATCCATTGGTAAAAGATCGCACGCGATGATTCGGCCCGTTCCGCCGATCTGCGTTACCGCATACTGGGACCATCCGCCAGGTGCCGCACCGAGGTCAACAACCGTCATCCCCGGCTTAAAAAGTTTGTCACTTTGCTGTATTTCATCAAGTTTAAACCAGGCACGGGAACGCAACCCCTTTTTCTGTGCCTGTTGAACATATTTATCGCTAAAGTGTTCCTGAAGCCAGCGGCTGGAGCTGGCAGAACGCTTTTTACCTGTCATTTAACATTTCCGTCCTGGTTCATCGTTACTTGCCTGTGACGTAAATTTCTACGCAGCTATTTGGCGATATTAGGGAGATGGCGGTAGAATGAACCGTTTTCAATCCCAACGTAAGCAAAAATATACGATGAATCTGAGTACTAAACAAAAACAGCACCTTAAAGGTCTGGCACATCCGCTCAAGCCTGTAGTGATGCTTGGCAACAATGGTTTGACCGAAGGGGTGCTTGCCGAGATTGAACAAGCGCTGGAACACCACGAGCTGATCAAGGTGAAAATCGCCTCTGAAGACAGAGACACTAAAAACCTGATCGTGGAAGCCATCGTGCGCGAAACCGGCGCCTGTAATGTACAGGTCATCGGTAAAACGCTGGTGCTCTACCGCCCATCTAAAGAGCGTAAAATCTCGCTGCCACGTTAAGGATATCCTGAATTAAACACATTTTCTGTGTGAAACGAGGGATTTCTGTCAGCAGGCGAGCAAAATGCCATGCTCCTTGAGTTGATAAAAGGCCGCTACGCGGCCTTTTTCTTTTCTTTACAATGTATCAACATCTTAGTAGAGAAGCGAATTACAGGTATTCAACCTTAATAATTTCGTATTCCACTTCACCACCAGGGGTGCGGATGGTGACAACATCGTCCTGCTCTTTGCCAATCAGGCCGCGAGCAATCGGTGAGTTCACCGAAATCAGGTTCTGTTTGAAGTCAGCTTCATCATCACCCACGATGCGATAGGTCTGCTCTTCGTCGTTGTCCAGGTTCAGCACGGTAACGGTTGAACCAAAAATCACACGGCCATTATTCGGCATTTTGGTGATATCGATAACCTGTGCATTGGACAGTTTTGCTTCGATATCTTTAATACGCCCTTCACAGAAGCCCTGCTGCTCACGCGCGGCGTGGTATTCAGCGTTCTCTTTCAGGTCGCCATGCTCACGCGCTTCCGCGATAGCGGCGATGATTTCAGGGCGACGTACGGATTTCAGAAAATCCAGCTCTTCGCGCAGTTTTTCGGCACCACGTAAGGTCATCGGAATAGCTTGCATTTGTTATACCTCTTAAACATTCCTGTTGGGAGCAGTGTTCCCTGCTCCAGCCCACCTGAACAGGCCAGAAGCAAAAAGAAAACCGACCCGGGAGCAACGCCCCAGGTCAGCAGCAATTTTTCAATTTGATACGCATTTTACCGCGAAGTTCACTATGGGTCATCGTTTACTTTGCAGTGCCATGCACCGTAGTATGACGGTTTGTTTTCGGGTTGTTAGCGCGAGATTATGCGATTTTCCAGTTTTATCATCGGATTGACTACCAGTATAACGTTCACCGCCCAGGCCGCGAATGTTGATGAGTACATTAATCAGCTTCCCGCAGGCGCGAACCTCGCCCTGATGGTGCAGAAGGTTGGCGCACAGGCTCCCGAGATTGACTATCACAGTCAACAGATGGCGCTGCCTGCCAGTACCCAAAAGGTGATCACCGCCCTCGCCGCTCTGCTCCAGCTCGGGCCTGACTTCCGTTTTACGACCACCCTTGAAACCAAAGGTAACGTCGAGGGTGGCGAACTGAAAGGCGATCTTATCGCCCGTTTTGGCGGCGATCCTACCTTTAAACGCCAGGATATCCGCAATATGGTTGCGGTGCTAAAAAAAACCGGCGTGCAGAAAATTGATGGCAATGTGCTGATCGACACGTCCATCTTTGCCAGCCACGACAAAGCCCCGGGCTGGCCGTGGAACGACATGACGCAGTGCTTTAGCGCCCCGCCCGCCGCCGCGATTGTTGACCGCAACTGCTTCTCGGTTTCGCTTTACAGTGCGCCAAAGCCGGATGATTTAGCGTTTATCCGTATCGCGTCCTACTACCCGGTCACCATGTTTAGCCAGGTTCGCACGCTGGCCAAGGGTTCCCCCGATGCCCAGTATTGCGAACTGGATGTGGTGCCAGGCGACCTTAACCGCTTCACGCTCACCGGCTGCCTGACGCAGCGCGCCGATCCGCTGCCGCTGGCCTTTGCGATACAGGATGGCGCAAGCTATGCAGGCGCCATTCTGAAAGATGAGCTGAAACAAGCGGGAATAACCTATTCCGGCACCCTGCTTCGTCAGACGCAGGTCAACCAGCCCGGCACGGTCATCGCGAGCAAACAGTCTGCGCCGCTGCACGATTTACTGCGAATTATGCTGAAAAAGTCGGACAATATGATTGCCGATACGGTGTTCCGCATGATTGGCCACGCCCGTTTCGGCGTGCCGGGAACCTGGCGCGCGGGCTCAGACGCGGTACGTCAGATTCTGCGCCAGCAGGCGGGGATCGATCTGGGTAATACCATCGCCGTCGATGGCTCCGGCCTGTCGCGCCATAATTTGATCTCTCCGGCCACGATGTTGCAGGTGCTTCAGTACATTGCACAGCATGACACTGAGCTAAACTTTATTTCAATGCTGCCGCTGGCCGGACATGACGGTTCACTGCAGTACCGCGCAGGGCTTCACGCTGCCGGCGTGGATGGCAAAGTCTCCGCGAAAACAGGCTCACTGCAGGGGGTTTACAACCTTGCAGGCTTCATCACTACCGCCAGCGGACAGCGCATGGCATTCGTGCAGTATCTTTCCGGCTATGCCGTCGAACCGACCGATCAGCGCAATCGTCGTATTCCGCTGGTTCGCTTCGAAAGCAGGCTTTATAAGGACATCTACCAGAATAACTAGCGATGAAACTACTTATAGTTGAAGACGATCTGTTATTGCAGGAAGGGCTGGCGCTGGGGCTGGCCAATGAAGGGTATGCTCTCGACTGTGCAGGCACCGCAGCAGAGGCGGATGCCCTGATCCAGAGCGGCGAATACAGCCTGGTGATCCTCGATTTGGGCTTGCCCGATAAAGACGGCGCCACGCTGCTCAGCCAGTGGCGACGTCGCGGCATCAACAATCCCGTCCTGATCCTGACGGCACGTGATGCCATTGAAGATCGTATCACCGGCCTCGATGCAGGCGCAGATGATTATCTGGTGAAGCCTTTCGCGCTCGCGGAGCTGCAGGCACGGGTGCGAGCGTTGATTCGCCGTTATCAGGGCCATAGTGATAACTTACTGACCGACGGCGACATTACGCTGAATTTGCAAACCCAGCAGGTGCTGCAACAGGATCAGGCCGTAGAGGTCACGCCAAAAGAGTTCGCCTTGCTTACGCGTCTGATCATGCGCAGCGGGCAAACGGTACACAGAGAAACGCTCCAGCAGGATATCTACTCCTGGCAGGACGATCCCGGGTCAAATACCCTTGAGGTCCACATCCATAATCTGCGGCGTAAGCTCGGTAAAGACAGGATCAAAACCGTTCGCGGCGTCGGCTATCGTCTGGAGAGCCAGAAATGAACAGCATGCGTCGGCGTCTGATGGTACTGCTGGCGGTCATTCTCCTGTTTTTTCAGCTGATAAGCGTCATCTGGCTATGGCATGAAAGCCGTGAACAGATTGGTTTTCTGGTCAACGAAACGCTGTCAGCGAAAGCGCGCAATAATCACGTTGAGAAAGAGATACGCGAAGCGATTGCCTCGCTGCTGGTCCCTTCCCTGGTGATGGTTGGCTTTACCCTGCTCTTCTCTTTCTGGGCGGTCACCTGGATAACCCGGCCGCTGAATAAACTCCGCGCCAGCCTCGCTAACCGTTCAGCCGATAACTTAACACCGCTTCCCATGTTTTCCGACATGGAAGAAATTGGCGCGGTGACGACCTCTCTGAACCAGCTGCTGGCCCGGCTGGATAGCACCATTAAGCAGGAACGTCTCTTCACTGCAGACGCTGCTCACGAGCTGAGAACGCCTCTTGCTGGCATCCGGCTCCATCTGGAGCTGATGTCGCAGTCAGGTGCGCCACAGGCCGCCACGCTGATTAGCCGTATCGATCAGCTCATGCATACCGTCGAACAGCTGCTGATGCTGGCCCGGGCCGGACAGGCCATGGCGAGCGGACACTACGAAACCGTGAACTGGACGGAAAATATCATTGAACCTCTCGGCCTGGGGCATGAAGCCAAAGAGCATACGGTGATTTGGCCCGCTAAAAGCGCGCTCACGGTTCAGGGAGACGCCGTTCTCCTGCGCCTCATGCTGCGCAACCTGCTGGAGAATGCCGGGCGCTACAGCCCGTCAGGGACAACGATTACAGTGACATTAACCGAGGTCGACGGCGGGACGCAGATTAGCGTTATCGATCAGGGTCCTGGAATTGATGAAGCGCACCGACAGTCAATTACCGAGCCATTCCGCCGTCTTGACCAGCGCTACGGAGGCAGTGGGCTGGGCCTGAGCATCGTGCAGCGCATCCTCCAGCTCCACCACGGCAGGCTAACGCTTGAGAATGGCGCTGAAGGTGGCTTAATCGCCAGCTGCTGGCTGCCCGCAACGCTGGAATAAAAAAAGCCCCCATAACGGGGGCTTTGAACAGCAATTAGTGCTTGTAGATGAACTCGACGCCTTCTTCGTCGTCTTCATCCCAGTCATCATCCCAGTCTTCATCGTCTTCTTCCGCTTCCAGCTCTTCGAGCTGCTGGCGGTGGTAGTCATCCCACATGAATTCGACTTTTTCAGGCTGTTTGACTTCTTCCGCCTGAACAATTGGGTTCTCAATGATGAAGGTCATCACATCCCAGCACAGATCTTTCACGCCAACCTGGCTTGCCGCAGAGATCAGGTAGTATTTATCTTCCCAACCCATCGCTTCAGCAATGACTTTCGCTTTTGCTTCCGCTTCGGCTTTGTCCATCAGGTCGATCTTGTTGAAGACCAGCCAGCGTGGTTTGTTCGCCAGTTTCTCGCTGTATTTCTCCAGTTCGCCAACGATGATGCGGGCGTTTTCAACCGGATCGGAACCGTCGATAGGATCGATATCAATGAGGTGCAGCAGCACGCGGCAGCGCTCAAGGTGTTTCAAGAAGCGAATACCCAGACCCGCCCCTTCCGCGGCGCCTTCAATCAGGCCCGGAATATCGGCGACCACGAAGCTCTTCTCGTTATCCATACGGACAACGCCCAGGCTTGGTACCAGCGTGGTAAACGGATAGTCAGCCACTTTTGGCTTCGCCGCAGAAACCGCGCGAATAAACGTCGATTTACCTGCGTTTGGCATACCCAGCATGCCCACGTCAGCCAGAAGCATCAGTTCCAGCTGCAGGTCGCGCTTATCGCCCGGCGTACCCATCGTTTTCTGACGCGGCGTACGGTTAACGGACGATTTGAAACGGCTGTTACCCAGACCGTGCCAGCCGCCTTTCGCCACCATCAGGCGCTGACCGTGTTTGGTCATGTCGCCCATGGTTTCACCCGTCCCCTGGTCAATCACACGCGTACCGACCGGAACTTTAATGGTGACGTCTTTACCGCGTTTCCCGGTACAGTCACGGCTCTGGCCGTTCTGGCCACGTTCGGCGCGGAAGGATTTTTCGAAACGGTAGTCGATCAGCGTGTTGAGGTTCTCATCCGCCTCCAGCCACACGTCACCACCATCCCCACCGTCGCCGCCATCAGGACCGCCACGAGGGATATACTTTTCACGACGGAAGCTCACGCAACCGTTGCCGCCATCACCAGCCACGACCAGGATCGTCGCTTCATCAACAAACTTCATTTTACTCTCCGTAACTCATTCGCCTGAGCGGGGGACTACTACAACCGCTTCATTTTTGCGCCAACGTCCCCAAAGACGATGACCAATGGCGGAATACATCGCGCCCGCAACCACGACAAACGCACCGAGATAACCCAACAGGTTGAGCATCGGTCTGACGAAGACATCGGGCCAGGCCATTGATAACAAATCTGAAAATAACAGCGTAAACAGCGGGGTAAGCGTGATCAACGCGCTCACCTGTGCTGCCTGCCAGCGCGCCATCGCTTCGGCCAGCGCGCCATAACCGACCAGCGTGTTCAGCCCACAAAAAATGAGGCACGCCAGTTGCCAGTCGCTAAGCTGGGTAATCACGCCCGGCTTCGCTAATGGCAGCAATGCTATTGTACACAAAGTGTACAGCAAAAAGAGGATCTGCTGTGAGGCAAGCCGACGCAATAACACCTTTTGCGCGACGCCATAGCTCACCCAGACCGTTGCTGCCCCCACACCGAAAATGACACCCCAGGTGTAATCCGTCAGGCGGGTAAAAATCTCGATCAGACTGGTGTTGAAGAACATCACCAGACCGCACAACAGCATGCTCGCCCCGATAATCTGCGTACCGCGCATCTTCTCCTTGAGGATAAAGACGCTGGCGACCATCATGCCCACCGGCGAAAGCTGACCAATCACCTGCGACGCCGTGGGGCTGAGATATTGCAGGGAAGAGCTGAACAGGATGAAGTTACCGAACAGACCGCCCGTCGCGATAGCCAGCAATACCAGCCAGCGCGGTTTACGGAAGAGCCGCAAGGGTGGAAGCTTACCTTTGATGGCCAGAATCGCCCCGAGGCCGATGCTTGCCATCAGAAAGCGATAAAAGACCACCGTAGGCGGCTCCATCACTTCCAGTACCTGCTTCATTGCAATTGGCAGCGCACCCCAGCACATTGCGGTTGTGAGCGCCAAAAGAATTCCTATGCCGGCCTGCTGCTTCATGCCCGTTTTCCCTACAGAAAAAATTACCGGGTTTCCAATGTAAAAAGCCCCGCAACAGGTTGCGGGGCTTTAATCCGTTACCGGACCGAGAAAACCTTACTCAGCAACGATGCTGATGTATTTACGGTTGTTCGGGCCTTTAACTTCAAATTTCACTTTACCGTCTGCTTTAGCAAACAGAGTGTGGTCACGACCGCAACCTACGTTGTTGCCAGCGTGGAATTTGGTACCACGTTGACGAACGATGATGCTACCCGCCAGAACGGATTCGCCACCGAAACGCTTAACGCCCAGGCGTTTAGCTTCTGAATCGCGACCGTTACGTGTGGAGCCGCCAGCCTTTTTATGTGCCATTTAAATCTCTCCTCAGGTCTTAGGCGCTGATGCCAGTAATTTTCACATCAGTGAACCACTGACGGTGGCCCTGCTGCTTACGGTAGTGCTTACGACGACGAAACTTAACGATTTTAACTTTCTCGCCACGACCGTGTGCAACAACTTCAGCTTTGATAACGCCGCCATCAACGAAAGGAACGCCGATTTTGACTTCTTCACCGTTTGCGATCATCAGAACTTCTGCGAACTCAACAGATTCGCCAGTTGCGATGTCCAGCTTTTCCAGGCGAACGGTCTGACCTTCGCTTACTCGGTGTTGTTTACCACCACTTTGGAAAACCGCGTACATATAAACTCCGCTTCCGCGCACGTCCTCGTATGAATCAGAGTGCGCTATAAATATTCACAATAGGGCGCGAATATTACGCAAAACGCGAGCCTTTGACAAGTGCTACCGTCAATACATGAAGAAAAAAAACACAACACGTACGGTAACGTTTATCTGAGCCGTTTTTTCAGTACAATCAGCACTACTATTGATAAACCGAAACCCTTCGTTACCCCATTGAAGATGGGATCAACAGGATAAAAAGCCCGGCTTTTGCGATGAATTTAGAAAAAATCAACGAGTTAACCGCGCAAGATATGGCGGGTGTGAATGCAGCAATCCTGGAGCAACTCAACTCTGACGTTCAGCTGATCAATCAGTTGGGCTATTACATTGTCAGCGGCGGCGGTAAACGCATTCGTCCGATGATTGCTATTCTGGCTGCCAGAGCCGTTGGCTATCAGGGAAATGCCCACATCACTATCGCCGCGCTCATCGAATTTATCCACACGGCGACGCTTCTGCACGACGATGTGGTGGATGAATCGGATATGCGTCGTGGCAAAGCCACGGCTAACGCCGCGTTCGGGAACGCAGCCAGCGTCCTTGTGGGAGATTTTATCTATACCCGCGCCTTCCAGATGATGACCAGCCTGGGTTCCCTGAAAGTGCTGGAAGTGATGTCCGAAGCCGTTAACGTCATCGCTGAAGGCGAAGTGCTCCAGCTGATGAACGTCAACGACCCGGACATCACTGAAGAAAACTACATGCGCGTCATCTACAGCAAAACCGCGCGCCTGTTTGAAGCGGCGGCCCAGTGTTCCGGCATTTTGGCGGGCTGTACCGAAGCGCAGGAAAAAGGCCTGCAGGACTATGGCCGCTATCTGGGCACAGCCTTCCAGCTGATTGACGATCTGCTGGATTACAGTGCGGACGGCGAGACGCTCGGCAAAAACGTTGGCGATGACCTGAACGAAGGCAAACCGACCCTGCCGCTGCTCCACGCCATGCGTAACGGAACGGCCGACCAGGCGAAGATGATCCGTGAAGCGATTGAGCAGGGAAATGGCCGCCATCTTCTGGAACCTGTACTGGAAACCATGGCAATCTGCGGATCGCTGGAATGGACGCGTCAGCGTGCAGAAGAAGAAGCCGACAAGGCCATCGAGGCCCTTCAGGTCATTCCAGACAGCCCATGGCGCGAAGCACTGATTGGCCTTGCCCACATCGCCGTTCAGCGCGACCGTTAATCTCCCTTTTTCTCCCCGCGAACCTGGCGGGGAGATTCCAGTACACACCAGTAGATTCCGCGTTCATGTAAATTCATCGGTTTAGAGACCGCATGAATAAAGCCATGTCTTATTCTGAATATTCCTTCAAGTAACGCGAACTTTTTAGAACAAGAGTTCGAAATGGGTATAGTAAACCCGTCGTTTCAGAAGAAACGGCCTAGGTGAATCCGAACTTAAGGACGGCGTTATGGATACGAAATTTATCGACTGGCACACGGCTGATATTATTGCCGCACTGCGCAAAAAAGGCACTTCACTGGCTGCAGAGTCCCGCCGCCATGGACTGAGTTCTTCAACTCTGGCAAACGCCCTCACCCGCCCCTGGCCAAAAGGAGAATTAATTATCGCAACGGCGCTGGACACGCATCCGTGGGTGATTTGGCCTTCGCGCTACCACGATCCTGTCACCCATGAATTTATCGACAGATCGCGCATGATTCGCCAGAGAAAAGTAAAAAAAGAATCGCAGGAATAAGGTTTTTTTGACAGGAACAGCAACCCCCCGGTCATTTCTGGCAGGGGGCTGCCGGAACGATTACTCGCCCTTCACACGCTCGATATTGGCACCCAGCGCGCGCAGTTTATCTTCGATACGCTCATAGCCACGATCGATGTGATAAATACGATCCACGATCGTTGTGCCTTCCGCGATACAACCCGCCAATACCAGGCTGGCAGACGCACGCAGATCGGTTGCCATCACCTGAGCACCGGACAGTTTCTCAACGCCGTGGCAAATCACGGTATTACTTTCGATCTCGGCACGTGCCCCCATACGGATCAGCTCCGGTACGTGCATAAAGCGGTTCTCGAAAATGGTTTCCGTGATAAAGCCGGTCCCTTCGGCGACCAGGTTCAACAAGGTGAACTGTGCCTGCATGTCAGTTGGGAAGGCCGGATGCGGTGCCGTACGCACATTGACCGCTTTTGGACGCTGTCCATGCATATCAAGGCTGATCCAGTCTTCACCGATTTCGATATCCGCGCCCGCATCGCGTAGTTTCGCCAGCACCGCATCCAGGGTATCTGGCTGCGCGTTGCGACAAACAATTTTCCCGCCAGAGATCGCAGCAGCGATCAGGAAGGTACCGGTTTCGATACGGTCCGGCAGTACGCGATAGACACCCCCGCCCAGACGCTCAACGCCTTCGATGGTGATGCGGTCGGTACCCTGACCAGAGATCTTCGCACCCAGCGCCACGAGGAAGTTGGCAGTATCCACAATCTCCGGTTCACGCGCGGCGTTTTCGATGATCGTGGTCCCTTCTGCCAGCGTTGCCGCAGACATAATGGTCACCGTTGCACCCACGCTCACTTTGTCCATAACAATGTGCGCGCCTTTCAGACGACCATTGACGGACGCTTTAACGTAGCCTTCTTCCAGCTTGATCTCTGCGCCCAGTTTTTCCAGGCCAAAGATGTGCAGGTCAACCGGACGCGCACCGATAGCGCAACCGCCCGGCAGCGAAACCTGACCCTGACCGAAACGCGCCACCAGCGGGCCAAGCGCCCAGATGGAAGCACGCATGGTTTTCACCAGATCGTAAGGGGCAGAGAAGTTATTCACCTTGCTGGCGTCGATCCAGACGGAACCGTTACGCTCGACTTTCGTGCCCAACTGGGTGAGCAGCTTCATGGTGGTGTCGATATCTTTCAGCTTCGGTACGTTCTGAATCTCTACCGGCTCTTCCGCGAGCAGTGCAGCAAAGAGGATGGGCAGCGCGGCGTTTTTCGCGCCAGAAATTGTGACTTCGCCCTGGAGACGCGTTGGCCCCTGTACACGAAATTTATCCATGGTGTGCTCTCTTATAAATTCAACCGTGCTGCGGGCCTGTCGCCCTCAGCTCAAAAACCGTTTAGTTTGCGATCGCGTGCCCACTCTTGCGGGGTGAACGCTTTAATCGACAGGGCGTGGATGCGGTTATCCGCAATATATTCCATCAGCGGCGCGTACACAGCCTGCTGTTTCTTCACACGGCTCATACCGTCGAACATCTCACCCACAGCAATAACCTGGAAGTGACTGCCATCGCCTGTGACGTGGGCTTCCTGAAGGGAGAGTGCATTCATCAGCACTGTCTGGATTTCATGATTTTCCATGGGCTCTTAATCATCTGATAGTGAAAACAAGCCCAACATCTTAGAGCAAAGTGGCGTCGTCTTAAACAAGCAAAAAGCCCCGACGATGAAACTGTCAGGGCTTTCGGAAGTAACGCACTGAAAATATTAACGAGGCAGTACGTCCTGAGGGAGATTGTAGAGCTGCGCCAGGGTCACGACATTGTCGCTCGCGCCGCGAAGCGTGACGCTCGCCCCCTGCTTTTTCCCCACCGCAACCAGATGGGCAAGCAGTGCAACGCCTGCCGTATCTACCCGCGTGACGTTGGTTAAGTCAATAACCGTCACGCCCTGCATGGCCTCATGGCGCTTATCCCATAAGGGGTTCAGCAGATCCTGATCCAGCTCACCGGACAGCTTTAATGTCTCGCCTTCACGCGACCAGCTGAGTTGCTGTGACATTACTTCTTCTCGTCCAGACTAATTTTCTGACGAGCGATGGACTGCAGCTGCGCGGTCAGGCCATCAATCCCCTTGGTGCGCAGCAGGTCGCTCCACTCGTTCTGTTTGGTGGTGATCATGCTTACACCTTCGGCGATCATGTCATACGCCTGCCAGTGGCCGGTCTGGCTGTTTTTACGCCACTGGAAATCCAGACGCACCGGCGGACGACCGTTAGGATCGTTGATCGTTACGCGAATAGGGACGATGGTCGCATCACCCAGCGGCTGCTCCGGGGCGATCTGATAGGTCTGACCGTGATACATCGCCAGCGCCTGACCATACGCCTGCTTCAGGTATTCACGGAAAGCGGCAAAATAGGCATCACGCTGCGCCGGGGTTGCGTCTTTGTAATAGCGGCCCAGCACCAGGGCTCCCGCATATTTGATCTGCACGTACGGCAGCAGCTCCTGGTCAACCACGTCACGCAGGTAATCAGGATTAGCACGAATCTTAGGCTGCTCGTTTTTAAGACGATCGAAGGTTTTCTTCGCGGCTTCGTCCATCAGTTTGTACGGGTTACTCTGATCCGCCGCGTGCACCGCGGTGAGAGGGGCAATAACCAGCATGGCAACCATTAACAATCGTTTAAACATGAATGACTTCTCCTGATATTAATTCGCAGCACCTGGGGTCGGCGCAGCATTGGTATGGTCTTCACTCTGCGCAGGGGCATTGTCAGACTTTTTATCATCCCCTTTACTGTTGTAAAGGAACTGACCAATCATATCTTCCAGCACCATGGCGGACTTGGTGTCCTGGATCACGCTCCCGTCCTTAAGGATAGTCGTTCCCAGCTCGGGGTCTTCAAAACCGACGTTAAGCGCCAGATATTGTTCGCCCAGCAGACCGGAAGTCCGGATAGAAAGGGAACTGGTGTCCGGAATGTGGTTGTAACGCTCTTCGATATCCATCGCGACACGTGGCAGATAGGTCTTCTCATCCAGCGTAATGTCAGATACGCGTCCGATCACCACGCCGCCAATACGGACCGGTGAACGCGCCTTCAGCCCGCCGATGTTATCGAAGGTGGCATAGATGCGATACGTCGGCTCGGTGCGCACAGACGTGATATCCGCCGCTCTCAGGCAGATAAACAGCGCGGCCAGCAGCGCCAGCAGCAGGAATACACCGACCCAAATTTCATTTTTTCTCGTTTGCATGAACTCAATTCCCAAACATCAGTGCGGTGAGCACAAAATCCAGACCCAGTACGGCCAGCGACGAATGAACGACTGTACGTGTAGTTGCGCGGCTAATGCCCGCCGACGTCGGGATGGCATCGTAACCATTGAACAATGCAATCCAGGTGACCGTAATGGCAAATACCACGCTCTTAATCAGGCAGTTAATCAGATCCATTCGCAGATCAATGGCATCCTGCATGGCAGACCAGAAGAAACCGGCATCAATGCCTTTCCAGTGCACGCCAACCAGCGAACCGCCCCAGATCCCCACGGCGACAAACAGAATCGTCAGCAGCGGTAAAGAGATGACCCCGGCCCAGAAACGCGGCGAGATCACGCGACGCAGCGGATCGACCGCCATCATCTCCATGCTGGAGAGCTGCTCGGTCGCGCGCATCAGGCCAATTTCAGCCGTTAAGGCCGACCCCGCGCGCCCGGCGAAAAGCAGCGCCGCCACAACGGGCCCCAGTTCACGCAGCAGCGAGAGCGCCACCAGCATCCCGAGGCTGGTTTCCGCACTGTAGGTTGTCAGCACCAGGTAGCCCTGCAGACCCAGCACCATACCGATAAACAGACCGGAGACAATGATGATGAGCATCGACAGCACGCCGACGTTATAAAGCTGACGCACCAATAGCGGCGCGTGCTTACGGAATTCCGGCTTGCCGACCAGCGCGTTGAATAACATCAATCCGGCACGCCCGAACGTCCTGATGGTTTTTATGCCACGGTGTCCGAGAGCGGCCAACGCATTTAACAGCATGAGTGGCTTAACTCCCTATTCCCAGTAAATCGTCACGATAGTCGCCCGCCGGGTAGCGGAACGGCACAGGGCCATCGGCAATACCGTCGAGGAACTGCCGCACGCGCGGATCGCAATTTTCCTGCAGCGCCTGGGCGCTACCGTGTGCGACGATCTTTTTGTCCGCTACGATGTAGGCGTAATCGGCAATGCTCAACACTTCAGGTACATCGTGAGACACCACAATGCAGGTGACGCCAAGCGCGCTGTTCAGCTCAGAGATGAGCTTCACCAGCACGCCCATCGTGATGGGATCCTGCCCGACAAACGGTTCGTCGAACATGATTAAATCAGGTTCTAATGCGATGGCTCGCGCCAGCGCGGCACGACGCGCCATCCCGCCGGACAGCTCCGAAGGCATCAGCTTCGCGGCGCCCCGCAGCCCGACGGCTTCTAGCTTCATCATCACCGTGCTTTTCAGCAGCGCAGGCGGCAGGCTGGTATGCTCGCGCAGCGGATAGGCAACGTTATCAAAGACGTTCATGTCGGTGAACAAAGCCCCCGACTGAAAGAGCATGCTCATGCGTTTGCGAACAGTATACAGGCGCGAGCGCGACATCTCCGGGATGTTTTCGCCATCAAAGAGGATTTCACCGCTATCCGGTGGGATCTGCCCACCGATAAGGCGGAGCAGGGTCGTTTTACCGATCCCGGACGGCCCCATGATGGCAGTAATTTTGCCACGCGGCACGGTCAACGAAATATCATCAAATATCAATCTGTTGGCGCGAGAAAAACTCACCCCGCGGACATCGACTAAATTCGCCATGGTTTGGCTCATTTATGGTTCCTTTCTTATCCTGCTCACGTTAAGGCATGTAGCCTGAATCAGCCCTAAACTCCGCATTTTTACAGAATAATAACCGTAGAGGTTAGCGAAAGCTGGCATTTGTTTTACTTTTCCGGCGCATAAAGTCAAAATTAGGAATTCGTTACGCCTCAGACTGTATGCAGTCCAGCCATTCCCGAGCAATGGACCGACGAGTATACCTGAAGAAAGGACTTTTGATGCTTTTAGCAACAGCACTGTTAATAATTGGTTTACTGTTGGTGGTCTACAGTGCTGACCGTTTAGTGTTTGCTGCATCTATCCTGTGTCGCCTGAGTGGCGTACCACCTGTTGTCATCGGGATGACTGTGGTCAGCGTAGGAACGTCGCTTCCTGAAATCATCGTCTCTGTCTCCGCCTCGCTGCATGGTCAGGTAGACCTGGCAGTCGGCACCGCCATTGGCTCTAACATCGTCAATATTTTATTGATTTTAGGCCTGGCCGCGCTGCTCCATCCTTTTCGCGTGCATTCTGATGTTCTGCGCCGTGAATTGCCGCTAATGTTACTCGTAAGCCTGCTGGCAGGGTGCGTATTTTACGATGGCGTACTGAGCTACAGCGACGGCATTTTCCTGCTGGCGCTGGCCGTTATTTGGCTGCTGTATAGTGTTAAGATCGCCCGTCTGGCTGAAAAGCAGGGTCAGGATAGCCTCACGCGCGAGCAGGTCGCCGAGCTTCCGCGAGAAGGCACGCTGCCTGTTGCCCTGCTCTGGCTGGGCGTCGCACTGATCATCATGCCGATGGCAACGCGCATGGTCGTGGATAACGCGACGGTGCTGGCGAACTATTTTGCCATCAGCGAGCTGACTATAGGCCTGACGGTGATTGCCATCGGCACCAGCCTGCCGGAGCTGGCCACCGCCATTGCGGGGGCACGTAAAGGTGAGGATGACATTGCCATTGGTAATATCATCGGTTCTAACATTTTTAATATCGCCATTGTGATGGGCCTGCCGGCCCTGATTTCGCCAGGGCCCTTTAATCCTCTGGCGTTCTCACGTGATTACGGCGTGATGTTGCTGGTCAGCGTGATTTTTGCCCTGCTCTGCTGGCGGCGGCAACGACAGATCGGCAAAGGCGCAGGCGCGCTGCTGACGGGTGGATTTATCGTATGGATGGCGATGCTGTACTGGCTCTCGCCTCTTCTCTCTGGGTAAACGGAAACGCATTATGTCGCAAATAGAATTGCAGCCGGGTTTTGACTTTCAGAAAGCAGGCAAAGACGTTCTGGAGATTGAACGTGAAGGTCTGGCGCAGTTAGATCAGTACATTAATCAGGATTTTAGTCTGGCATGTGAGAAGATATTCTACTGCGCCGGCAAAGTCGTGGTGATGGGGATGGGCAAGTCCGGTCACATTGGACGCAAAATGGCGGCGACCTTTGCCAGTACCGGCACCTCTTCCTTCTTTGTCCACCCGGGGGAAGCCGCGCACGGGGACCTGGGTATGGTCACGCCGCAGGATATCGTCATCGCGCTCTCCAACTCCGGTGAGTCCAATGAAATCCTGGCGCTCATCCCGGTCCTGAAGCGGCTGCAGGTGCCGCTGATTTGCATGACCAGCCGTCCGGAAAGCAGCATGGCGCGTGCAGCCGATATTCACCTGTGCGTGAAGGTTCCCAAGGAGGCCTGTCCGCTCGGTCTGGCGCCGACCTCCAGCACCACCGCTGCACTGGTCATGGGCGATGCGCTTGCCGTGGCGCTGCTTGAAGCCCGTGGCTTTACGCCGGAAGATTTCGCGCTTTCCCACCCGGGCGGCGCGCTGGGGCGCAAGCTCCTGCTGCGGGTAAACGATATTATGCACACCGGGGATGAGATCCCTCACGTCAGTAAAGAAGCCTCCCTGCGTGATGCGCTGCTGGAAATCACCCGTAAGAATCTGGGGATGACGGTCGTGTGCGACGATCTGATGAAAATTCAGGGGATCTTCACCGATGGCGACCTGCGTCGCGTGTTCGATATGGGTGTCGATGTCCGCACGCTCGGCATTGCCGACGTGATGACGCCGGGCGGTATCCGCGTGCGTCCAGGTACGCTGGCCGTGGATGTGCTGAACCTGATGCAGTCCCGCCATATCACCTCCGTTATGGTTGCCGATGGCGACCAGTTGCTGGGTGTGGTACATATGCATGATCTGCTGCGCGCAGGCGTAGTGTAATGAAGGATAAGACAATGAGTAATGCGGGTGCATCCCTTGCAACCTGTTATGGTCCGGTCAGTACGCAGATGATGGCAAAGGCGGAAAACATTCGTCTGCTCATCCTCGATGTGGATGGGGTTCTCTCCGACGGCCTGATTTACATGGGCAATAATGGTGAAGAGCTGAAGGCGTTTAACGTTCGCGACGGCTACGGTATCCGCTGTGCGCTCACCTCGGGGATTGAGGTGGCGATCATCACCGGACGAAACGCTAAACTGGTAGAAGACCGCTGTGAAACTTTAGGTATTACCCATCTGTATCAGGGTCAATCCGATAAGATGGCGGCGTTCAATGATTTACTGGGTAAACTGGCTATCGCACCGGAAAACGTGGCCTACGTCGGGGACGACCTGATTGACTGGCCGGTGATGGCTGAAGTTGGGCTGAGCATCGCCGTTGCCGATGCGCATCCGCTGCTGATCCCGCGCGCCGACTACGTTACCCACATCAACGGTGGCCGCGGCGCTGTCCGTGAAGTCTGCGATCTGCTTCTGCTGGCGCAGGGCAAGCTTGATGAGGCCAAAGGGCAATCGATATGAGTAAAACCAGACGTTGGATTATCATTTTGCTTTCGCTTGTCACACTGGTATTGATTGGCGTGAACCTTGCCGATCGCGACGATACGCAAACGGAAGTGATCAACAATACCGATCCAACCTATAAAAGCGATCACAGCGACACCGTGGTCTATAGCCCGGAAGGCGCGCTGAACTATCGCCTGATTGCCCAGCATGTTGAATATTTTTCCGATGATGGCGTTTCATGGTTTACCCAACCTGTGATGACCACATTTGATAAAGACAAAGTGCCGACGTGGTCAATTAAGTCAGATCGGGCCAAACTGACAAATGACCGTATGCTTTATCTGTATGGCCACGTTGAAGTCAACGCCCTGACCGCTGACTCGCAACTGCGAAAAATTACGACGGATAATGCCCAGATCAACCTGGTAACCCAGGACGTGACGTCGCAGGATCTGGTCACACTGTATGGCACAACATTTAATTCCAGCGGTTTAAGAATGCGCGGGAACTTACGCAGCAAGAACGCCGAGCTGATTGAAAAGGTTAGAACCTCCTATGAAATTCAAAACAAACAAACTCAGCCTTAAAGTAATTATCGCCAGCGCGATGCTGGCGGCCAGTCTCCCCGCGCTTGCTGTAACGGGCGATACCGACCAGCCGATCCATATTGAGTCCGACACCCAGTCTCTCGATATGCAGGGTAACGTCGTCACCTTCACGGGTAACGTCGTCATGACCCAGGGCACCATCAAAATCAACGCCGACAAAGTGGTCGTAACCCGTCCGGGTGGCGAGCAGGGCAAAGAGATTATCGATGGCTATGGTAATCCGGCGACCTTCTACCAGATGCAGGACAACGGCAAGCCGGTGAAAGGCCGCGCTACGCACATGCACTATGAGCTGGCGAAGGATCTGGTCATCCTGACCGGGAATGCGTATCTGGAACAGCTGGACAGCAACATTACCGGCGACCAGATTACCTATCTGGTTAAAGAGCAAAAAATGCAGGCCTCCAGCGAGAAAGGCAAACGCGTGACCACCGTACTGGTTCCGTCGCAGCTGCAGGACAAAGGCAAGGGCCAGGCCCCGGCACAGAAGAAGAGTAACTAATTCGTTATGGCAACATTAACTGCAAAAAACCTCGCGAAGGCCTATAAGGGCCGCCGTGTCGTAGAAGATGTCAGTCTGACCGTCAACTCCGGCGAAATCGTGGGGCTGCTTGGCCCGAACGGTGCGGGTAAAACGACAACCTTCTACATGGTGGTGGGTATTGTGCCGCGCGATGCCGGCAACATTATCATTGACGATGAAGACATCAGCCTTCTGCCGCTGCACGCGCGCGCGCGTCGAGGGATCGGCTATCTGCCGCAGGAAGCCTCCATTTTCCGTCGTCTCAGCGTTTACGACAACCTGATGGCGGTCCTGCAAATTCGTAACGACCTGACCAACGAACAGCGTCAGGATCGTGCCAACGAGCTGATGGAAGAGTTCCACATTGAGCATTTGCGCGACAGCCTCGGTCAGGCACTCTCCGGGGGCGAACGCCGTCGCGTTGAGATTGCGCGTGCGCTGGCCGCAAACCCGAAATTTATCCTTCTGGATGAACCGTTTGCGGGCGTTGATCCCATCTCCGTTATCGACATTAAACGTATCATTGAGCACCTGCGCGACAGCGGGCTTGGCGTACTGATCACCGACCACAACGTGCGTGAAACGCTGGCCGTATGTGAACGCGCCTATATTGTCAGCCAGGGCAATCTGATCGCCCACGGTACGCCGCAGCAGATCCTCGAAGACGATCATGTTAAGCGCGTCTATCTTGGGGAAGACTTCAGACTCTGATAGGGTAGAGGTAACGTAACGCCGAACCGGAGAAAAATGCTCTGAACATGAAGCAAGGTTTGCAATTAAGGCTCAGCCAACAACTGGCGATGACGCCGCAGCTACAGCAGGCAATTCGCCTGTTGCAACTGTCCACGTTAGAACTTCAGCAGGAGCTCCAGCAGGCGCTGGACAGTAACCCCCTGCTGGAACAAACCGATCTTCATGACGAGGTAGATACCCAGCAATCGCAGGATACTGAAGCGCTCGATACCGCGGATGCACTCGAACAAAAAGAGATGCCCGACGAGCTTCCGCTTGATGCCAGCTGGGATGAAATCTACACCGCCGGAACCCCTTCCGGTACGCGTGCGGACTACCAGGACGATGAGCTACCGGTCTATCAGGGCGAAACCACCCAGTCGCTGCAGGATTACCTGATGTGGCAGGTGGAACTCACCCCCTTCTCCGATACCGACCGCGCGATTGCCACGTCCATTGTCGATGCCGTTGACGACACCGGCTATTTGACCGTCACCCTCGACGATATACTGGAAAGCATGGGCGACGACGAGATTGAGCTTGAGGAAGTCGAAGCCGTTTTGAAGCGCATCCAGCGTTTCGATCCGGTAGGCGTAGCCGCAAAAGATCTGCGCGACTGCCTGCTGATCCAGCTTTCTCAGTTCAGCAAAGAGACGCCATGGCTCGAGGAGGCGCGCGCGATCATCAGCGATCATCTGGATCTGCTGGCGAACCACGATTTCCGCACCCTGATGCGCGTCACGCGCCTGAAAGAAGAGGTGCTGAAAGAAGCGGTGAATCTGATCCAGTCGCTCGATCCGCGCCCCGGTCAGTCGATCCAGACCAGCGAGCCCGAGTACGTGATCCCGGATGTGCTGGTCAGAAAACACAACGGCCGCTGGGTCGTTGAACTGAATTCAGACAGCATCCCTCGCCTGCAAATCAACCAGCAGTATGCCTCCATGTGCACCAGCGTGCGTAACGACGCCGACAACCAATATATTCGTAGCAATTTGCAGGAAGCGCGATGGCTGATCAAAAGTCTGGAGAGCCGAAATGATACGCTGCTACGCGTCAGCCGCTGTATTGTCGAACAGCAGCAGGCTTTCTTTGAGCAGGGCGAAGAGTATATGAAACCGATGGTGCTGGCGGATATCGCCCAGGCCGTCGAGATGCATGAATCAACCATTTCCCGTGTCACCACGCAGAAGTATCTGCACAGTCCACGCGGTATTTTTGAGCTTAAGTATTTCTTCTCCAGCCATGTGAATACCGAGGGCGGCGGCGAAGCGTCGTCCACGGCCATTCGTGCCTTGGTGAAGAAGTTGATCGCCGCGGAGAACCCCGCGAAGCCGCTAAGCGACAGTAAGTTAACCACCATGCTGTCCGATCAGGGTATTATGGTGGCACGTCGTACTGTTGCGAAGTATCGAGAGTCTTTATCCATTCCGCCGTCCAACCAGCGTAAACAGCTGGTCTGACACAACCGATAAGGAAGACACTATGCAGCTCAACATCACTGGACAAAACGTCGAAATTACTGAGGCTTTACGCGACTTTGTGAACGCGAAGTTTGCAAAACTCGAGCAGTATTTCGAAAGGATCAATCAGGTCTACATTGTGTTGAAAGTGGAGAAAGTGACTCATATCTCGGATGCCACCCTGCATGTTAACGGGGGGGAACTGCATGCCAGTGCGGAAGGGCAAGACATGTACGCTGCTATCGACGGCTTGATTGATAAGCTTGCGCGACAGCTCAATAAACATAAAGATAAACTGAAACAACACTAATTGTCCGGGCAGTTAACGGGTGCAGGACGGCCTGTTGTGAAACACAACAGGCCATTTGTACAGTTAGCGCTTAGGTGAAATTATGATGAACAACGATTCCGCTCTTCAACTGAGCAATGTCCTTAACCAGGAATGTACCCGCAGTGCGGTTCACTGCCAGAGCAAAAAACGTGCGCTGGAAATCATCAGTGAACTGGCCGCAAAACAGCTGGGCCTGCCGCCGCAGGTGGTGTTCGAAGCGATTCTGACCCGTGAAAAGATGGGCAGTACCGGTATCGGCAACGGCATCGCAATCCCGCACGGCAAGCTGGAAGAGGATACCCTGCGTGCCGTCGGTGTGTTTGTGCAGCTTGAAACACCGATCGCCTTTGATGCCATTGATAACCAGCCCGTCGATCTCCTCTTCGCGCTGCTGGTGCCTGCTGACCAGACGAAAACCCATCTGCATACGCTGTCGCTGGTCGCCAAACGTCTGGCTGATAAAACCATTTGCCGTCGACTGCGCTCGGCTCAAAGTGATGAAGAGCTTTATCAAATTATCACCGAAGCAGAAGGCAATCAGGATGATGCATAACCAGGAGATGGCCTTCACATCTGTTGTCCTGAGGAGAAACGGAACATGGTGCTGATGATTGTCAGCGGTCGTTCAGGGTCGGGGAAATCCGTTGCTCTGCGCGCGCTGGAAGACATGGGTTTTTACTGCGTCGATAACCTTCCGGTCGTGTTGCTGCCCGACCTGGCCCGTACGCTTGCGGAGAGACAGACCTCGGCCGCCGTCAGTATCGACGTTCGTAACATGCCGGAATCGCCAGAGATCTTCGAACAGGCAATGAGTAACCTGCCTGACACGTTCTCGCCTCAGCTGCTGTTCCTCGATGCAGACCGTAATACCCTGATTCGCCGCTACAGCGACACCCGTCGTTTGCACCCGCTTTCCAGTAAGAACCTCTCCCTGGAGAGCGCAATCGATGAAGAGAGCGATCTGCTGGAGCCGCTGCGTTCTCGCGCCGACCTGATTGTCGACACCTCTGAGATGTCCGTTCACGAGCTGGCGGAAATGCTGCGTACCCGGTTGTTGGGTAAACGCGAGCGCGAACTGACGATGGTGTTCGAATCCTTTGGCTTCAAGCACGGTATCCCGATTGATGCGGATTATGTTTTCGACGTGCGCTTCCTGCCGAACCCGCACTGGGATCCGAAACTGCGTCCTATGACCGGTCTGGATAAACCCGTCGCGGCCTTCCTCGACAGGCACACAGAAGTTCACAATTTTATCTACCAGACGCGAAGCTACCTTGAGCTATGGTTACCTATGCTGGAGACAAACAATCGTAGCTACCTGACGGTAGCGATTGGCTGTACCGGCGGTAAACATCGTTCGGTTTATATCGCCGAACAGCTGGCCGACTATTTCCGCTCGCGCGGGAAGAACGTTCAGTCCCGTCATCGCACGCTGGAAAAACGTAAAACATGACCGTAAAACAGACCGTTGAGATCACCAATAAGCTGGGCATGCATGCGCGCCCGGCGATGAAGCTGTTTGAGCTGATGCAGGGTTTCGATGCAGAAGTTCTGCTGCGGAATGACGAAGGTACCGAAGCGGAGGCGAACAGCGTCATTGCGCTGCTGATGCTGGATTCCGCCAAAGGGCGTCAGATTGAAGTCGAAGCCACCGGCCCCCAGGAAGAGGAAGCGCTGGCGGCGGTGATTGCGCTGTTTAACGCGGGGTTCGACGAAGATTAAGGTCTCTGCCCTTCAGGCGGGTGGCGCTGCGCTTACCCGCCCTACATAAGTTTGTTGCTCTCCATAAACCCTTCTCCTCCCAACTGACGCATCTGGCGCATAATCCACGCCTGACGGCTTCGCACGTAACCTGACGGGGCACTGGCTTTAAAGCGGAGGGGATTAGGCAGAACAGCCGCGAGCAGCGCCGCCTCAGACATGCTCAGCTTGCTGGCGGGTTTATTAAAATAGCGTTGTGATGCAGCTTCGACACCAAATACCCCGTCGCCAAACTCGGCAACGTTGAGATACACGGTCAGAATGCGCTTTTTGCTCCAGACCGTTTCCATGCCCAGGGTGAGCCCCGCTTCCAGCCCCTTTCGCACCCAGCTGCGGCCGTCCCACAGAAACAGATTTTTGGCCGTCTGCTGCGACAACGTTGACGCGCCGCGCACGCGGTTTTCATGGCGTTCGTTATGGGCCAGCGCCTTCTCAATGGCCGCAACGTCGAACCCCCAGTGCTCAGGGAATTTCTGATCCTCCGCTGCGATGACCGCCAGCCCCATGAACGGAGAGATCTCGTCCATGCTTACCCAGTCAGAATGGGCAACATAGCCGAAATCGCCGCTGAGCCACGCGCCGAGCTGACGCTCAACCATCACGGCAGAGAACGGGACCGGCATAATGCTGAACACGGCCAGCCCGCCTCCCCAGAACACCGCCATGACGAGAACGATGCGTAGAAGAAGGCGTTTCACCCATGCGCCTGCGGAAAACGGACGCCTCATTCCGTCAGCACCAGCACGCGGGCGACCAGTTTTTCAATGCCCACGGCGGCTTCCGCGATATTCTTCGCCAGCATATACGCAGGCGTGGTGACAATCTTGTTATCTTCATCAACCACAATGTCATCCACCGGGCACGGAACGTGTTCGCCCCCCATTTCCTCGACGATCTCAGCGGTATCAATATCCGTCCCGATAGTCAGGCGCAGCGGGAAATCAAAAATTTTAGGCAACATCGCCGGTGCGATACAGATAAAGCCCAGCGGTTTCCCTGCCGCATGCATGGCCTGCGACAGCGCTTTGAGATGAGGATCGATCTGACACTCCGCGCCCTGCGCGGCAAAGGTACTGAGATTTTTGGCTGCGCCAAACCCACCCGGCACAATGAGCGCATCAAGCTCTGCAGGATCTGCCTGAATAAGAGGATGGATGCCACCTCGCGCAATGCGCGCGGCTTCAATCAGCACGTTACGGGTTTCCGCCATCGGCTCACCGGTCAGATGGTTAATCACATCCGCCTGATTTTTGTCTGGCGCAAAACAAATCACCTCGGCTCCCTGCTTAGCCAGGGCCAGCAGCGTGATGACGGCTTCGTGTATCTCAGAGCCATCGTAAACACCGCATCCGCTTAGCACGACACCAATCTTTTTCATCATGACAATCCTTTTCTGCAACTTGCTGAAGCACATTAATAATTTTGATTAAAACGCTATGCTTCACACATTTCACTGATTCATGTAACAAACCATTTAAGATTTGCTATCTTATCTGCGTGCGGCCTAAATTTTTCAGGCAGCGCCCTTTCAAAAATAACGTTTAAAAACAGGCGCAGCCACGATTTCCCTGATGTTGGCGCAGTATTCGCGCACCCCGGTTAATCCGGGGTCATTTTTTTCTGGCGTCAACCCAGGCTTTTAGCACCGCCACATCGTTTTGCCATTCCTGTTTCATCTCTTCAACCCAATCACCCACGTTATCTTCCCATGCAGGTAAATCAGGCGACTGAATCTGTTGCCCCAGCTGCTGCAGATGGCGTAAGCCAACCGAGCCGGCGGCACCTTTGATTTTATGTCCTTCTTCCACGATACCCTTCTGGTCACGGGCCGTCAGGTTGGATTCCAGCACGCTCAGATAGCCCGGCATCATTTTTTCGAACACCGCCAGACCGTCGGTAATCAGTTTCGGCCCCACCAGATCGATGTACTGCTCCAGCATCGCGGTATCGAGTATCGTTTGGGCTTTTGCGCTATCAACAGACGTCATGGTGCTCTCCTCTTCATCATGGGTATCCCAGAACTTTTTGATCATAGCGGTCAGAGCAGGCACCGCCAGCGGCTTGCTGAGTACATCGTCCATACCGGCATCGAGATACTCTTTTTTATCTTTCAGCACGTTCGCCGTCAGGGCAACCAGCGGCGGCAGTTCGTCGGCCGCGTACTGACGCGTCAACTCGCGCGAGATATCCAGCCCGGTCATATCCGGTAATTGAATATCCAGCAGAACAAGATCGTATTCGCCTGGTTTAAACATCTCCAGCGCGGCTTTACCGGTCATCGCGACATCCACGCTGTTGCCCAGTTTTTCCAGCACAGAGCGCGCCACAATTACGTTCAGCTCAATATCTTCCACCAGCAGGACGTGCAGGGCAGGCAGCGGCATATCGTCATTTTCAAAGGTATCCTCTACCTCTTCCGCCACCGCAGGGGCATGGACCGTCAGCGTGAAGGTTGACCCTTTGCCCGGCTGGCTGGCAACGGTGATATCGCCGCCCATACTCTTCGCCAGACGTTTAGAGACCGCCAGGCCAATGCCCGTACCGGTGGCCGGTTTCCCACCGTTGCTGTCCTTCACCTGATAGTACATGGCGAAGATTTTGTCCTGCTCCTCCAGCGGAATACCCATCCCGGAGTCTTCCACCTCGAAGTGCAGCATGTCACCTTCGTCATAGCGGATACGCACCGCCACCTTTCCTTTCTGGGTAAATTTCACCGCGTTGCTGATCAGGTTCCACAGGATCTGGCGCAGTCGCGTGCCGTCCGTCACCACTTTATGCGGCAGCGGCAGGGTTGGCTCCATGACAAAGCTCAATCCCTTCTGCTGCGCCTGCAGGCCAGACAGGTTTTCCAGATCGGCAAGGAAGCTGGTGAAATCCACAGGCTGGTTATCAAGCTGAACTTTACGGCGCTCCATCTTATCCATATCAATAATATCGTTGAAGATATTACCCAGCGTGACCGCTGAAACATGGATAGTCTTGAGGTATTTTTCCTGTTCTGCGGTCAGATCGGTATCCAGCAGAATACGGCTCAACCCGACGATGCCGTTAAGCGGCGTACGCAGCTCGTGGCTGATGGTGGAGATAAAGGTGGTCTTGTCGCGGCTGGCGCGCTCCAGGGCATCCTGATAGCGCTTACGCTCGGTAATATCGCGGCCAAAGCCCATCAGGCCGTGGCGTTTCCCCACGCGGTCATAGTAGGGTACCTTACGGATCTCAAAGCAGGCTTTGCGCCCGTCCGGGTAATCCAGCCACTGTTCATAGGTAAGCGAGACGTTATGACGGAAGACTTTTTCGTCGGTCTCCATGACCTTGGCCGCCGCCTCTTCAGAGTAAACGTCCTGCGGCTTCAGGTGTATCAGCTGCTTCTCGCTTTTCCCGGTGAGCAACTCCATCGCCCGGTTACAGCCGGAAAACTCTTTATCTTCATTACGGTAGAACACCAGATCCGGCGACGCATCCAGGAACGATCGCAGGAAAGAAGATTGCTGCTCAAGCTGGATCTGCGTGACCTCGCGCTCTTTCATTTCGATTTTCAGCTGCTCCAGGGTGGCCTGACGCTCGGCCTCCGCTTTCTCACGATCTGAAATCTCCTGATTCAGCTGCGCAATGTTGTCTTTGAGCTGGACGTTGAGCTTCAGGTCACGCTCGCGCATCTCTTCCAGCTTATCCACCAGCTTAGACAAACGCTGACGGGACTCTTCCAGCTGTTCAACCACCACGGAAAGGAAATAGACCGCCCAGGGAGTAATAAGCAAGCCAAAGAAGATGGAGCGGATGACGTCGATACTCTCGACCTGACCATGCAGAACCATGGTAACCGCCATTTGCACGACAATGGCCAGAACGACCAGCGCCAGCGCAAGTAGCATGGAAAAACGCACCAGCCCAAGCTTCATCATCAGGTCGACGTAATACTGGGCAAGCATTCGAATTTGCTTCATAGAGGATCCCTTCACGACGTTATCGCTCAATAATACTCAAATTCGCGGCGGGACGTTGAAGGTTGTGAGAAAAAGTGCGGGGTGAAACAGGAGATTAGCCTCGCTCCCGGGTAACCGAAAGCGAGGCGAGGTCAATCAGGAGCGTTTCAACAGCAGCCAGAGACTGATCAGGAGGAAGCTGGCGCTTGGCAGCAGCGCACCGATAATCGGCGGAATGCCATAAACCAGCGTCAGCGGACCGAAGATCTGATCGAGCACGTAGAACACAAAGCCGAAGCTGATGCCGGTCACGACGCGGACCCCCATCGGCACGCTGCGCAACGGACCGAAGATAAACGACAGCGCCATCAGCATCATTACCGCCACGGACATCGGCTGGAAGATTTTGCTCCACATGTTGAGCTGATAGCGTCCCGCATCCTGTCCGCTCGACTTCAGGTATTTCACATAGTTGTGCAAACCGCTGATGGAGAGCGCGTCAGGATCCAGCGCCACGACGCCGAGCTTATCGGGCGTCAGGTTGGTTTTCCACGTACCGGTTACCGTCTGAGAACCCGTAATCTGTTTCGGATCGGTCAGGTCAGATTCATCAACCTGGGACAACCGCCACTGCTTATGTTCGGCGTCAAACTTCGCCGAAGAGGCGTGGCGAACGGACTGCAGACGGCGCTGGTCATCAAAAGCATAGATGCTCACCCCGCCCAGTTCATCATTCCCCTTCACCCGTTCGATGTAGACGAAGTTTTTACCGTCTTTCGCCCATAAACCTTGCTGAGTCGAGAGCAGTGAGCCGCCGTACATGGCCTGAGCACGGTAGTTACGCGCCATCTGTTCGCCCTGCGGCGCGACCCACTCGCCAATCGCCATGGTCAACAGCACCAGGGGGATGGCGGTTTTCATTACCGACAGCGCGACCTGCATACGGGTAAAACCCGAAGCCTGCATAACGACCAGCTCACTGCGCTGCGCCAGCATCCCCAGCCCCAGCAGCGCCCCCAGCAGGGCCGCCATCGGGAAGAAGATCTGCACATCTTTCGGCACGCTGAGCAGGGTATACATCCCCGCGCCCAGCGCGTCATAGCTCCCCTGCCCGGCTTTTTTCAGCTGATCGACAAATTTGATAATGCCGGAGAGGGACACCAGCATGAACAACGTCATCATGATGGTGGTAAAAATGGTTTTACCGATATAGCGATCAAGAACGCCAAACGCCTGCATTAGATGGCTCCTTTACGCGAGAATCGGGCACGTATGCGGCGCACAGGCACCGTATCCCACAGGTTTAACCCCAGCGCCAGTAAGATGTACAGGCTGTTAATGAACCATGTCCAGACCATAGGGTCCAGCTTACCCTTCGCGCCGTTGGAACGAATCGAGGTTTGCAGCAGGAAATAGATCAGGTAAAGCAGCATCGCTGGCAGCATAGAGAGCACGCGTCCCTGACGTGGGTTCACCACGCTCAGCGGAACGACTATCAGCGCCATCATGAACACGGTGAAGACAAGCGTAATACGCCAGTGGAACTCAGCACGCGCTCGGTTGGTATCGGTATTCCAGAGGGTACGCATGTCCATTTGCTCGGTATCCGTTGGATCGAGCGCCACGGTCTGATGGCCGATAATGGCCTGATAGTTCTGGAAATCCGTAATGCGGAAGTCACGCAGCATCGCGGTGCCTTCGAAACGGGTGCCTTTGTTCAGCGTCACGACCTGAGAACCATCTTTGCGCTGAGCAAGCTGACCGGAGTCGGCAACCACCACAGAAGGACGCGCGTTACCTTTAGGACGCAGCTGCGCCAGGAAGACATCGTTGAATTTGCTGCCGTCAACGCTCTCAATAAACAGCACGGAGTTCCCGTCGGTTGCCTGCTGGAACTGCCCCTGGGCTAACGCCGCCATGCCGGGGTTGGCTTTCGCTTCGGCCAGCACTTCGTCCTGATGGCGAGAAGACAGAGGACCCGCCCACATCACATTCACCGCCGCAACGATACCCGTGAACAGCGCCAGTATCATGGCGGCTTTGACCAGCACCGCTTTGCTCAGGCCACAGGCATGCATCACCGTGATTTCACTCTCGGTGTAGAGTTTCCCAAGCGTCATGAGCAGGCCAAGGAAAAGACTTAGCGGCAGGATAAGCTGCGCCATTTCCGGGATCCCTAAACCAAGCAGGGAAAGCACCAGATTTGTTGGAATTTCGCCGTCAACGGCCGCACCGAGGATCTTAACCAGCTTCTGACAGAAAAAAATCAGCAGCAGGATGAAGAGGATCGCCAGTTGGCTTTTGAGCGTCTCCCGCACCAGATATCTTATGATTATCACTTTAAATACGCCCGTAAAAACCCGTCTCTTTGCTGGAAAATCGCTTGTTTCATGGCTTAAACGTCATTTATTCTCTTGAGTCGTCGAAATCATCGCTAAGATTAAAACATCCGGCGGATTCACGCTTCAGGACTTTTTCTGACGTGTCGAAACCGTAGTAACGTAAGATTAACACGAAGTCACCACAACAGCGGACATGAGTTACGAAAGGTTTCAATTCTATCCGTAGCCGCCGCCGTTGTCTTTAAGATTCAGGAGCGTAGTGCATGGAGTTCAGTGTAAAAAGCGGTAGCCCGGAGAAACAGCGGAGTGCCTGCATCGTTGTGGGCGTCTTTGAACCACGCCGACTCTCCCCGATCGCCGAACAACTCGATAAAATCAGTGACGGCTATATTAGCGCCCTGCTGCGCCGTGGCGAACTGGAAGGCAAACCTGGGCAGACGCTGTTACTGCACCATGTTCCGAACGTACTGTCAGAGCGCATCCTGCTGATTGGCTGCGGCAAAGAACGCGAGCTGGATGAACGTCAGTACAAGCAGGTGATTCAGAAAACCATCAATACGCTGAATGATACCGGTTCAATGGAAGCGGTATGCTTCCTGACCGAGCTGCACGTTAAAGGGCGTAACACCTACTGGAAAGTGCGTCAGGCAGTCGAAACGGCAAAAGAGAGCCTGTACAGTTTCGATCAGCTGAAGACCAATAAAAGCGAGCCGCGTCGTCCGCTGCGTAAAATGGTCTTTAACGTGCCAACCCGTCGCGAGCTGACCAGCGGCGAGCGCGCCATTCAGCACGGTCTGGCGATTGCCGCCGGTATTAAAGCGGCAAAAGATCTCGGCAACATGCCGCCGAACATCTGTAACGCCGCTTACCTCGCCTCTCAGGCGCGCCAGCTGGCCGACGCCTACAGCAAAAACGTGATTACCCGCGTCATCGGCGAACAGCAGATGAAAGAGCTGGGAATGCACTCTTACCTGGCGGTGGGTAACGGCTCGCAGAACGAATCCCTGATGTCGGTCATCGAGTACAAGGGCAACCCGGCCGAAGACGCGCGCCCTGTCGTGCTGGTCGGTAAAGGCCTGACCTTCGATTCCGGCGGTATCTCCATCAAGCCTGCCGAAGGCATGGACGAGATGAAATACGACATGTGCGGCGCGGCGGCGGTTTACGGCGTGATGCGCATGGTCGCGGAACTTCAGCTGCCGATCAACGTGATCGGGGTCCTGGCGGGCTGCGAAAACATGCCCGGCGGTCGCGCGTATCGCCCGGGTGACGTCCTGACCACCATGTCTGGCCAGACGGTAGAAGTGCTGAACACCGACGCCGAAGGCCGTCTGGTACTCTGTGACGTGTTGACCTACGTTGAGCGCTTCGAACCGGAAGCGGTCATTGACGTCGCCACGCTCACCGGTGCCTGCGTGATTGCCCTTGGCCACCACATTACCGGCCTGATGTCTAACCATAATCCGCTGGCGCACGAGCTGATTAGCGCCTCGGAGCAGGCCGGTGACCGCGCATGGCGTCTGCCGCTGGGTGACGAATATCAGGAGCAGCTGGAGTCTAACTTCGCGGATATGGCGAACATCGGCGGACGTCCTGGCGGGGCAATCACCGCGGGATGCTTCCTGGCGCGCTTTACCCGCAAGTACAACTGGGCGCACCTGGATATCGCAGGCACCGCATGGCGCTCCGGTAAGGCCAAAGGCGCCACCGGTCGTCCGGTGGCGCTGCTGTCGCAGTTCCTGCTCAATCGTGCGGGTTTTAACGGCGACGAGTGATATAAAGTGCCGGGTGGCGGCTTCG
>NZ_ALNS01000016.1:0-145106 GCF_000286655.1 Enterobacter sp. SST3 | reverse complement strand
GTAAAAGCCGGGTGGCGGCTTCGCCTTACCCGGCCTACCCATAATCTTCCATCCCGTAGGCCGGGTAAGCGAAGCGCCACCCGGCACAATCGCCGCTACTTACTTAAATCCAGGTGATAAATCGCGAACCCAATATCATCCGTCGCCACCTGTTTCATCGGATACTGCGCCTTCTCCTTAATAAACGCGGCTGCCTTCTCGGACGGTGATGTTTCAAAGCGGATATCCAGCGGCGTATCGCTGTGGATCGGCGCCAGACGCCAGTTGTTATCCACCGCCGGATGAATTTCGCCGGCCTTTTTCGACTCGGCGCTGATCCACGCCGCCAGCACAGAGCGGTTCTCGTCCGGCGAGGCAAAGGCGATGTGTCCATCTCCCGTACCGGCAAACTTACCGCCGTAGGCACGGTAGTTATTGGTCACCACCAGGAAAGTGGCATTCGGGTCGATCGCCTTGCCGTTGAAGGTCAGGTTTTTAATGCGCTCCGCCTGCGGGTTGATCGCCTGACACTCGCCGTCATATTTCGCCGGCTGGGTGACGTCAATCTGGTAGTTCACGCCGTCGATCACGTCGAAGTTGTAGGTGCGGAAGCCGTCCCAGTTAATCAGCGACTGCGGCTTGCTGCTGTGTGGGTCAATCTGGTTAAACTGTCCGGCAGAACACTCCAGCCACTCTTTTACCTCTTTCCCGGTGGCTTTAACCACCACCAGCGTATTCGGGTAGAGATAGAGATCGGCGGCATTACGGAAGGTGAGCTGGCCCTTTTCGACCTCCACATAGCTTGCCGGGTCATTCTTACGTCCGCCCACTTTGAATGGCGCTGCGGCTGAGAGTACCGGCAGTTTCGCCAGATCCGGATCGCCCTGCACAAAGTGTTCGGCATAGGCTTTCTGCGCCATGTTGACGACCTGGACGGTCGGATCGTCCTGCACCAGCGCCAGGAAGCTGTACATGCTGTCGGCGGATTTGCCGATCGGCTTGCTGACGAATTCGCGCGTGGCGTCGTGATCGTGCTTCAGCACGTCGACCAGTTTTTTATCTTCCGCCGCCAGCGATTTTTTCGCCGCCGCGTCGTAAATTGGGCGCGCTTCGGCTTTTGACTGCGTGACCTTCCAGCGGCCGCCGTCGTTATTCAGCACCAGATCCACCACGCCAAGATGGTCGCCCCACATGCCCGGCATCACCGACGGCACGCCGTTAAGCGTCCCTTTCTCTATATCGGCCCCTTTGATGCTGGCAAAGTCTTTGCCCGGGAAGACCGCGTGGGCGTGACCGAACAGGATCGCATCGACGCCCGGGACCTCACTCAGGTAGTAAACGGAGTTTTCTGCCATGGCCTGGTACGGATTGGCGGAGAGGCCCGAGTGGGCGACAACGACCACCAGATCGGCGCCTTTTTCGCGCATTTCCGGCACGTATTTACGCGCGGTTTCGGTGATGTCGTTAACGGTCACCTTACCGTCGAGGTTGGCCTTATCCCACGTCATGATCTGCGGCGGGACAAAACCGATATAGCCGATTTTCAGCGTCTGTTTTTTCCCGTCCTGATCGACAACCTCAGTCTCTTTAATCAGGTAAGGCGTAAAAAGCGGCTTTTGGGTCTTAACGTCGATGATATTGGCGTTAACGTACGGGAATTTTGCGCCTGCCAGGGCATCATGCAGGTATGTCAGACCGTAGTTGAATTCATGGTTGCCGAGGTTACCGACGGTATAGTCCAGGGTGTTCATCGCTTTATAAACAGGATGGATCTCGCCTTTTTTCAGCCCCCTGGTCGCCATGTAGTCCCCGAGCGGACTGCCCTGAATGAGATCGCCGTTATCGACCAGCACGCTATTTTTCACTTCGCCGCGTGCGGCATTGATCAAACTCGCCGTGCGTACCAGTCCGAATTTTTCCGTCGGGGTATCTTTGTAGTAATCGAAATCCATCATGTTGCTGTGCAGATCGGTCGTTTCCAGAATACGTAAATCGACCGTCGCTGCCTGCACGCTCGCCGCAATCAGCGTCGCCAGGAGCGTTGCGCTAAACTTAATCATCAGAAGAGTCCTTTTTTCGATCCAGGCCACAAAAGAGTATGTATCTATAACGTGTTGCTTACATAAATGTGAATCCTGACAGAAAAAAGCAACCTGAAACCGGAATTGCTTCACAGATAGCGGAATTGTTCACATTACGATATAACTAAAACAAAGAGTTAACCTCACTGCGTTAACAAAGAGGTGGAAAATGCTAGATAAAATTTGTCAGCTCGCACGGGATGCGGGGGATGCCATCATGCAGGTGTATGACGGTAGTAAACCCATGGAGGTTGTCAGCAAAGCGGACGACTCTCCGGTCACGGCGGCAGATATCGCGGCGCATAAGGTGATCCTGAAAGGGTTACAGGCCTTAACGCCGGACATCCCCGTCCTGTCAGAAGAAGCGCCGCAAAGCTGGGAAGAGCGCCAGCACTGGCAGCGCTACTGGCTGGTGGACCCCCTGGACGGGACAAAAGAGTTCATCAAGCGCAACGGTGAATTCACCGTCAATATCGCCCTGATTGAGAAGGGTAAAGCGGTGCTGGGCGTGGTCTACGCGCCGGTCATGAAGGTGATGTACAGCGCTGCAGAAGGAAAGGCGTGGAAGGAAGAGTGCGGCGTGCGCAAGCAGATCCAGGTGCGCGACGCGCGTCCGCCGCTGGTGGTGATTAGCCGCTCGCACAGCGACAGCGAGCTGCAGGAGTATCTGCAGCAGCTGGGTGAACACCAGACCACCTCGATTGGCTCATCGCTGAAATTCTGCCTGGTGGCGGAAGGACAGGCGCAGCTCTATCCCCGCTTTGGGCCGACGAACGTCTGGGATACCGCCGCCGGGCATGCCGTTGCCGCGGCCGCCGGGGCGCACGTTCATGACTGGCAGGGCAAGCCGCTGGACTACACCCCGCGCGAATCCTTCCTCAACCCCGGCTTCCGCGTCTCTCTTTATTGAGCCAGCAGCTTATGCAGCAGGTCGACAACCTGCTGCACCTCTTCCTGGGTTAACGCCCCGTCTTTCACCCACTGTACGCGACCGTTCTTGTCCAGCACGACAATCGCAGAGCTCTCTTCCTCCAGCTGCCAGGCCTTACGGGTGACGCCGTTGCTGTCGACGATAAACTGCGACCACGGATAGAGCTTTTTATTGCTCTCAAGGCTTGAACGCACAAACATCCCGGAGCCCGGAATGGCGTCATCGGTATTCACGATCGTGGTGGTCTGGTAACGATCGTGTGGGAATTTTGCCGCCTTGATCGCCTCCACCAGGTTGGCATTTTTCTCTTTTGCAGATGTACGACCGGCAATATGTTGTACAACTCTCACTTTGCCCGCGAGCTGCGCGCTATTCCAGGCTTTATAGCTAAACTTATCATTGTCGAGAATCAATTCTCCCCGGTCAGCAATGCCGACTGGCGGTACACGTTGTCCTTTTTCAATGTTGTGAGCACTCGCCCACAGGGGCAGCAGCAGGCAGGCTGCTGCAAGGATATTACGTAGGGTCATGGCGTTTCCTTATTGTTTGCAGGTGATCCGACCACTTGGTCATGCACTTTTAATGATAAGTGCGATCAATGTGGTTTTCCCGCAATCCCGATGCCACTTTGCGGGTGAACGCACATATCCATGAAAAAACGATGGCTTATACTGCGCTCAGTCACGCTTTGCAAAGATTATTCTGAATAATTGTAATCAAACGGTAAATAAACTTATGCACACTGGGTAACACCGTAGTTCTGGTCTATAGTCATTGGGCATTAAAATTTGCGCTCAGGACAGTCGGGCCGATTGTGGCACCGCAAGAGCGTATGATTCGCAGGAGATACAAGAATGAAAATTTTCCAACGCTACAACCCGCTTCAGGTGGCGAAGTACGTGAAGATCCTGTTCCGTGGACGGTTGTATATCAAGGATGTTGGCGCTTTTGAGTTTGATAAGGGCAAAATCCTTGTCCCAAAAGTGAAGGACAAACAGCACCTGTCTGTGATGTCCGAAGTCAACCGTCAGGTTATGCGTCTGCAAACTGAGATGGCTTAACCAACGTGCTATGCAGTAGTTAAAAAAACGGCTCCCGATGGGAGCCGTTGATGTTTGTGGGGGCAGGAACCTTACGCCGACACCTTCTCTTCCGCATCCGGCAGCTTCGGCACCAGTACGGTCGGTTTGTTGTCGATGCGCGTCACCAGCAGCTGGTCGATGCGGTAGTTATCAATATCCACCACTTCAAACTTGTAGCCGGAGAACTTCACCGAGTCGGTACGTTTCGGGATCTTACGCAGCATAAACATCATAAAGCCGCCGATGGTCTCGTAGTTTCCGGACTGCGGGAACTCGTCGATATCCAGCACGCGCATCACGTCTTCAATTGGCGTGCCGCCATCAATCAGCCATGAATTATCGTCACGCTGAACAATCTGCTCTTCCAGCCCCTGGCCTACCAGGTCGCCCATCAGCGTGGTCATGACGTCGTTCAGGGTGATAATACCCACCACCAGCGCGTATTCGTTCATGATCACCGCGAAGTCTTCCCCGGCGGTTTTGAAACTTTCCAGCGCTTCTGAGAGCGTCAGGGTGTCCGGCACAATCAGGGTATTGCGGATCTGCACGCCGCTGTTCAGCGCCAGGCTCTGGTTCGCCAGCACGCGGTTCAGCAGGTCTTTGGAGTCGACGTAACCGATGATGTGGTCAATATCTTCATTACAGACCAGGAACTTGGAATGCGGATGCTGCGCCACTTTGTTCTTCAGGCTCTGCTCATCTTCATGTAAATCGAACCAGATAATGCTTTCACGGCCCGTCATGGAAGAGGGCACGGTACGGGATTCCAGTTCGAATACGTTCTCAATCAGCTCGTGTTCCTGCTTACGCAGTACCCCGGCCAGGGCACCGGCTTCCACGACCGCATAAATGTCGTCAGAGGTGATGTCATCTTTACGCACCATCGGCAGCTTAAAGATGCGGAAAATGACGTTTGCCAGGCCGTTGAAGAACCACACCAGCGGGCGGAACACAAACAGGCAGAAGCGCATCGGGTTGATGATACGCAAAGCCACGGCTTCTGGCGCAATCATACCGATGCGTTTCGGGGTCAGGTCGGCGAAGAGGATGAACAGCCCGGTCACCAGCGAGAAGGAGAGGATAAAGCTCAGCTGTTCGGCCAGTTCGGCGGACATGTACTGCGCAAAGAGGCTATAAAACGCCGGGGAAAATGCCGCATCGCCCACGATACCGCCCAGGATAGCCACCGCGTTCAGACCAATTTGCACCACGGTAAAGAACGTACCGGGGTTTTCCTGCATTTTGAGAATGCGAGAGGCGTTGATGTTGCCCTCGTCGGCGAGCAGCTTCAGTTTGATTTTACGGGACGCGGCCAGCGAGATCTCGGATATCGAGAAAAATGCACTGACGGCAATCAGACAAAGTATTACTAAAATACTGTTTAACATAGTTTATCCGGCTTCTCGCCAGATCCTCAGAAGGGGAGTTGATACCATTTGTGTGGAAACACATTGAACATCAGCTCGTAGCGTTGAGCCGATTATTTCAGCGGCTATTATAGCGTAAAGAGATGTAAATCTGCCAGAGGTCACATTTTTACATAAAACAGACCGGACAGCGGGTGCTGCCCGGTACGGGCGACGATCTAACGGCTGATAATCAGGCCAGCTGTGGCGGCAGGCAGACGCCGATACCTCCGATTCCGCAGTAGCCGTACGGGTTTTTATGCAGATACTGCTGGTGATCGTCCTCGGCGTAGTAGAACGGTTTCGCGGTGGTGATTTCCGTCGTCACCTCGCGCGTATCGCCCGCTTCACGCATGGCCTGCTGGAAACGCTCAAGGCTGGCGCGCGCGGCGGCATCCTGCTCAGGGGTGAGCGGATAGATAGCCGAGCGGTACTGCGTGCCGTGGTCGTTGCCCTGACGCATGCCCTGCGCCGGGTCGTGGTTTTCCCAGAAGACCTGCAGGAGCTGTTCGTAGCTGATTACCGTCGGGTCGTAGACTACGCGTACCGCTTCCGCATGGCCGGTTTCGCCGGAGCAGACTTCGCGGTAGGTTGGATTCGGCGTGTAACCGCCCGTGTAGCCGGCTGCCGTGCTGTAAACGCCAGGCAGCTGCCAGAAGAGGCGCTCAACGCCCCAGAAGCAGCCCATAGCGAACAGGGCGATTTCCATGCCATCAGGAACGTTAGTCATGGAATGGCCATTGACGGCGTGTAAAGTCGCCACAGGCATAGGGGTGTTGCGTCCCGGTAATGCATCTGCTTGTGAAACCAGATGCTTTTTGTCGAATAAACTCACGGTGGGGCCTCCCGGGGTGCGATGTTTCGGTTAAGGTTGTCACGGCGCGTTTAATTGAACACAATAAATGCGCTGAATGAGTCTAGATTTAATCATAAGAAATATTTGGGTGTTACACCCATTTTCAACCCGAGATTCGGGTTTTTGGCCAACAGGCCGTATTTTGCCGCGGAGCGGCACTTCATTTGCTTCCAGGGTGGAAACAGGGATATTCAGGAGAAAACGTGACAAAAATCCGCCAGTTATGTTTAGTCAGTCTGTTGCTGACAAGCGGGATTGCCAGCGCGGCGAATGTCCGTTTGCAGGTTGAGGGGTTATCCGGGGCGCTACAAAAAAACGTGCGTGCGCAGCTATCGACCATCCAGAGTGATGAGGTGACGCCGGACCGGCGTTTCCGCGCGCGCGTCGATGATGCCATCCGTGAAGGACTAAAAGCGCTGGGGTATTACGAACCCACCATTGATTTCGATCTCCGCCCGCCCCCAAAGAAGGGGCGCCAGGTGCTTATTGCCCGCGTTTCGCCGGGCGAGCCGGTGCTGATTGGCGGCACCAACGTCATCCTGCGCGGCGGGGCGCGTACCGACCGGGATTACCTGGACCTGCTCAGTACGCGGCCGAAAATCGGCACCGTGCTCAACCACGGTGACTACGACCACTTCAAAAAAGAGCTGACCAGCGTTTCCCTGCGTAAGGGCTACTTTGACAGCCAGTTCAATAAAAGCCAGCTGGGCATTGCGCTGGCGCGACGTCAGGCCTTCTGGGATATCGACTACGACAGCGGAGAACGCTACCGCTTTGGCGACGTGACGTTCGAAGGGTCGCAAATTCGTGAAGAGTACCTGCAAAACCTCGTGCCCTTTAAAAAAGGGGATTACTACCAGTCGAGCGACCTGGGAGAGCTGAACCGACGGCTCTCAGCCACCGGCTGGTTTAACTCCGTGGTTGTCGCCCCTGAATTTGATAAGTCTCGCAAAACCAAGGTGTTGCCGCTGCACGGCGTTGTTTCGCCGCGCACCGAGAACACCATTGAAACCGGTGTGGGCTATTCGACGGACGTTGGCCCGCGCGTGAAGGCCACCTGGAAAAAGCCGTGGATGAACTCCTACGGCCATAGCCTGACCACCAGCGCCAGCATTTCCGCCCCGGAACAGCAGCTCGATTTCAGCTATAAAATGCCGCTGCTGAAAAATCCGCTTGAGCAATATTACCTGGTTCAGGGGGGCTTTAAGCGCACCGACCTGAACGATACCGAGTCCGATTCCACCACGCTTGCCGTGTCGCGTTACTGGGATCTCTCCAGCGGCTGGCAGCGCGCCATCAACCTGCGCTGGAGCCTGGATCACTTTACCCAGGCCAACGTCACCAACACCACCATGCTGCTCTATCCTGGGGTGATGATCAGCCGCACCCGCTCGCGCGGCGGCCTGATGCCGACCTGGGGCGATTCCCAGCGTTACTCTATCGATTACTCCAACACCATGTGGGGTTCCGACGTAGATTTCTCGGTGATTCAGGCGCAGAACGTCTGGATCCGCACGCTGTATGACAAACACCGCTTTGTGGTGCGCGGCAACCTCGGCTGGATTGAAACCGGCGACTTCGACAAGGTCCCGCCGGACCTGCGCTTCTTCGCCGGGGGCGATCGCAGCATCCGCGGCTATAAATACAAATCCATCGCGCCTAAGGACGATGACGGCAAGCTGATCGGTGCCTCTAAGCTGGCTACCGGCTCGCTGGAGTACCAGTACAACGTCAGCGGAAAATGGTGGGGCGCCATGTTCGTCGACGGCGGCGAAGCGGTGAGCGATATCCGCCGCAGCGATTTTAAAACCGGCGCGGGCGTCGGCGTACGCTGGCAATCACCCGTCGGGCCCATCAAGCTCGATTTCGCCGTGCCGGTGGGCGACAAAGAAGAACACGGATTACAGTTTTACATCGGTCTGGGGCCTGAATTATGAGTTTATGGAAGAAAATAAGCCTCGGGGTGCTGATTTTTATCGTGCTGCTGCTCGGTACGGTGGCGTTTCTGGTAGGAACGACGACCGGGCTGCATCTGCTGTTTAACGCCGCGAACCGCTGGGTGCCGGGGCTGGAGATTGGCCAGGTGACGGGCGGCTGGCGCGACCTGCGCCTGAAGAACATCCGCTATGAGCAGCCGGGCGTGGCGGTGAACGCCGGGGAGTTTCACCTGGCGGTGAAGCTGGGCTGTCTGCGTGACAGCAAGCTCTGCGTCAACGACTTGTCGCTAAAAGACGTCAACGTGGCGATAGATTCGAAGAAAATGCCGAAGTCTGCGCCGGTAGAGGAAGAGGACAGCGGTCCGCTGAATCTCTCCACGCCGTACCCGATCGCGCTTTATCGGGTGGCGCTTGATAACGTCAATATCAAAATCGACGACACCACCGTGTCCGTGATGGATTTCAGCTCCGGCCTGCGCTGGCAGGAGAAAAACCTCACCCTGACGCCAACCTCCCTGCAGGGCTTGCTGATCGCGCTGCCGAAAGTGGCCGACGTGGCGCAGGAAGAGATCGTCGAGCCGAAGATCCAGAACCCGCAGCCGGAAGAGAAGCCGCTGGGCGAAACGCTGAAAGACCTCTTCTCGAAGCCTGTCCTGCCGGAAATGACCGATGTGCATCTGCCGCTGAACCTCAATATTGAAGAGTTCAAAGGCGAGCAGCTTCGCCTGACCGGCGATACTGACCTGACGGTCTATAACATGCTGCTGAAAGTCAGCAGCATTGACGGCAACATGAAGCTCGACGCGCTGGATATCGACACCAATCAGGGCTCGGTGAACGCGTCAGGCAACGCCCTGCTACGCGACAACTGGCCGGTGGATATCACGCTGAATAGCGCCCTGAACATCGACCCGCTCAAAGGCGAGAAGGTGAAGGTCAAAGTGGGCGGGGCGCTGCGCGAGAAGCTGGATGTCGGGGTCAATCTCTCCGGCCCGGTAGACATGGTCCTGCGTGCGCAAACCCAGCTGGCGGAAGCCGGGCTGCCGCTCAATCTTGAGGTGGTCAGCAAGCAGCTTTACTGGCCATTCACCGGCGAAAAACAGTACCAGGCCGATGACCTGAAGCTGAAGCTGAGCGGTAAGATGACCGACTATACGCTCTCGTTCCGCACCGCAGTGAAGGGGCAGGGCGTGCCGCCCGCGAACATCACCCTGGATGCGAAGGGCAACGAACAGCAGGTTAACCTCGACAAGCTGACCGTCGCGGCGCTGGAAGGCAAAACCGAGCTGACCGCGCTGCTCGACTGGCAGCAGGCGATCAGCTGGCGCGGGGAGCTGAAGCTGACGGGCATTAACACCGCCAAAGAGGTCCCGGACTGGCCGTCGAAGCTGGATGGCCTGATCAAAACGCGCGGCAGCCTGTACGGCGGCACGTGGCAGATGGACGTGCCGGAGATCAAGCTCACCGGGAACGTGAAGCAGAACAAGGTAAACGTTGAAGGCTCGGTGAAAGGCAACAGCTACCTGCAGTGGATTATCCCGGGTCTGCACGTGGCGCTGGGCCGCAACACGGCGGATATCAAAGGTGAGCTGGGGGTGAAAGATCTCAATCTGGACGCCACCATCGACGCGCCGAATCTGGATAACGCCCTGCCGGGCCTGGGCGGTACGGCGAAGGGGCTCCTGAAGGTGCGCGGCACGGTAGACGCGCCGCAGCTGCTGGCGGACATTACCGCCAATAACCTGCGCTGGCAGGCGCTGAGCGTTGCCCGCGTTCGAGTGGAAGGGGATGTGAAATCCACTGACCAGATCGGCGGTAACCTGAACCTGCGCGTAGAGCGCATCTCTCAGCCGGACGTCAACATCAGCCTGGTCACCCTGGACGCGAAAGGGAACGAGAAGCAGCACGACCTGCAGCTGCGCGTGCAGGGCGAGCCGGTCTCCGGCCAGCTTCACCTGACCGGCAGTTTCGACCGCAAAGAGGAGCGCTGGAAAGGGACGCTGGATAACACCCGCTTCAACACGCCGGTCGGGCCGCTGGCGCTGTCGCGCGCCATCGCGCTGGACTACCGCAACGCCGAGCAGAAGATCAGCATTGGGCCGCACTGCTGGACCAACCCGAATGCGGAACTGTGCGTGCCGCAGACCATCGACGCGGGTGCGGAAGGACGCGCGCAGATCAACCTCAACCGCTTCGATCTGGCGATGCTGAAACCGTTTATGCCGGATACTACCCAGGCCAGCGGCGTCTTCAGCGGAAAAGCCGATGTCGCCTGGGACACCACCAAAGAGGGGCTGCCGCAGGGTAGCGTCACGCTGTCCGGGCGTAACGTGAAGGTGACGCAGGAGGTAAATGACGCGCCGCTGCCGGTGGCCTTCGACACCCTGAACCTGAGCGCAGACCTGCATAACAACCGTGCGGAGCTGGGCTGGCTGATTCGTCTCACCAACAACGGTCAGTTTGACGGCAAGGTTCAAATTACCGACCCACAGGGACGGCGAAATCTGGGCGGCAACGTCACTATCCGCAACTTCAACCTGGCGATGGTGAACCCGATTTTCGCACGCGGGGAAAAAGCCGAGGGCATGGTGAACGCCAACCTGCGCCTGGCGGGCAATGCGCAAAGCCCTCAGCTGTTCGGCCAGCTGCGCCTCAGCGGCGTGGATATTGACGGCAACTTTATGCCGTTTGACATGCAGCCGAGCCAGATCGCGATGAACTTCAACGGCATGAGCTCGACGCTGAGCGGATCGGTACTGACGCAGCAGGGGCAAATCAACCTGAGCGGCGACGCGGACTGGAGCCAGCTCGACAACTGGCGCGCCCGTATTGCCGCGAAGGGCAGTAAGGTGCGCATCACCGTACCGCCGATGGTGCGACTGGACGTCTCGCCTGATGTGGTCTTTGAAGCCACGCCAAGCCTCTTCACGCTTGACGGTCGCGTTGACGTGCCGTGGGCGCGCATCGTGGTTCACGACGTGCCGGAAAGTGCGGTCGGCGTCTCAAGTGATGAAGTTATGCTCAATGAAAATCTGAAACCGGTCGAACAGAAGAGCGCGGGCATACCGATTAATAGTAACCTTATCGTGCACGTGGGGAATAACGTGCGGTTGGATGCGTTTGGGCTGAAGGCGAGGCTTACGGGCGACCTGAAGGTGGCGCAGGATAAACAAGGGCTTGGCCTGAACGGGCAGATCAATATCCCTGAAGGGCGATTCCACGCCTATGGTCAGGATCTGATTGTCCGCAAAGGCGAGCTGCTGTTCTCCGGTCCACCGGATCAACCCTTGCTGAACATTGAAGCGATTCGTAACCCGGAAGCGACGGAAAACGACGTCATTGCCGGGGTACGCGTCACCGGTTCCGCCGACGAACCGAAGGCGGAGATCTTCTCTGACCCGGCGATGTCCCAGCAGGAAGCCCTCTCTTACCTGCTGCGTGGTCAAGGTCTCGACAGCGGTCAGAGCGACAGCGCGGCGATGACTTCGATGTTAGTGGGGCTGGGGGTTGCACAAAGTGGGCAGGTTGTGGGTAAAATCGGCGAGACGTTCGGCGTAAGCAATCTGGCGCTGGACACCCAGGGCGTGGGTGACTCCTCGCAGGTGGTGGTCAGCGGCTATGTACTGCCGGGTCTGCAGGTAAAATATGGTGTGGGGATCTTTGACTCACTGGCAACACTCACGTTACGCTATCGCCTGATGCCTAAGCTATATCTGGAAGCAGTGTCCGGCGTAGACCAGGCACTTGATCTGCTCTATCAGTTTGAGTTTTAGCAATGCGAATATTTGTCTACGGCAGTTTACGAACCAGGCAAGGCAACAGTCACTGGATGACCAATGCCCAGCTACTGGGGAATTACAATATCGAGAACTACCAGTTGTACAGCCTGGGCCACTATCCAGGCGCGGTTCCGGGCGAAGGAACAGTACAGGGTGAAGTTTATCGTATTGATAACGCGACGCTTGCCGAACTTGATGCCTTGCGCACCAGGGGCGGTGAATACGCACGCCAGTTGATCCAGACGCCGTACGGAAGCGCGTGGATGTATGTCTACCAGCGTCCAGTCGACGGGTTAACGCGGATCGTAAGCGGTAACTGGTTAGACAGAGACCAGTACTGAAAAACGACAACGCCACCGTAAGGTGGCGTTGTTTTTTGTGTCTGGCAGTAAGAATTACTTCTTAGCAGCGCGTTCGAAAGAGGCGATGATTTCCGCTTTCGCTGCTTCTGCGTTGTCCCAGCCGTCAACTTTAACCCACTTGCCTTTTTCGAGGTCTTTGTAGTGCTCGAAGAAGTGAGTGATCTGCGCTTTCAGCAGCTCTGGCAGGTCGTTCACATCTTTGATGTGATCGTATTCTTTGCTCAGCTTGGTGTGCGGTACCGCAACCAGCTTCGCATCTTCACCGGATTCGTCGGTCATTTTCAGCACGCCAACTGGACGGCAGCGAATCACTGCGCCTGGCTGCAGTGGGTATGGCGTTGGGACCAGCACGTCAACCGGGTCACCGTCCAGAGACAGGGTGTGGTTGATGTAACCGTAGTTGCACGGATAGAACATCGCGGTAGACATGAAGCGGTCTACGAACAGGGCGCCGCTCTCTTTGTCCACTTCGTATTTGATCGGATCTGCGTTAGCCGGGATTTCGATAACTACGTAGATGTCTTCTGGCAGTTCTTTACCCGCTGGGACGTTGAGTAAGCTCATGTCGGTGTCCTTTAAAATGGATGGTAAACAAGTGGCAGGTATTATAGCCAACTCGCGCTGAATGTCTCCGCCTGTTTTCGCCTTCTCTCCACGTTCTTCCCACTTTTCAGACCGATTCCATGACAGAAAAATCCATAAACTCAGCCGCATTTTTCATGGAGAAATGAAAGCGATTACAAACTTGTGATTAACGTTTTATTCACTTTTCTGAAGTGTGATGTAACGCAATTCGTTACATATTTCATGGGCTATAGTCATTCCGCAGAACATCTTTTAACCAACAATAACTCACCCTACGAGGACGTTCATATGTGGAAGCGCTTACTCCTTGTCACAGCAGTTTCGGCAGCCATGTCGTCTATGGCGATGGCCGCCCCCTTAACCGTAGGTTTTTCGCAGGTCGGCTCTGAATCTGGCTGGCGAGCGGCAGAAACCAACGTGGCGAAAAGCGAAGCTCAGAAACGCGGCATTACCCTGAAAATCGCCGATGGTCAGCAAAAACAAGAGAATCAGATCAAAGCCGTGCGCTCCTTTATCGCCCAGGGCGTGGATGCCATCTTTATTGCACCCGTCGTGGCGACCGGCTGGGAACCCGTCCTGAAGGAAGCGAAAGACGCTGAAATCCCGGTCTTCCTGCTCGATCGTTCCATCGACGTCAAAGACAAATCTCTCTATATGACCACCGTGACGGCCAACAACGTGCTGGAAGGGCAGCTAATTGGCGACTGGCTGATAAAACAGGTCGACGGCAAGCCGTGTAACGTTGTTGAACTGCAGGGCACCGTCGGGGCGAGCGTGGCCATCGATCGTAAAAAAGGCTTTGCTGAAGCCATCGCGAAAGCGCCAAACATCAAGATTATCCGCTCTCAGTCCGGCGACTTTACCCGCAGCAAAGGTAAAGAGGTGATGGAGAGCTTCATTAAGGCTGAAAACAACGGCAAGAACATCTGCATGGTTTACGCCCACAACGATGACATGGCGATCGGTGCGATTCAGGCAATTAAAGAAGCGGGCCTGAAGCCGGGCAAAGATATCCTCACCGGCTCTATCGACGGCGTGCCTGATATCTACAAAGCGATGATCGACGGCGAAGCCAACGCCAGCGTGGAGCTGACGCCAAACATGGCCGGCCCGGCATTCGACGCGCTGGAGAAATTCAAGAAAGACGGCACGATGCCGGATAAAGTGACGGTCACCAAATCCACGCTCTACCTGCCTGACACGGCGAAAGAAGAGTTAGAGAAGAAGAAAAATATGGGCTACTAAGCCTGTCTGAACATGCCGGGTGACGCTGCGCTTACCCGGCCTACGATACGCTCTTTTGTAGGCCGGATAAGCGTAGCGCCATCCGGCTTGATGCAGGGGGAAACCATGACCACTGAACAACACCAGGAAATCCTCCGCACAGAGGGCTTGAGTAAATTCTTCCCCGGCGTAAAGGCGCTGGATAACGTTGATTTCAGCCTGCGGCGCGGGGAGATCATGGCGCTGCTGGGGGAAAACGGCGCGGGAAAATCGACGCTGATTAAATCTCTGACCGGCGTTTATCACGCCGACCGTGGCACCATCTGGCTGGAAGGTAACGCCATTTCGCCAAAAAACACCGCCCATGCCCAGCAGTTGGGGATCGGGACGGTATACCAGGAAGTGAACCTGCTGCCGAATATGTCGGTGGCGGATAACCTGTTTATTGGCCGTGAGCCACGACGCTTTGGCCTGCTGCGCCGTAAAGAGATGGAGGCGCGGGCGACAAAGCTGATGGAATCCTACGGCTTCTCTCTCGACGTCCGCGAGCCGCTGAACCGCTTTTCCGTGGCGATGCAGCAGATCGTCGCCATTTGCCGCGCGATCGATCTCTCGGCAAAGGTGCTGATCCTCGACGAACCCACCGCCAGCCTTGATACCCAGGAGGTGGAAATGCTCTTTACCCTGATGCGCCAGCTGCGCGATCAGGGCGTCAGCCTGATCTTCGTTACCCACTTCCTCGATCAGGTGTACGAGGTGAGCGATCGCATTACGGTGCTGCGCAACGGCAGCTTTGTCGGCTGCCGTGAAACCCGCGAGCTGCCGCAGATCGAGCTGGTCAAAATGATGCTGGGCCGCGAGCTGGAGACCAACGCCCTTCAGCGCGCGGGCCGCACGCTGCTGAGCGAGAAGCCGGTCGCCGCGTTCAGCGATTACGGCAAAAAAGGGGTCATCTCGCCGTTTAATCTTGAGGTGCGGCCGGGCGAAATTGTCGGGCTGGCGGGCCTGCTGGGCTCGGGGCGTACCGAGACAGCCGAGGTGATCTTCGGGATCAAGCCCGCCGACAGCGGCAGCGCGCTGATCAAGGGCAAACCGCAAACCCTGCGATCGCCGCATCAGGCCTCCTGTCTGGGTGTGGGTTTCTGCCCGGAAGACAGGAAAACGGACGGCATTATTGCCGCCGCCTCGGTGCGGGAAAATATCATTCTGGCGCTTCAGGCGCAGCGCGGCTGGCTGCGGCCGATCCCACGCAAAGAGCAGAACGCCATTGCTGAGCGCTTTATCCGCCAGCTCGGCATCCGCACCCCGAGCGCGGAACAGCCCATCGAGTTCCTCTCCGGTGGTAACCAGCAGAAAGTGCTGCTCTCCCGCTGGTTGCTGACCAAACCCCAGTTCCTGATCCTCGACGAACCGACCCGCGGCATTGACGTAGGGGCGCACGCCGAAATTATCCGGCTTATCGAAACCCTGTGCGCAGACGGTCTGGCCCTGCTGGTCATTTCGTCCGAGCTGGAAGAGCTGGTGGGCTATGCCGATCGCGTCATCATCATGCGCGATCGTAAACAGGTGGCAGAGATCCCGCTGGATAAGCTGTCCGTTCCGGCGATCATGAATGCCATCGCGGCATAAGGAGTGAATCGTGATGTCCCGTTCGCTTTCGCAAACCGGTGAGTCAAAGCGCCGCTTCAGCTGGCCGACCGGCACGCCGCAAATCGCGGCGCTGCTGGTGGTTTTACTGGTGGATAGCCTGGTCGCGCCGCATTTCTTCCAGATTATCGTGCAGGATGGCCGCCTGTTTGGCAGCCCGATAGACATTTTAAACCGCGCCGCGCCCGTGGCGCTGCTGGCCATTGGCATGACGCTGGTCATCGCCACCGGCGGGATTGATCTCTCCGTCGGCGCGGTGATGGCTATCGCCGGGGCCACGGCAGCATCCATGACCGTGGCCGGGCATAGCCTGCCGGTGGTCCTGCTTGCAGCCTTAGGCACTGGCGTGCTGGCCGGATTATGGAACGGCATTCTGGTGGCGGTGCTGAAAATCCAGCCCTTTGTCGCCACGCTCATTTTAATGGTGGCCGGGCGCGGCGTCGCGCAGCTAATTACCTCCGGACAGATTGTCACCTTTAACTCGCCGAGCCTGGCGTGGCTCGGCAGCGGCAACCTTCTGTTCTTCCCGACGCCGGTGATGATTGCCCTGGTGACGCTCGTGGTGTTCTGGCTCTTCACCCGCAAAACGGCGCTGGGCATGTTCATTGAGGCCGTCGGGATCAACATCCGCGCCGCGCGCAACGCCGGGGTCAACACGCGGCTGATGGTGATGCTGACCTACGTGCTGAGCGGTATTTGCGCTGCCATCGCCGGCGTGATCGTTGCGGCGGATATTCGCGGAGCCGATGCCAACAACGCCGGGCTCTGGCTGGAGCTGGATGCGATCCTGGCGGTGGTGATCGGCGGCGGGTCGCTGATGGGCGGGCGCTTTAACCTGCTGCTCTCGGCGATCGGCGCGCTGATCATTCAGGGCATGAACACCGGGATCCTGCTTTCGGGATTCCAGCCGGAACTCAACCAGGTGGTGAAAGCGGTGGTCGTGCTCTGCGTGCTGATCGTCCAGTCGCCGCGCTTTGTCAGCATCATTAAGGGGATCCGTGGCCATGATAAAACGTAATTTGCCGCTAATGATCACGCTGGGCGTGTTTGTGCTGGGCTATCTCTACTGCCTGACCCAGTTCCCGGGGTTTGCCTCGACGCGCGTGATCTGCAATATCCTGACCGATAACGCCTTTTTAGGCATCATCGCCGTCGGGATGACCTTTGTGATCCTCTCCGGCGGGATCGATCTCTCCGTCGGCTCGGTGATCGCGTTTACGGGCGTGTTCCTCGCGAAAGCGATTGGCTTCTGGGGCATCTCACCGCTGCTGGCGTTCCCGCTGGTGCTGGTGATGGGCTGCGCGTTTGGCGCCTTTATGGGGCTGCTGATCGACGCGTTAAAAATTCCGGCGTTTATCATTACCCTCGCGGGGATGTTCTTCCTGCGTGGGGTAAGTTATCTGGTGTCTGAAGAGTCGATCCCGATTAACCATCCGGTGTACGACACGCTCTCCAGCCTGGCGTGGAAAATTCCCGGCGGCGGTCGTCTGAGCGCGATGGGGCTGCTGATGCTGGGCGTGGTCGTCATTGGCATCTTCCTCGCCCACCGTACCCGGTTTGGCAATCAGGTTTACGCTATTGGCGGCAACGCCACGTCGGCCAACCTGATGGGGATCTCGACCCGCAGCACCACCATCCGCATCTATATGCTCTCGACCGGCCTGGCGACGCTGGCGGGGATCGTCTTCTCGGTGTATACCCAGGCGGGCTATGCCCTTGCAGGCGTTGGCGTGGAGCTGGATGCGATTGCTTCTGTGGTCATCGGCGGCACGCTGCTCAGCGGCGGCGTGGGGACGGTACTGGGGACGCTGTTCGGCGTGGCGATTCAGGGGCTGATCCAGACCTATATCAACTTTGACGGCACGCTCAGCTCCTGGTGGACGAAGATCGCCATCGGCATTCTGCTGTTTATTTTTATTGCCCTGCAGCGCGGCCTGACGGTGCTCTGGGAGAACCGTCAAAGCTCGCCTGTTACCCGCGTGAACACATCGGTAACAGAGCGATAACATGCTGAAAGTCTAAACATTTTCCGGTAGCGGCCGATACTCTTTTTTTATGCCCAGAAATATCTCGCTACCGGAAATAATATCATGCTGAAAACGCTATCGATTCGTACCGGCTTGCTCTCTTTACTGGCCGTTATGACCCTTCTGCTGCTGATTGTCAGCGGCATTGGCATTTATGCCCTCACACAGAGTTCTTCTTCGCTGCAGCGCATTAATCACCTTCAGGGTGAGCAGATGGTGCAGCTTAATTCAGGCTATACGCTGATCCTCCGCGCGCGCAATGAAGCGGGTCAGGCCGTCCGCATGATGGAAATCGGCATGCTGGACGATGCGGCCAGCGCGGTAAAAAACATCAATCAGGAAGTTGCCCTGGCCCAGAAAACGCTGAAGGGCGTTATCGACGACGGCGTGGCTGACGAGCAGGGGCAGCAGCTGCTCGATAAAGTGGCAGCCAGCCTGGCGGCGTATAACCAGCAGGGGATCAACCCGATGCTGAAAACCCTCAATGACCAGAGCGCGGACGGGTATTACGACCTGCTGGAGAAGACGCTGATCCCGCTGGCGTCAGCGTTTGATAACGACATGCAGGCGTTTCAGAAATGGAGCGAAGCGCGAGGTCAGGCGGAAGTGAGTGCCGTGCAGGCGAGCAAAACCCGCGTCCTGATCCTGATTATCGTGGCGGCGCTACTGACGGCGGGCATTATCGTGCTGGCCTGGCTGGCGCTGCGCCATATGTTGCTCAAGCCGCTCTCGGCGTCGATTGCTCAGCTGGAGAACGTGGCGGCGGGCGATTTAACCCATACGCTGGCCGCGCCCGCGAGCCAGGAGTTTAACCGCCTTAACGCGGTCATTGAGGAGATGCGTCAGTCGCTGATGAACTCGGTTCTGCGGGTACGCGATGCCAGCGCGCAGATTGACACCGGCAGCCGCGAGCTGACGCTGGGGAACCGGGATCTCGCCGAGCGAACGGAATCCACCGCCACGTCGCTGGAGCAGACGGCGGCGAGCATGGAACAGATCACCGCCACGGTGAAGCTCAACGCCGATAACGCCGAGCAGGCGCACCAGCTGGCGAAGTCGGTCTCCGACACGGCCGATCACGGCAGCGAAATGGTCTGCTACGTGATTGAAAAAATGCGCGATATCTCCGGCAGCTCGGCGCGCATCGCCGACATCCTGAGCGTGATCGACGGCATTGCCTTCCAGACCAATATTCTGGCGCTTAACGCCTCCGTAGAGGCCGCGCGCGCGGGCGAGCAGGGGCGCGGGTTTGCCGTCGTCGCGGGCGAGGTGCGAAACCTTGCCAGCCGCAGCGCCGACGCGGCGAAGGAGATTCGTTCCCTTATCAGTGATTCGCAAACCCACGTTAACGAGGGCAGCGAGCTGGCCCAGCAGGCGGGCGAAACGATGGATGAGATCGCAACAGAAGTGCTGCGCATGACCAAACTGATGCGTGAGATTGCGACCGCGTCTCAGGAGCAAAGCCGCGGCATTGAGCAGGTTAATATTGCGGTAAACCAGATGGACGAAACCGCGCAGCAGAATGCGGCGCTGGTGCAGCAATCCTCCGCCGCGACCCGCTCCCTTGAGGAGCAGTCGCGTCAGCTGATGGAAGCTATGTCATCATTCAAAGTGACGACTCAGAACGCGGCATAATATTACCCAGCCCCGGTACGTTCTGTGCCGGGGTTTTATTCCTTCCGGAATTAAGCGCCCCGATATTATCGTGAATTTCGCCCATTAATATTTCCAGCGAGCTGGTTAAGGCTAATGCTTTTTCCGTCGGTTCAAGATATAAGCCTTTGCGGAGAAATAACGGCTCATCAAAGAGTTGATTAAAACGCTTTAATGCCAGACTCACCGCAGGGCGTGACATCTCCAGACGCAAAGAGGCCTTTGCCATGCTGCCGCAGCGGACGATTTCAATAAATACAGGGATAAGATTTAAATCAATGCCGGTATTAGCACGGGAATAATTTTTCATTGCGTTTCTGCTCCACGAAATATCTGTCAAACTGTTATGGAAATAATGCAGGAGCAATGGCGAATATTAAAGCGTGTTTTTTATAAACACTTATACGGTAAAATATATAAATGAACAGGGGAGCCGGATCGGCTCCCCTGAAGAGAGGGATTACGCGTCCGGGTACTCGCGGATAAAGCGTTCAACGTCTTCAACCATGTGGTTGTTGCCGACGAAGAACGAACGGCGCTGGTGAAGGCTTTCCGGCACGATCTCCAGAATACGCTCTTTACCGTCGCTCGCCTTACCGCCCGCCTGTTCGGCCAGGAACGCCATCGGGTTGCATTCGTACAGCAGACGCAGCTTCCCGTCCGGGTGGCTGGCGGTGCTTGGGTAGAGGTAAATGCCGCCTTTCAGCAGGTTACGGTGGAAATCCGCGACCAGAGAGCCAATATAGCGGGACGTGTACGGGCGCTGCGTCGCTTTATCTTCTTCCTGGCAGAATTTGATGTACTTCTTCACGCCGTTCGGGAAGCGGATGTAGTTACCTTCGTTAATGGAGTAGGTATTGCCCTTCTCCGGGAAGCGCATGCGTTCCTGGCTCAGACAGAAAACGCCCAGGGAAGGATCGTACGTAAAGGCATGTACGCCGCAACCGGTGGTGTAGACCAGCATGGTGGAGGAGCCATAGACGACGTAACCGGCAGCAACCTGATTAATGCCCGGCTGCAGGAAATCTTCTTCGGTCACCGGCGTGCCAACAGGCGTGACGCGGCGGTAGATGGAGAAAATGGTACCGACAGAAACGTTAACATCGATGTTGGAGGAGCCGTCGAGCGGATCCATCAGAACAACGTATTTCGCGTGTTCACACCCTTCGAAAACAACAATTTCATCTTCTTCTTCGGAGGCGATACCCGCAACGATGTCGCGCGCGCGCAGTGCAGCTTTCAGTTTTTCATTTGCGAACAGATCGAGTTTCTGTTGAACCTCGCCCTGAACGTTCTCGGCACCGCTGGCACCCAGGATATCGACCAGACCGGCCTTGTTGATATCACGGTGGATGATCTTAGCGCCCAGCTTTATTGCCGACAGCAAAGCAGTGAGTTCACCGGTAGCATGAGAGAACTCGTGCTGCTTTTCGACAATAAATTCACCTAACGTTTTCATAACACTTTCCCTGCATCTTTGTGAGTAGAGCGATTGTATGTTCACTAAAACGACTAAAGCCCAACAATCTTAACAAATATTCAAATAGTAGCGCAGAGGTGAATCGCGCCAGCAACATACGGATTTACCTGAAATGCGTTTCACAGCCGCTAACATGTGAGTAAAATGTGCGCCACATTGAAGAAGGATAGTGACGTATGCGCATTCATATATTGGGGATTTGTGGCACTTTCATGGGCGGACTGGCAATGCTGGCGCGCTCGCTGGGCCATGAGGTGACAGGTTCGGACGCCAATGTGTATCCGCCAATGAGCACACTTCTGGAGAAACAGGGCATCTCTCTTATTCAGGGCTACGATGCCAGCCAGCTGGATCCCGAGCCGGACCTGGTGATTATTGGCAACGCCATGACCCGCGGCAATCCGTGCGTTGAGGCGGTACTGGAACGCAATATTCCGTTCATGTCCGGCCCGCAGTGGCTGCATGACTTCGTCCTGCGCGACCGCTGGGTGGTTGCCGTTGCCGGTACCCACGGCAAAACGACCACCGCGGGCATGGCGACCTGGATCCTCGAAGCCTGCGGCTATAAGCCGGGCTTCGTCATCGGCGGCGTACCGGGCAACTTTGACGTTTCTGCGCGCCTGGGGGACAGCCCGTTCTTTGTGATCGAAGCCGACGAGTATGACTGCGCGTTCTTCGACAAGCGCTCCAAGTTCGTGCACTACTGCCCGCGCACGCTGATCCTCAACAACCTTGAGTTTGACCACGCGGATATTTTTGACGATCTGAAGGCCATACAGAAACAGTTCCACCACCTGGTGCGCATCGTGCCGGGCCAGGGCCGCATCATCCTGCCGGAAAACGACATCAACCTGAAGCAGACCCTGGCGATGGGCTGCTGGAGCGAGCAGGAGCTGGTGGGCGAGCAGGGCCACTGGCAGGCGAAGAAACTCAACGCCGATGCCTCCGAGTGGGAAGTGCTGCTCGACGGCGAAAAAGTGGGCGAGGTGAAGTGGGGCCTGGTGGGCGAACACAACATGCACAACGGCCTGATGGCCATTGCGGCAGCGCGTCACGTGGGCGTTCAGCCTGCGGATGCGGCCAATGCGCTGGGGACGTTTATCAATGCCCGCCGCCGTCTGGAGCTGCGCGGTGAAGCCCACGGCGTCACCGTGTATGACGATTTCGCGCACCACCCAACGGCCATTCTGGCGACGCTTGCCGCCCTGCGTGGCAAAGTTGGCGGTACCGCGCGCATTCTGGCGGTGCTGGAACCGCGCTCGAACACCATGAAGATGGGCATCTGCAAAGACGATCTCGCGCCGTCGTTAGGACGCGCCGATGAAGTCTTCCTGCTGCAGCCGCAGCATATTCCGTGGCAGGTGGCGGAAGTGGCCGATGCCTGCATCCAGCCTGCGCACTGGAGCGCGGATGTGGATGCGCTCGCGGATATGGTGGTGAAAGCCGCTCAGCCCGGCGACCATATTCTGGTGATGAGCAACGGCGGTTTTGGTGGGATCCATCAGAAGCTGCTGGACGGGCTGGCGAAGAAAGCGGAAGCGGCCGCCGAGGCGTAAAAAAAAGCCCGGTGGCGCTAGCGCTTACCGGGCCTACGTTCTTTTCCCCCTCGCCCTTCCGGGGTGAGGGGAACGGATTACTCTTCGTTCTCGGACAGCTCGCGCAGATACTGGAAAATCAGGCGCGCAGACTTCGGCGGCTTATTCCCTTCTTTCTCTTTCTTCGCGTTGCGGATCAAGGAACGCAGCTGCTGGCGGTCGGCATCCGGCCACAGGTTCAGCACTTCCGGTACGGCGTCATCACCCTGTTCAATCAGACGATCGCGGATCTGCTCCAGCTTATGGAACAGCGCAACCTGCTGGTTGTGGCGGTTTTTCAGCTTGTCCAGCGCCTGGCGGATCGGATCAACATCGCGCTGACGCAGCATTTTCCCGATAAGCTGAAGCTGGCGACGACGGCCTTCTTTTTTGATTTTCTGTGCCAGTTCAATGGCATCGCGCAGATCCTGGTCGAGCGGGATCTTATCCAGCGCGTTTTTACCCAGTTCTACCATTTCCGCGCCAAGCTGTTTTAACTCTTCGGCGTCACGTTTAATTTCACTTTTACTGACCCAGATGATCTCATCATCTTCGTCTTCGATGTCATCACCGGGAACGTCGTCGAGCCAGTCTTCGGGCTGCTTAGTCATGTCAGGCTCCTTAAAAAAAGAGGCTAATGTTACCAGTTAAGACGCGCACTGAAAAACGGTTCTCTGTTAGACTTCAGTTAACTCTCTCTTACAGTATGGCATTTGCGATGAAAGTAACCTCACAAGTTGAAGCGCAGCGTAAGATTCTGGAAGAAGCCGTCTCCACCGCGCTGATGCTTGCTTCAGAAAAATCAGATGGCGCCGAAGTGGCGGTCAGCAAAACCACCGGCATTAGCGTGAGCACCCGCTATGGCGAAGTGGAGAATGTTGAATTCAACAGCGACGGCGCGCTGGGTATCACGGTATATCACCAGAATCGCAAAGGCAGTGCGTCATCCACCGATCTCAGTCCGGATGCTATCGCCCGTACGGTGCAGGCCGCGCTGGATATCGCCCGTTACACCTCACCGGATCCTTACGCCGGTGTGGCGGATAAAGATCTGCTGGCGTTTGACGCGCCGGATCTCGACCTGTTCCATCCGGCGGAAGTGACGCCGGACGAAGCGATTGAGCTGGCCGCGCGCGCCGAGCAGGCGTCCCTGCAGGCCGACAAGCGCATCACCAATACCGAAGGCGGCAGCTTTAACAGCCACTACGGCATCAAAGTCTTCGGCAACAGCCACGGCATGCTGCAGGGCTACTGCTCTACCCGCCACTCGCTCTCCAGTTGCGTCATCGCCGAAGAGAACGGTGACATGGAGCGCGACTACGCCTATACCATTGGCCGCGCGCTGGGGGATTTGCAGTCTCCGGAGTGGGTAGGCAAAGAGTGTGCCGAACGCACGCTGTCTCGCCTGTCGCCGCGTAAACTCTCCACCATGAAAGCGCCGGTGATTTTTGCCAACGAAGTGGCGACCGGTCTGTTTGGCCATCTGGTGGGCGCTATCGCGGGCGGCTCCGTTTACCGTAAATCGACCTTCCTGCTCGACTCGCTGGGCAAGCAGATCCTGCCGGAATGGCTCACCATCGAAGAGCATCCGCACCTGCTGAAAGGCCTGGCCTCCACGCCGTTCGACAGCGAAGGCGTGCGCACCGAGCGTCGTGACATCGTGAAAGACGGCATTCTGACCCAGTGGCTTCTGACCAACTACTCCGCGCGCAAGCTGGGGCTGAAAAGCACCGGGCACGCGGGCGGCATTCACAACTGGCGCATTGCCGGGCAGGGCCTCAACTTTGAGCAGATGCTGAAAGAGATGGGCACCGGTCTGGTGGTGACCGAGCTGATGGGGCAGGGCGTCAGCGGCATCACCGGCGATTACTCTCGCGGCGCGGCGGGCTTCTGGGTTGAAAACGGCGAAATCCAGTATCCAGTGAGCGAAATTACGATTGCGGGTAACCTGAAGGACATGTGGCGCAATATCGTTACGGTCGGTAACGATATTGAAACACGCAGCAATATACAGTGTGGTTCTGTATTACTCCCGGAAATGAAAATCGCCGGACAATAGAGATAGCGTTTTGTTGATAATAAAAAAGGAAGTGAGCAATGCGTAAACATCTGTTAGCGATCGTCGCGGCTTCAACGCTGGTTCTTGGCTCTTCTGCGTTTGCTGCCGATCTTGAAGACGACATGGGCATCCTCGGGCAAAACCTGAAGGTGGTGCAGAAAACCGACAATGCGGCGGAAATGAAAGACGCGCTGACCAAAATGCGTGAAGCGGCGCTGGACGCACAAAAAGCGACGCCTCCTAAACTGGAAAGCAAAGCGGCAGACAGTGCAGAGATGAAAGACTACCGCCACGGCTTTGACGTGCTGGTCGGCCAGATCGACGGCGCGCTGAAGCTCGCTAACGAAGGCAAAGTGAAAGAAGCCCAGGCGGCGGCCGAGCAGTTTGTGACCACGCGCAATACGTACCACAAAAAGTATCGTTAATTGGGTGCCTGAGCTGTACGTCCTTCCCCGTATGCGGAGGCGCATGACGCGCCCCCGCATCCTTGCTCCCTACTGGCCGGAGCGACAATCCATCCGCGCTGTCACTTCAAGCGAGCCGTTTCGAAAACGGATTTCGCACAGTGTTTTCCTCGTCACCAGCGTTAAGATGATTATTGTCAAAGCAATAATCATCAAAACCCCGATACTTGGGGATTGGCGTTTCATGGATGCCTCCTTGCTTTAAAGCGGGCGAGGTAGCGAACTCCACGGTCGTGACGTGTCGTTTCGAGCCCCCGCCCTGATTTTCTATCAGGCGGGGCTTTCCACTTTCCGTCCCATGCCTGAGACGGTCAGTCTCAAGCACCCGCCGCCACTCTACCCAATCCCCATAAGAAAACCTTATCCACGTCACATTTCTACGAGCCTGCTCGGAATCTTTTCCACTCTGCTTACCCGTTCGTTCCCGCGTAATAGCGTGATATTCATCACGTGAATACATCGATTTATCCAGATTCGGCGCATTTATGTGGCACAGATCACTGCTGCGGCTCCCCTTTCCACTTCGAAGTGGAAAACAACTCGCTACAAACAATTCCCCCCCAACGTTAGTTTTATTCCAGAGCCATTAACGGGGTAAGACCAGTGATTAACGGAGCGGTAATGAACGACGTTGGGGAACAGGCAGAGCAAACAGAACAGCTCGCGAACACCATGCTGCAGCAGGTTTATGCCCTGCTGGCCCGGAACAACATCATCCCCAATGCGGTACAGGAGCAGATGCTTACTTCCCACGTGCGCGCCATGGCGCACCGGTCCGTGACCGGCGAGCCACTGCCGGAGGTTGAAGCAGAGCTGTTTGACGAAATTTCACCGGATTCAATGCGGCTTGCCCGTGAAGTGGTGGCGCAGTTTGGCAACCTTCCAGATGAAGAGGCCTGGCTGCTCTCCGTTCACTTTGAAGTCGCGAAAGACAAGCTTTAAGGAGCAACACATGGAACAGATTACAGTCGTGATTGGCGATCGCCTGGGTAAAGGTCAGAAAGTGGCGGCCGGTGTGGAAAAAGCAGGTGGACGCGCGGTTGTCGTACCGGGCATGGCGGCAGACATGAAGCTCGGCGACGTAATGAAAGCGGAAAACGCGACTTTCGGCATCTCCTTCTGCGGCAGCGGCGGCGCGGGTGCCATCACCGCCCAGACCAAATATGGCTACAAGGCCAAATACGGCATGCGTTCCGTGGATGAAGGCGTCACCGCCATCAACGAAGGCTGCAACGTGCTGGGCTTTGGCTTTATGGATAAAGAAGAGCTGGGCGAGCGTCTGGTGCAGGCGTGGCAGAAAAAATACGGCGCATAAGCATGAAAGAACAGTTCACAACCACGGTGAGAGTGAAGGGGAAGGGCGACGCCAAAGCGCGCGCCTTTGCCGACGCGCTCAACCACGTTCAGGCCGCGGTGATGAAAGCCTCACCGCATATCTTACTGCGTATTGAGCCACAGGATGTGCAGGTTGTTCAGGCGCAAGAAGCGGTGCGAAAAGAAGCGTTTCTGTTCTTCTTTCTGCGCCGGGAAAGACGCACCTACAGCGTGGAGCTGGATGTGACCGTCAACGTGACCGCCATCAATCTCGACCGGGTGGATTTCGTCACGCAACGCTGATTATTCATAAAAGGGCAGACTGATGTTCTTAATTATATTAATAAAATCGCTCATCATCGGCGGCCTGGTAGGCGTCGGTGTCGGGGCCGGGGCTGCACGCATGTTTCATGCGCCTACCACTCAGGGTATGGGCGCGTTTCGTACGTTGGGGGAACTGAACTCCTGCGAAGGGGATCCGGCGTCCCACTTCTCCTTTGGGTTAGGCTTCTTCTTTAACGCCTGGGCCTCTTCCGTGGCCGCAGGGGCTTTCACACAGGACGTTGACCACCGCATCATCCCGAACTGGGGTGCTGCCGCACTGATGATCAAAAACCGTAACGTCGGCGAAACGCTGCACGATCCGCGCAAAATGGCGATTGCCTGCGGCGTGATCGGCATGATCGTCGTGACCTTCCTTAACCTGACCGCCTCCTCCGTGCCCGCTGCGCTTCAGGTCACCGCCGTGAAGGTGCTGGTGCCTGCCGCGAACCTGCTGGTCAACACCGTGATGCCGGTGATCTTCTGGCTGGCGGCCATCGATGCGGGTAAAAAATCGGGCTTCTGGGCCACCATCTTTGGCGGCGCGGCGCAGCTGATTATGGGCAACGCCGTACCGGGCCTGGTGCTGGGGATCCTGATCGGTAAAGGCGTGGAAGAGAGCGGCTGGAACCACGTTACCAAAGTGATGATGGCGGCGATCGTTCTGCTCTTCGTGCTGAGCGGCTTCTTCCGCGGCTTCGACATGAAGATGATCGAATCCTTCCATCTGACCGTGCCGAACTGGCTCGACATGATCCACAACTCGCTCAGCGGTAAATAACAGGAGCCTCGACATGGAACAGAATAAAGGTTTTTGGTATGCCGACTGGTCGTTCCCGATCTTCGTTGGCCTGCTCTCCTCCGGCGTGTTTGCCGGGACGCACATGTACTACCTCTACGGCATCGGCGCGTTTAACGAAGTGGCCTTCGTGGCGATGCTGAAAGCGGGGATTGATACCGGCGTCTACGGCGCGGTGGCGGCGTTCGGCGCAAGCTTCCTGTTCGCCCGCATTATCGAAGGGTCGCTGGTCGGTATTCTTGATATCGGCGGGGCGATCCAGACCGGCGTGGGCCTCGGGGTTCCGGCGCTGCTGCTGGGCGCGGGGATCATGTTCCCGGTGACCAACTTCATTGCCGCGCTGATCACCGGCCTGGTGATTGGCCTGGCGATTGGCTACGTCATCATCCTGGCGCGTAAGTTCACCATCAACCAGAGCAACTCCACCTACGGCGCAGACGTGATGATGGGCGCGGGCAACGCTTCCGGTCGTTTCCTCGGACCGTTGATTATCCTCAGCGCCATGACCGCCTCCATTCCGATTGGCGTGGGTTCTCTGCTGGGCGCGCTGCTGTTCTACATCTGGCAGAAGCCCATTACCGGTGGCGCTATCCTCGGCGCAATGATTCTGGGCTGGCTGTTCCCGGTTGCCCTTTAATACCCGCGGGCGCTCCGGCGCCTGCCTTTTCAGGAGATCCTCATGTTTGATTTACTCCTGCGCCGTGCGCGCCTCGCCGACGATACCCTGACCGATATCGCCATTCAGGACGGGAAGATCGCCGCGACGGGCGACATAGACGCTCCCGCCCGCAAAACGGTGGAGCTAAACGGTGACGTGTTCGTCAGCGCAGGCTGGATTGACTCCCACGTACACTGCTACCCGAACTCCCCGATTTACCACGACGAGCCGGACAGCGTGGGCGTTGCCACCGGCGTGACCACCGTGGTGGACGCGGGCAGCACCGGGGCCGACGACGTGGACGATTTCTACGCGATTACCCGCAAGGCCTCCACCGAGGTCTTTGCCCTGCTGAACATCTCCCGCGTGGGGCTGATTGCCCAGAACGAGCTGGCCAACATGGCCAATATTGACGCCGACGCGGTGAAAGAGGCGGTGAAACGCCACCCTGATTTTATCGTCGGCCTGAAGGCGCGCATGAGCAGCAGCGTGGTCGGTGACAACGGCATCACGCCGCTGGCGCGCGCCAAAGCCATTCAGAAAGAGAACGGCGACCTGCCGCTGATGGTGCACATTGGCAACAACCCGCCGAACCTCGACGAAATTGCCGAGCTGCTGAGCTCTGGCGACATCATCACCCACTGCTACAACGGCAAGCCTAACCGCATTCTGACGCCCTCCGGCGAACTGCGCGCCTCCATTACGTCTGCGCTGAAGCGCGGCGTGCGTCTGGACGTCGGCCACGGCACGGCGAGCTTCAGCTTTGAGGTGGCGAAACGCGCCATCGCGATGGGCATCCTGCCGCACACCATCAGCTCGGACATCTACTGCCGCAACCGCATCAACGGCCCGGTGGGCTCGCTGGCAAGCGTGATGTCGAAATTCCTCGCCATCGGCATGTCATTGCCGCAGGTGATTGACTGCGTCACGGCGAACGCCGCCGACGGCCTGCGCCTGACGCGCAAAGGCCGCATTCAGCCGGGTCTTGATGCCGACCTGACGCTGTTCACCCTTAAACGTCAGCCGACGGTGCTGACGGATGCCGAAAACGACAGCCTGCAGGCTGAACACATACTGGTGCCGCTTGCCGCGATCCGCGCGGGCAAGGGCTACATGACCGAACAAGGGAGCACGGAAAATGCCTTCGATTTATGAGAAGTACCGCTTAAAGCAGGTGATCAACACCTCTGGCCGCATGACGGCGCTGGGCGTCTCCACGCCGCGTCCGGAGGTGGTACAGGCGGCGATGGACGGCATGAATCACTATTTCGAGATGAAGGATCTGGTCAATAAAACCGGGGAATACATCGCGAAGCTGCTGGACGTGGAAGGGGCGACGGTGGTCTCCTGCGCGTCGGCGGGCATTGCCCAGTCCGTGGCCGCGGTGCTGGTGAAAGACAGCGACTGGCTGCTGGAAAACCTGCACGTCACCCCGATTGAGAACAACGAGATCGTCCTGCCGAAAGGCCACAACGTGAATTTTGGCGCGCCGGTGGGCACCATGGTGGCGCTGGGCGGCGGCAGGCTGGTGGAAGCGGGCTACGCCAACGAATGTTCCGCCGATCAGCTGGCGGCGGCGATTACCCCACGCACGGCGGCGATCATGTACATCAAATCTCACCACTGCGTGCAGAAAAGCATGCTCAGCGTCGAGCAGGCGGCGGTTGTCGCACGTAAACACGACTTGCCGCTCATCGTCGATGCCGCGGCGGAAGAAGATCTGCACGTGTACTACCGCGCCGGCGCGGACCTGGTGATCTACAGCGGTGCAAAGGCGATCGAAGGCCCCACCAGCGGGCTGGTGATCGGCAAGACCCAGTACGTTGAGTGGGTGAAGCGTCAGACGGCGGGGATTGGCCGCGCCATGAAGGTGGGTAAAGAGGGCATTCTTGGCCTGACCTGCGCCATCGAACACTATCTGACGGCCACCAAAGAGAGCGGTGCCGAGATGGTGGCGAAAATGACGCCGTTTATCGAGGCGCTCAACACCCTGAACGGTGTGACCGCGCGCGTGGTCTGGGACAGCGCTGGACGCGACATCGCCCGCACCGAGATTAAGTTTGACGAAGCCACCACCGGCGTCGGCACGGGTGACCTGGTGGCGAAGCTCAAGCAGGGCGAGTACGCCATTTACTTCCGTGGCTACAAGGCCAACGAAGGGATTATCGAAGCAGACGTGCGCAGCGTAAACGCTGACCAGCTGAACATTGTGTACCGCCGCATTAGTGAAGTATTAGGACTGGAGAAAAACGCATGAAACTGACCCCCAACTTTTACCGTGACCGCGTCTGCCTGAACGTGCTGGCTGGCTCAAAGGCCAACGCCAGCGCCATCTACGAGGCGGCGGAAGGCCACGTGCTGGTGGGCGTGCTCTCCAAAAATTACCCGGACGTGGCGAGCGCCGTTGCCGATATGCGCGAATACGCGAAGCTGATTGATAACGCGCTCTCCGTTGGCCTGGGCGCGGGCGATCCGAACCAGTCGGCGATGGTGAGCGAGATCTCCCGCCAGGTGCAGCCGCAGCACGTTAACCAGGTCTTTACCGGCGTGGCCACCAGCCGCGCGCTGCTGGGGCAAAATGACTCCGTGGTCAACGGTCTGGTCTCTCCGACCGGTACCGTCGGGATGGTGAAAATCTCCACCGGCCCGCTGAGCAGCGCGGCGCCGGACGGCATTGTGCCGGTGGAAACGGCGATTGCTCTGCTGAAAGATTTCGGCGGCAGCTCTATCAAATACTTCCCGATGGGCGGCCTGAAGTGCCGTGACGAGTACAAAGCGGTAGCGGAAGCCTGCGCCCGTCACGACTTCTGGCTGGAGCCGACCGGAGGTATCGATCTGGAAAACTATGAGGAGATCCTGCAGATCGCCCTCGATGCGGGCGTGAGCAAAATCATCCCGCATATCTACAGCTCGATTATCGACAAAGCCAGCGGTGATACGCGTCCGGAAGATGTGCGTACGCTGCTGGCGATGACGAAGAAGCTGGTGAAGTAGAACTCACACCTATACAGGAGCCACCATGCACACCCGTACCTTGCTTGTCGCTTCACTCTCAATGTTCGCCACCGCCGCTGTCGCCCAGACGCAATACGCCTGGGTGGGTACCTATAATCCAAACGGTGAAGGGCTGTACCGTTTTACTGTTAACCCGCAAACCGGCGCGCTGAACGATAAAACGCGGGTAAGCAAACTGCCGAATGCGGCGCAGTTGACCCTTTCACAGGACGGCAAAACGCTGTATCTGGCAAGCGAAGTGGAGCAGGGCGTGGTGCAGGCGCTGCGCGTCGGCGATAACGGTGAGCTGAGCCAGCTCAATCAGGTGGCCTCCGGCGGTGCCGGGCCGGTGTATCTCTCCCTGACGCCGAACGGCCAACATCTGCTGGTGGCGAACTATGTCAGCGGCTCAATTGCCGTTTTACCCGTCAACGCAGACGGTAGCCTGGGTGAAGCCACGGACATACATCAGGATCAAGGCGAACCGGGCGCGGCGAAGCCGGCAGCTGCCGTCGAGGGCAGTTTCGCGATCAGCGATCATAACGGCCCCCATGCGCATATGATCGCCGCCGATCCGAGCGGGAAATACGTGTTTTCCACCGATCTTGGGCTGGATCGCATCTACCAATACCGCTTTGACGATCGGACAGGAAAGCTGACGCCGAACGATCCGCCGTTTATCAGCGCCTCCTCGAAAGGCGCCGGGCCGCGCCACTTTGTCTTTACGCCGAAGGGCGATGCCCTGTGGCTGATTAACGAAGAGGCGTCTACGCTCACCCGGTATACCGTGAATACCAACGGCACCCTGAAAGAGGGTAAAACGGTTTCTGCCCTGCCGGAAGGTTACAAAGGCACCAGCTTTGCTGCCGGGCTCGCATTAAGCGCCGATGGCAGGCAGCTGTATGTGGCTAACCGTTTGCATAACAGCATCGGGCACTTTACCGTAACGGCGGAGGGCACGCTGACGCATCAGGACGATGTGTGGACGCGCGGTGACTACCCGCGCACCCTGACGCTCGATAAACAGGGGCGCTGGCTGTACGTCATGAACCAGCGCAGCGACAACATTACCCGCTTCCGCGTGGCGCAGGACGGGAAATTGAGCTTTGAGCCAGACTATACCCCGGTCGGCAGCCCATCCCAGATGGTCATTTCACCTTAAGCCGTAAGAGGACAACGACGTGCGATTTCCGAACCAACGTTTAGCGCAACTTTTCGACCTGTTGCAAAACGAGACGCTGCCGCAGGACGAGCTGGCGCAGCGGCTGTCGGTCTCCACGCGAACCGTCCGTGCGGACATCACCGCCCTGAACGCGCTGCTGGCCAGCCACGGCGCGCAGTTCATCCTGAGCCGGGGCAACGGCTACCAGCTCAAAATTGAGGACGCCGAGCGCTATCAGCAGCTTCAGGCATCCCACCCGCGCGCGCTGCGTATCCCGCGGACCGGGCCGGAGCGCGTGCATTATCTGGTGGTGCGTTTTCTGACCTCGGCGTTTTCGCTTAAGCTGGAGGATCTGGCGGACGAATGGTTCGTCAGCCGCGCCACGCTGCAAAGCGATATGGCGGAGGTGCGCGAGTGGTTTCATCGCTACAACCTGACGCTGGAAACCCGTCCGCGCCACGGCATGAAGCTGTTTGGCAGCGAGATGTCGACCCGCGCCTGCCTGACCGATCTGCTCTGGGAGCTGGCGCAGCAGGACAGCCTGAACCCGCTGGTGACCGACGTGGCGCTGAATGCGGGCGTGGCGGAGCAGATGGTGCCGGTGCTGCACGACGCCTTGACCCGTCACCACATTCGCCTGACCGATGAAGGCGAGCTGTTCCTGCGCCTGTACTGCGCGGTGTCGGTACGTCGCATCAGCGAAGGTTACCCGCTGCCGGAATTCCATGCCGAAGACGTGGAAGAGAACGTGCGCGAGGCGGCGAAGGATATCGCGGTGACCATCCAGCAGCTGGCGGGCAAGGCGCTTTCGCCGTCGGAGGAGAGCTGGCTGTGCGTGCACATTGCGGCGCGGCAGATTCAGGAGATCGCGCCCAGCGCCATTAACGCTGACGACGACGAGGCGCTGGTCAACTACATCCTGCGCTATATCAACACTCACTATAACTACAACCTGCTCAGCGACGCGCAGCTGCACGCGGACCTGCTCACGCACATCAAAACCATGATCACCCGCGTGCGGTATCAAATCATGATCCCCAATCCGCTGCTGGATAACATCAAGCAGCACTACCCGATGGCGTGGGACATGACGCTGGCCGCGGTGTCGAGCTGGGGCAAATACACGCCGTATGTGATCAGCGAAAACGAGATTGGCTTCCTGGTGCTGCATATTGGCGTCGGGCTTGAGCGCCACTACAACATCGGCTACCAGCGTCAGCCGCGCGTGCTGCTGGTATGCGACGCCGGTAATGCCATGGTGCGCATGATTGAGGCGGTACTGCAGCGTAAATACCCGCAGATTGAGGTGACGCGCACGCTCACCCTGCGCGAGTACGAGCTGGCGGAAACCATTAGCGAAGACTTTGTGATCGCGACCGCCCGCGTCAGCGAAAAGTCGAAACCGGTGGTGATGATCGCCCCGTTCCCGACCGACTACCAGTTAGAGCAGATTGGCAAACTGGTGCTGGTGGACCGCACCCGTCCGTGGATGCTGGATAAATACTTCGACGCGGCCCATTTCCGCATTATCGACAAGCCGATCGATCAGCAGACGCTCTTCCGCGAACTGTGTGAACAGCTTGAAGCAGAGGGCTTTGTCGGTGCGGAGTTTCTGGATTCGGTTGTTGAGCGTGAAGCTATCGTCAGCACCATGCTCGGCGACGGCATCGCGCTGCCGCACTCCCTCGGCCTGCTGGCGCAGAAAACGGTGGTCTACACCGTGCTCGCCCCGCACGGCGTGCAGTGGGGCGACGAAACCGCGCACGTTATCTTCCTGCTCGCCATCAGCAAAAGCGAGTACGAAGAGGCGATGGCGATTTACGATATCTTCGTCACCTTCCTGCGCGAGCGGGCCATGTCACGGCTCTGTAGCTGCGAGGATTTCGCCGGGTTTAAGGCGGTGGCGATGGAGAGTTTGAGTCGTTTTTGAGAGGCGTTATCCAGAATTCGATGTAATGCGAATGTAATGCTAAACTGCATTACACATTCGATTTTTCTGGAGGCATAATGGCCACGCTAAACGTCCGTCTGGATGACAAACTCAAAAACGAGGCTTATGCCGTGCTGGAAAAACTCAATATTACCCCAACGGAAGCGGTGCGATTGCTGTTTCAGTACGTTGCTGAAACGGGGCGCATGCCGGTGAAAACGGTCACCATCAGCGACAGCGAAGATGCGCTGATACAGACAGTCCGGGAGCGACTGGCTAATCCGCAAAAGGGAATAAAGGTTAGTCTGGATGACTTATGAACTGGAATTTGACCCGAGGGCGTTAAAGGAGTGGAGCAAGCTGGGGGATACGGTCAAAAACCAGTTTAAGAAGAAACTTGCCGGGGTATTGGCAAATCCCCGGGTCGAATCGGCCCGCCTGCATAATCTGCCTGATTGCTACAAAATCAAACTCAAGGCGTCTGGCTATCGCCTGGTTTATCAGGTTCAGGACAGCGTTATAACGGTATTTGTTATCGCCGTTGGGAAAAGAGAGAAATCAGCCGCTTATCACGACGCAAATAAACGGCTTTAGCGTTCATCGCAAATGATGCACAACCTGGTTGCTGCTGCCGCGCCAGATGAGCGCCGGGTCTTTTAAATCCTGCATGAACTTGCCGTCGACCAGCACGTTAATCAGATCCACGACTTCCATTTGCTGCGCATTCAGTTCATCCAGCTTGTAGCCCGTCCAGACCCAGATATCTTTTCCCGGACACTCTGCGCGAATGCGCTCCACCAGCTTCAACATATCCGGCACGTTTTGCGGGTGCAGGGGATCGCCGCCGGAGAGCGAAATCCCCTGGCGTTTGATGCGCGTGTCGTTCAGGTCGTTGATGATTTTATCTTCCATCTCCGCGGTGAACGGCATGCCGGAATTGAGTCGCCAGGTGCTTTTGTTGTAGCAACCGGGGCATTCGTGGACGCAGCCTGAAACAAACAGGGTGCAGCGGGTGCCGGGGCCGTTGACGATGTCGACAGGGTAGTACTGGTGATAGTTCATTGCGAATAACCACGCCGGGTGGCGCTGCGCTTACCCGGCCTACAAAAGAGAGCGGTCCGTAGGCCCGGTAAGCGCAGCGCCACCGGGCATTAACGTGGCAGCGGATTAACCGATCTGCCCATTTCCCAGATGCTTCACGCGGCGCTTCACTTCTTCCTGTTTGCCGGCGTTAAACGGACGGGCGTCCGGGCTGCCGAGATAGCCGCATACGCGACGGGTCACGGAGACGCGGGCCGCATCGTGGTTGCCGCATTTCGGGCAGGTGAAGCCCTTGCTCGTACACTCGAACTCACCGGTAAAGCCGCACTCGTAACACTCATCAATTGGCGTGTTGGTCCCGTAATACGGCACGTGCTGGTAGCTATAGTCCCACACGTCCTCCAGCGCCTTCAGGTTGTGCTGAATGTTCGGGTACTCGCCGTAGCAGATGAAGCCGCCGCTGGCGATCGGCGGATAGGCCGCTTCGAAGTCGATCTTGTCGTACGGGTTCACCTTTTTCTCGACGTCGAGGTGGAAGCTGTTGGTGTAGTACCCTTTATCGGTCACGCCTTCCACAATCCCGAATTCGGCGGTGTCCAGACGGCAGAAGCGGTCGCACAGGTTCTCGCTTGGGGTGCTGTACAGGCTGAAACCGTAGCCGGTTTCCTCTTTCCACTGGTCTACCGCGTCGCGCAGGCGCTGAACGATGGCGATGCCTTTCTCACGCAGGGCTTCGCTGTCGTACATGTGCGTGTCGCCAAACAGGGCGTTGATGGTCTCGTGAATGCCGATGTAGCCCAGCGAAATCGACGCGCGGCCGTTTTTGAAGATCTCGGATACGTCATCGTCCGCCTTCAGGCGCACGCCGCAGGCCCCTTCCATATAGAGGATCGGCGCGACGCGGGCTTTGACCCCTTCGAGGCGCGCAATGCGGGTCATCAGCGCCTTACGCGCCAGCTGCAGGCGCTCATCCAGCAGTTTCCAGAATTCAGCTTCATTACCTTTTGCCTCCAGCGCGATGCGCGGCAGGTTGAGGCTGATCACGCCCAGGTTGTTACGCCCGTCGTGGATCTGCTCGCCGTTTTCATCCTCGTAGACGCCGAGGAAGCTGCGGCAGCCCATTGGCGTTTTAAACGAACCGGTGACTTTGACGACCTGATCGTAGTTCAGGATGTCCGGGTACATGCGCTTGCTCGCGCACTCCAGCGCCAGCTGTTTGATGTCGTAGTTCGGGTCACCAAACTTGTGGTTCAGGCCGTCGCGAATCGCGAACACCAGTTTCGGGAACACGGCGGTTTTACGGTTTTTGCCGAGGCCGGAAATACGGTTGCGCAGGATCGACTGCTGGATCAGGCGTGATTCCCAGCTGGTGCCCAGGCCAAAGCCGAAGGTTACAAACGGCGTCTGGCCGTTGGCGGTGTGCAGCGTGTTCACCTCATATTCCAGCGACTGGAAGGCGTCGTAGCACTCTTTCTCGGTACGGGAATGCGCATAGCCGTCCGCGTCCGGAATCTGCCACTCTTCGGCGGTTTTACGGTGCTTGTTGAAGCTCGCCGTTACGAACGGGGCCAGCACTTCGTCAATGCGGTTAATGGTGGTGCCGCCGTAAATATGGCTGGCGACCTGAGCGATGATCTGCGCCGTGACCGCGGTAGCCGTGGAGATCGACTTAGGCGGTTCAATCTCCGCGTTACCCATTTTAAAGCCGTGGGTCAGCATGCCTTTCAGATCGATCAGCATGCAGTTGAACATCGGGAAAAACGGCGAATAGTCGAGATCGTGGTAGTGAATTTCGCCGCGCTCGTGCGCCGAGACCACGTCGCGCGGCAGCAGATGCTGACGGGCATAGTGTTTGGCGACGATACCGGCCAGCAGGTCGCGCTGGGTGGGGATCACTTTACTGTCTTTATTGGCGTTTTCATTGAGCAGCGCAGAGTTGGTCTGCTCCACCAGGCCACGGATCTCCTGGTTCAGGCGGCCGCGCTTCTCGCGCTGGACGTCGCGATCGTGGCGGTACTCAATGTAGGCGCGCGCCAGCTGCTTGTAGGGCCCTGCCATGAGCTGGTTCTCAACCGCGGTCTGGATCTCGTTGATATCAACCTGGCTGCGTTCATTCATCTGGCTGCTAACGACTTCTGCGACGGTGGCGCAGTAATCTGCGTCATCGACTCCCGCTGCTTTAGCTGCACGCAGAATGGCTTCCTGGATGCGCTCTGATTTAAACGGCACTTTACAGCCATCACGTTTCATCACATGCGGTGTCATGATCACTCCATTTTTAAAAACAGGTTATCCACAGAGGTGGAGAAGTATTCACCGGACGCATTTCCCGCCAGGCCAAAGACTTCCCGCGTTCCCAGCTCGTGTTATCCACAATTCCGGCCAGCGTAAGCGCCGTCTTGTTGTTGGAATAGTAGACGATAAATACAAGATGTTGGGTCGGCGTGCATTTTAAGTGCTACATATAGTGATTTGCATCAAACATGTTTGCGATTTATTTGATGCAGAACAAAGTAAAAAGACGAGAGTACAAACGACGGGCGCTTCAGCGATTGTAAAGGCGGGCGAGAAAAATCTGATTAATTATTCAACAAAAACAGTAAAGTAAGCCGGGTGCTGAGCCGCACCCGGCAGGGGAAAGTTACTGCTGCAACCACCAGACGGCTTCAAATGGACGGAGTGACGTCGTTTGCGGTGCCGGGTAGTTACTCATCAGAACCTGCGACTTATCGCTGAGAGCCTCTGTCTGCCATTCCTGCGGAGTAGGACTCAGGTTCGCCACCACCATCAGCGTCTGCCCCTGCCACTGGCGGCGATAGCACCACAGGGAAGGGTGTTCCGGCAGGAGATCCTCATAATCCCCCCACGTCAGCACCGGCAGGGTTTTGCGCAGGCGAATCAGCGACTGATAGGTGTAGAACACCGAATCCGCATCGTCCAGCGCCGCGCGGGCGTTCACGGTTTCGTAGTTATCGCAGACGCCAATCCACGGCTCGCCCTCGGTAAAGCCCGCGTTGTGCGACGCGTCCCACTGCATTGGGGTTCGCCCGTTGTCGCGGGATTTACTCGCCAGAATCGCCAGTAATTCATCCGGCTCGCGGCCGCTGGCGCGCAGTTCGGCGAACATGTTCAGGCTTTCCACGTCGCGATAGTCGGTGATGCGGCTGAAGTGCGGGTTGGTCATGCCAAGCTCTTCACCCTGATAGATATACGGCGTGCCCTGCATCCCGTGCAGCACCATGCCGAGCATCTTCGCCGCCGGTACGCGGTGTTCGCCTTCATCACCAAAGCGCGACACGATGCGCGGCTGGTCGTGGTTACACCAGAACAGCGCATTCCAGGCTTTGTTGTGCATCCCCTGCTGCCAGTGGCGGAAGAGGGTTTTCAGCGCCACGAAGTCCGGCTTCGCCAGCGTCCACTTTTCGCCGCCCGGGTAGTCCACCTTCAGATGATGGAAGTTAAAGGTCATCGACAGCTCGCGCCCGTCGAGAGAAGCATACTGCTGGCAGTTCTCCAGCGAGGTCGAGGACATCTCGCCTACCGTCATCAGGTTGCGCGGGGTAAAGACGTCGCGGCTCATCTCCTGGAGATATTCATGAATGCGCGGCCCGTCGGTATAGAAGCGGCGACCGTCGCCGATGTTGTCGTCAGGGAAATCCTGATCTTTTGAAATCAGGTTAATGACGTCCAGACGCAGGCCGTCCACGCCGCGATCGGCCCAGAACTCGCACACCTTTTTCAGCTCGGCGCGCACCGCCGGGTTTTCCCAGTTGAGGTCCGCCTGCTCTGGCGCGAACAGGTGCAGGTAATACTGCTCGCTCTCGGCGTGCCAGCGCCAGGCGTTGCCGCCAAACTTGGAGCGCCAGTTGTTGGGAAGCTGCTCCGGCGTGCCGTCTCGCCAGATGTAGAACTGGCGGTACGGGCTCGCTTTGTTCAGCGACTCGCGGAACCAGGCGTGCTGCGTGGAGGTGTGGTTAAACACCATGTCCAGCACGATGCGAATGCCGCGCGCGTGCGCCTCAGCGACCAGCTCGTCGAAATCATCCAGCGTGCCGTAGGCCGGATCGATGGCGGTGTAGTTCGCCACGTCGTAGCCGTTGTCCACCTGCGGAGAGATATAAAACGGCGTCAGCCAGATGGCGTCAATGCCGAGGGTTTTCAGATAGTCCAGACGCTGCGTCACGCCGCGTAAATCGCCGGTGCCGCTGCCGGTGGTGTCCTGGAAGCTCTTGGGATAGATCTGATAGATGACGCCGTTCTGCCACCAGTGAGGAAGGGTATTCATAATGCGTTCCTGCAAATGCGAAGGGGCGCAACTGCGCCCCGAAAGATGAAGTTAAACAATCTGCAGCGAGCCCTGACGGAACTTACGCTGGTAAACCACGGTGGTCAGCGCCATTGGGACGATGATGGCGATGGCCATTGCCAGGGCAAACACCTGCCAGTAAGCGGGCTGGATGGAGAGGATGCCCGGCAGGCCGCCGACGCCAATCCCGTTCGCCATCACGCCGTTCAGTCCACACACCAGGCCTGCCAGACCGGAACCGATCATCGCGCAGAGCATCGGGAAGCGGTATTTCAGGTTGATACCGTACATTGCCGGTTCGGTGACGCCGAGGTAGGCGGAGATGGCCGCCGGAACGGAGATCTCGCGTTCGTTGTGCTTGCGGCTGACGATAATGATGCCGGTCACCGCGGACGCCTGAGCAATGTTCGACAGGGCGATAATCGGCCAGACCGGCGTGCCGCCGAGGCTCTGGATCATCTGCATATCAATCGCCAGCGTGGTCTGGTGCACGCCGGTGATCACCAGCGGGGCGTACAGGAAGCCAAACAGCGCGGCGCCAATCGGGGCGAAGCTGCCGGTCATCAGGTGACGCACCGCGAAGGCCACGCCGTCGCCAATCATGCGGCCAAACGGACCGATAAAGGCATGCGCCAGGAAGACCGCCAGAATCAGCGAGCACACCGGCACCACCACCAGATAAAGGTAATCCGGCACGATGCGTTTCAGTCGGGTTTCAATAAAGCCCAGCGCCAGGCCCGCCAGCAGGGCCGGAATGACCTGCGCCTGATAGCCCACTTTGGCGATGCTAAACAGGCCAAAGTTCCACACCTCTGGCACCTGTTGACCAAGTAAGTAAGCGTTCATTAACTGCGGAGAGACCAGCGTGACGCCGAGCACAATACCGAGGATCGGCGTACCGCCCATCTTGCGCACTGCGGACCAGCAAATCCCGACCGGCAGATAGAAGAAGATCGCTTCGCCAATCAGCCACAGGAAGTCGTACACGGTTTTCAGCGCCGGGTACATCTGCGCCAGGGTCTTGCCGTCGCTCATCGGCACGTCACCGATGACGTTACGGAAGCCTAAAATCAGGCCTCCGCTGATCAGCGCCGGCAGCAGCGGGAAGAAGATCTCCGCGAAGTGGGAAATCAGCTGCTCGTGCCACTTCATATTCTGGCGCGCAGCCTTCTTGGCCTGCTCTTTATCCGCCGCGCTGTGCCCGGTGGTCGCCAGCAGAGCCTGATAGTAATCGCCCACTTCGGTACCAATCACCACCTGGAACTGACCGGCGTTGGTGAAGCAGCCTTTTACCATGGAAAGCTCTTCAATCGCCTTCGGGTTCGCTTTGGCCGGATCGTTCAGCACGAAGCGCAGGCGGGTAATGCAATGGCTGACGGTTGCGATGTTTTCGCGGCCGCCGACCAGGACGATCAGCTGATCAATATCTGCTTGTTTGACTTTACTCATCATGAAACCTCATGACAGATGGTGAGGGGGTGTAATGACCTGAGCGCAAGCCTACTCCTTCAGCGTAACGGCGAAAATGGGAACGTTCCCGAAATCGGGCGAAGATCACAATAAACCGATTGGTGGGGGTTATGAAAGGTGGGCAGGAATTACGATCTGACGCGGCTCTGCGCGCCCGTTGATCTGCTCGATCAGCTGCGCGGCGGCCTGTCTGCCGGACTCAGCGTAGCCCGGATCGACGGTGATGATCTCCGGGTGCAAAAACTTCATCAGCGGCGTGCTGCCGACGCTCGCCACCTGCAGACTGTCGATACGCTGCTCCTGCAGATATTTACTCGCGCCCAGCGCCAGCGTATCCGTGGCGCACACCAGCGCGGTGGTCTGCGGCGTCAGGACGCTGGCGACCTGCTCGTAGCCCTGCTTCATGCCCAGCCCCGGCAGGGAGGCCACGGCGGAGAGGTTGTGCTTTTTGCAAAACGCCAGATAGGCCTCATGGCGTCGCTTGCCGGTGGTAACGTCCGCGTGCGGTACGCCGAGGAAGCTGATGTGGCGATGGCCTTCGTCAAACAGGCGCTGCATCAGGGTGATAATCGCGCCCTCGTCGTCATAGCAGACGGAGGCAAAACCGTGGGCATCGCGCGCCAGCAGCACCAGCGACGGCTGCCAGGGTTTCAGCATCTCGTCTTTGATGCCGGTAAAGCCGAACAGCACCACGCCGTCAATGTTGCGCCGCTGAAGCATCCCCAGATGCTCTTCCACCAGCTGGGGCGAGAACTGGCTCTCCATCATGATCGGGTCATATCCCTGCTCATAGAAGGCGGGCAGCATGGTCTGCACGGCGAGGTTTTCAGACAGAGAATCCAGACGCGAGACAATGATGGCGACCACTTTGTCACTCTGCCCGCGCATGGCGCGCGCGGATCGGGAAGGGGAAAAACCGTGCTGATTCATGACCGCCTCAACGCGCTCGCGGGTGCGTTCGCTGACGCCGCTTTCGTTGTTCAGCACGCGTGAGACGGTCGATTTCCCCACGCCGCTTAAACGCGCGATGTCTTTAATCGTAAGGCGGTTCTGCATGCTGTATTCCCTGTAACAACGACAATGTAATGAATTGAGCCTAATGCTATAGCGCGATTTCGCTATGGGCTAAATCTGGTTTACGTTCGGTTTATTTGCAGGGGGGTATAATACCGCCCGAATCATCAAAAAGGGTACGCTTAAATCCTTATACTGCGCGGCGACACCCTACTTTTTACTTACCGGAGGCTTCATGGATCCCGATCCCACACCTCTCCTGAACGGGAGAATGCGTTCTTTCCGGTAAGCCAGCCTGTTGCTGACTCACCGGTGATGTGAGGCAGCAGCGTTCCAAACGTTCCTGCTTGAAAAATTGAGTGCCTCTCAGGTACGGCTTTGCCACGCCTGAAGGAAATGCTGCGTCCGCCTTTGCGGATGCGGAGGAATGACGATGTTTAAAAATATCACCCGGCAGCTGCAGGCCCTGCTGAGCCGCCACCTGCCACACCGTCTTGTTCAGCGCGACCCGCTGCCAAACGCCAAAAACATGGCGGGGGCGGCGATCCCCGCGTCCCTGACCGAACGCTGCCTGAACGTGGCGGCGATGGATGAAAACGAAGTCTGGCGCGCCTTTGGCGGACACCCGGAAGGGCTGAACGCGGCAGAAGTGGAAAAAATCCGCGCCGTGCATGGCGATAACCTCATTCCGGCGCAAAAGCCCTCTCCGTGGTGGGTGCATCTGTGGCTCTGCTACCGCAACCCGTTCAACCTGCTGCTGACCGTGCTCGGCCTCATCTCCTACGCGACGGAAGATCTGTTTGCCGCAGGGGTGATTGCCCTGATGGTGGGCATCTCCACGCTGCTGAACTTTATTCAGGAGGCCCGCTCCACCAAAGCGGCGGACGCCCTGAAGGCGATGGTCAGCAACACCGCGACCGTCTCGCGCGTGATCAACGATCTCGGCGAAAACGCCTGGGTGGAATTGCCTATTGACCAGCTGGTGCCGGGCGATCTGGTGAAGCTGGCCGCGGGGGACATGATCCCGGCGGATTTACGCATCATCCAGGCGCGCGATCTCTTTGTGGCGCAGGCTTCCCTGACCGGCGAATCCCTGCCCGTTGAAAAGGTGGCGCGCAGCCGCGACCCGCAGCAGATGAACCCGCTCGAGTGCGACACCCTGTGCTTTATGGGGACCACGGTCGTCAGCGGCACCGCGCAGGCGATTGTCACTGCCACCGGGGGCAACACCTGGTTTGGTCAGCTTGCCGGGCGCGTCAGCGAGCAGGAGAGCGAGCCGAATGCCTTCCAGAAAGGGATTGGCCGCGTCAGCATGCTGCTGATCCGCTTTATGATGGTGATGACGCCAATCGTGCTGCTGATCAACGGCTACACCAAAGGCGACTGGTGGGAGGCGGCGCTGTTCGCGCTCTCCGTGGCGGTCGGCTTAACGCCGGAAATGCTGCCGATGATTGTCACCTCTACGCTGGCGCGCGGGGCGGTGAAGCTCTCTAAACAGAAGGTGATCGTCAAACACCTTGATGCCATTCAGAACTTTGGCGCGATGGACATTCTCTGCACCGATAAAACCGGCACCCTGACGCAGGATAAAATCGTGCTGGAGAACCACACCGACATTTCCGGCAAAACCAGCGAGCGCGTGCTGCACAGCGCGTGGCTGAACAGCCATTACCAGACCGGGCTGAAAAACCTGCTCGACGTCGCCGTGCTGGAAGGGGTGGATGAAGAGTCCGCCCGCACGCTCTCCGGCCGCTGGCAGAAGGTGGATGAGATCCCGTTCGACTTCGAGCGCCGCCGGATGTCGGTGGTGGTGAGCGAGCAGCCGAACGTGCATCAGCTGATCTGCAAAGGGGCGCTGCAGGAGATCCTGAACGTGTCGACGCAGGTGCGCTATAACGGCGACATCGTGCCGCTGGACGACACCATGCTGCGCCGCATCAAGCGCGTCACCGACAACCTCAACCGTCAGGGGCTGCGCGTGGTGGCGGTGGCGAGCAAGTTCCTGCCCGCGCGGGAGGGGGATTACCAGCGTATTGACGAATCCGATCTGATCCTCGAGGGCTACATCGCCTTCCTCGATCCGCCGAAAGAGACCACCGCCCCGGCGCTGAAGGCGCTGAAGGCGAGCGGTATTACCGTGAAAATCCTCACCGGCGACAGCGAGCTGGTGGCGGCCAAAGTGTGCCACGAGGTGGGGCTGGACGCGGGCGACGTGGTGGTGGGGAGCGATATTGAACATCTCTCTGATGACGAACTGGCGAAGCTGGCCCAGCGCACCACGCTGTTTGCCCGCCTGACGCCGATGCACAAAGAGCGCATCGTCACCCTGCTTAAGCGAGAAGGGCACGTGGTGGGCTTCATGGGCGACGGCATCAACGATGCGCCCGCCCTGCGTGCGGCGGATATCGGTATCTCCGTAGACGGGGCGGTGGATATTGCCCGCGAAGCGGCGGATATCATTCTGCTGGAAAAGAGCCTGATGGTGCTGGAGGAGGGCGTGATCGAAGGGCGCCGTACCTTTGCCAATATGCTCAAGTACATCAAGATGACCGCCAGCTCCAACTTCGGTAACGTCTTCAGCGTGCTGGTGGCGAGCGCGTTTCTGCCGTTCCTGCCGATGCTGCCGCTGCACCTGCTGATCCAGAACCTGATGTACGACGTGTCTCAGGTGGCGATCCCGTTTGATAACGTGGACGACGAGCAGATCCAGAAGCCGCAGCACTGGAACCCGGCAGATCTTGGGCGCTTTATGCTGTTCTTTGGCCCGATCAGCTCCATCTTCGACATCCTGACCTTCTGCCTGATGTGGTTTGTGTTCCACGCCAACACCCCGGAACACCAGACGCTGTTCCAGTCCGGCTGGTTCGTGGTAGGTCTGCTGTCCCAGACGCTGATTGTGCATATGATCCGCACGCGCCGCATTCCGTTTATCCAGAGCCGCGCCGCGTGGCCGCTGATTATGATGACGGGGATTGTGATGGCGCTCGGCATCGCGCTGCCGTTCTCACCGCTGGCAAGCTACCTGCAGCTGCAGGCGCTGCCGCTGAGCTACTTCCCGTGGCTGGTGGCGATCCTCGCCGGTTATATGGTGCTGACCCAGATGGTGAAAGGGTTCTATGCGCGTCGGTATGGGTGGCAGTAACGGCAAGCCCGGTGGCGCTGCGCTTACCGGGCCTACGATCCAAACGTAGGCCGGGTAAGGCGAAGCCGCCACCCGGCAATAGCTTTTCTCCCAAATTCAACAACCTGTGATCTCCGTCGGCGCATTCGCTTGACGACAAAATGAGCGCATGTTAACAGAATGTTTTGCCTTTATTTGGCCCGTCAGATAAGGAACATTCATGTTACGGTACAGTCTCTTAACCGCCGGGCTGATGCTCGGCGCCTCTGCCTTTGCCGCCCCGGCAGGGGATCTCCCCTTAATGCCCTGGCCTGCGAAGGTCGAACGCCCGACGACCCAGGGCGCACTGGTGCTTAGCAACAACGTTTCTGTAAGCGTCAGCGGGGACGATCTCGGTGACGCCGTCAACCGACTGCGCCAGCGCATCGCCCTGCAAACCGGCTGGACGCTGCAGCCTCAGGCTGAAAAGCCAGACAAACCAACTATCCGCATCGCCATCGCTAAAAAGGTGAAGCCGCAGCCGCTGCCGGACAGCGATGAAAGCTATAAGCTCACGGTGGACGCCAACGGCGTGAACATCTCCGCCAACACCCGCTTCGGTGCCTTGCGCGCCATGGAAACTTTGCTCCAGCTGGTGCAGAACGGGGCGGAAAACACCTCGATCCCGTGGGTGACCATTGAAGATTCACCGCGCTTCCCGTGGCGCGGGCTGCTGCTCGATTCGGCACGCCACTTTCTCCCGCTGCCGGATATCAAACGCCAGATCGACGGCATGGCCGCGGCGAAGCTCAACGTGCTGCACTGGCATTTGACCGACGACCAGGGCTGGCGCTTCAGCTCGAAGCGTTATCCAAAATTAACCCAGCTTGCCAGCGACGGGCTGTTCTACACGCCTGAGCAGATGCGCGAGGTGGTGCGTTACGCCGCCGAGCGCGGTATTCGCGTGGTGCCGGAGATCGACATGCCGGGCCACGCCTCGGCGATTGCCGTGGCCTACCCGGAGCTGATGAGCGCGCCGGGGCCGTACGCCATGGAACGCCACTGGGGCGTGCTGAAGCCGGTGCTGGATCCGACAAAAGACGCAACTTACGCTTTTGCCGACGCGATGGTCAGCGAACTGGCGGCGATCTTCCCCGATCCGTATCTGCACATCGGCGGTGACGAGGTGGACGACAGCCAGTGGAAAGCGAATCCGGCCATCCAGCAGTTTATGCGCGACAACAGGCTGGCGGACAGCCACGCGCTGCAGGCGTACTTCAACCGCAAGCTGGAAACGATCCTCGAGAAGCATCGCCGCCAGATGGTCGGCTGGGATGAGATCTACCATCCCGATCTGCCGAAAAGCATTCTGATCCAGTCCTGGCAGGGCCAGGACGCGCTGGGGCAGGTGGCGCAGAACGGCTACAAGGGCATTCTGTCGACCGGCTTTTATCTCGACCAGCCCCAGTCCACCGCCTATCACTACCGCAACGAGATCGTCCCGCAGGGGTTAAACGGCGTGGACGTGATAGCGGATACCGACAGCGCCCAGAGCTGGGCCTTCTCCATGCCGCGCCTGAAGGGCAAGCCGGTGGAGGGGAGCTTCACGCTGGTGAAAGGGGATGCCGGCTGGCGCGGGTTTATTGATTTTGCCGGGAAATCCCGCCGCGCGGTGCAGGATATTGAATGGCGGGATGACAATCAGGTGACCTTCACCGTCGATACCTGGATGGGCGAAACGCGCCCGGTTGTCACCGTTGATAACGACAAACTCTCCGGTTATTTCCTCGTCGGGAATACGCGCTATCCGATTAGCGGCACGCGTCTGGACGACGTGCCGAAAGGCGTTCCGCCCGTCGTGCCGGACGTGGCGAACCAGTCCAACCTGCTCGGCGGCGAAGCGGCGCTGTGGGCGGAAAACGTGGTGGCGCCGGTGCTGGATATTCGCCTGTGGCCACGTACGTTTGCGGTGGCGGAGCGGCTCTGGTCCGCGCAGGACGTCAACGACGTCGACAACATGTACACCCGCCTGCAGGCGATGGACAGCTGGTCGACGGTGTCGGTCGGGCTGCAGCAGCATACCCAGCAGCAGGTGCAGTTCACGCGCCTCGCCGGTAATGCCGACACGCTGCCGCTGCAGGTCCTCGCGCAGGCGATTGAACCGGCTCAGTATTACACCCGCCAGCACCTGAAGTTCCAGGCCGGAAACTACCATCAGTTCGAGCCGCTCAACCGCTTTGCGGATGCGCTGAACGCCGAAAGCACCACCGTGCGCCAGATGCACAAGTGGGCGGACCGTCTGGTGAGCGATGCGGAAGACACGGAAAGCGCCGACGCCCTGCGTCACGTCTTTAACCGCTGGCAGAGCAACACCAGCGACGCGCTGGCCTTAAGCGAAAACAGCTATCAGCTGAAGGCGATGAAGCCGGTGATCCAGGAGGTGGATAAGCTGGCGTCGATTGGCCTGCGGCTCACCGACCTGGTGGCGCGTCAGGGCACGCTGGATGACAAAGAGATCGCCTCGATTCAGAGCGAGCTGGATAACGCGGCGAAGGTGCAGGACGAAGTGGTGATTGCGGCGGTGTATCCGCTGGAGACGCTGCTGCGCGCCACGCGGAATCAGTAGCAAGCAACAAAAAAGGCAGCCTGGGCTGCCTTTTTTCATCGCCAAAGCGAATTAGCGACGAACGGCAATCGCTTCGATTTCAATTTTCACGTCTTTTGGCAGACGCGCCACTTCCACGCAGGAGCGCGCCGGGAAGGTGGCGTTATGCTCGGTGAAGAACGCTTCGTAGGTGGCGTTAACGGTCGCGAAATCGTTCAGATCCTTCACGAACACGGTGGTTTTCACGATATCACCCACTTTCAGGCCGGCAGATTCAACGATAGCCTGCACGTTTTCCAGCGACTGACGCGCCTGCGCCGCGACATCTTCCGGCACCGCGCCGGTTTTTGGGTTTACGGGGATCTGACCTGAAGTGATGATCATGCTGCCCAGATCAACGCCCTGAACGTAAGGGCCGATAGCGGCTGGTGCATTTTCCGTCGCGAGTACTTTGCTCATGTTTTCTCCAGAATTACAGCGTTAAGAATGTTCCCGGCCATTATAACAGCCGGGATTTCATTACCAACCTCAATTAGTTGGCCAGCACCACATAATGAGAAAACTCTTTTTCGCAGTATTTGCATTTGAGCGCGATGTCATTCGCGCGCTTTTTCACTGCGAAACTGGAGGAAACCGGCTCAGCATGACTGATGCAGTTGCTGTTCGGGCAGACCAGCACGCTTTCGATACGTTCTGGCAGGCTCGGGCGGGATTTGCCGACCACTTCGTACTCGTCGATGCGGTTGACGGTGGCGTCCGGCGCGTACAGCGACAGCTGGTTAACCTGCTCGTCGGTCAGGAAGGTGTTCTCGATTTTGATCAGGTCTTTGCGGCCCATCTCACCCGACGGCAGGTTCAGGCCGATGGTGATGCGCTGGTCAGTTTCGGTCAGTTTGAACAGCGTCAGCAGCTTAAAGCCCACCTGCGCAGGGATATGGTCAATCACGGTGCCACGCTTGATGGCTTCAACCTGGAGTTTGTTATCGTGTGTCATGGTCGTCTCCCCTTACAGAGCTAATTCGCGATTCAGAACCAGTGCCAGTAACGCCTGGCGAGCGAAGATGCCGTTCCCGGCCTGCTGGAAGTACCAGGCGTGCGGCGTTTTATCCACGTCTGTGGTGATCTCATCGATGCGCGGCAGCGGATGCAGGACCTTCATGTTGTCGCGCGCGCCTTCCAGGTCGCTGGCGCGCAGCACGAACTGCGCCTTCACGTTGGCGTATTCGGACGGGTCAAGACGCTCTTTCTGCACGCGGGTCATGTACAGAATATCCACGTGGCTCATCACCTCTTCGATGCTGGCATGCAGGCTCCACGCAATGCCTTTCTCGTCCAGCATGTCGAGAATGTACTGCGGCATCGCCAGCGCCTCCGGGGCGATGAAGTAGAAGCGGTTGCCGTTAAATTTCGCCAGCGCCTGGGTTAGGGAGTGGACGGTGCGGCCATACTTCAGGTCGCCAACCATGGCGATGTTCAGGTTCTCGAGCTTGCCCTGGGTCTCCTGAATGGTGAACAGATCCAGCAGCGTCTGCGTTGGGTGCTGGTTGGCACCGTCACCGGCGTTCAGCACCGGAATGCCGCCGGAGAACTCGGTTGCCAGGCGCGCCGCGCCCTCCTGCGGGTGACGCATCACAATCGCGTCGACGTAGGTGCTGATCACTGAAATGGTATCCGCCAGGGTCTCGCCTTTTTTACCCAGCGACGTGTTGCTGCTGTCAGAGAAGCCCACCACGCTCGCGCCCAGGCGGTGCATGGAGGTCTCAAAGGAGAGGCGGGTGCGGGTCGAGGCTTCAAAGAAGCAGCTCGCAATCACCTTGTGCTTCAGCAGCTCCGGTTGCGGATTGGCCTTCAGTTTTGCCGCGGTTTCCAGAACCAGTTCCAGCTCTTCGCGGCTGAGGTCGTTTATGGAAATGATGTGTTTTTGATAAAGCGGATTCATGTTTATCTCCTGACGCCGGGCAAAAAAAAGCCCCTCAAATGAGGGGCTCTGGGAATAGGTTTAGCAACGGGAAGAAAAACGGCAGGCCAGCGTCTGATTTCAGACGCGGTAAGACGTTATGTCGTACACGCTTGACCATGCTTCCTCCCGGCAAATTGTCGGGCATTATACGCAGCTCGCTTTTCGGATCAAGCGATTTAATGCACGCTTTACTCAATGCAAACGGTTCTTTGTGAATATTAATGCGTTCTGAGTAAATAATTAATTTGTTTATGCACCAGCGCGGTGCGCTTCACCACCCGGGGGGCGACCCAGACAATACTGCTGCCGGCCACCACGCCTAAAATTTCCGGAAGCTGGTGATAATCCAGAATACGCGCCACCGCGCGGCCATATCCGGCGACGGTATGGACAAGGATAAACTCGCTATTATGCTCAACGCTGACCACCATTTCCGAAACGGTACGCGCGGCGTCGGGGGCAGGGCGCAGCTGAGGATTCAACGAATAAATCTTTAGCCCTTTGGCATTTCGAATTTTTATGACTCCGAGCAACTTCAGCAATCGCGAAACGGTCGACTGGCTGATGCTGTCAAACCCTCGCTCCTGCAGGTCGCGGCGAATCTCTTCCTGCGAAAGGTAACTCTTTTCGGCGATCAAACGCTGGCACACCGTGAGCTGCAGCTGTTCTTTGGGAGAGTACTCTTCGTAATCCATCATGTTTCCCATATCAGTTCCCGAAATAACCGGTGACACCGCACCGATCCGTAGGCCGGATAAGCGCAGCGCCATCCGGCAAATTACAACAACGCCCCCAGACTTAACGCCACCATAATCACCACCGTCAGGATCGCCAGCAGCGGCGCCACCCATTTCAGGTAGCGCACGTAAGGTACCCGGGCGATAGCCAGCCCGCCCATAACCACCGCAGAGGTCGGCGTGACAAGGTTAACGATGCCGGAGGCCGACTGGTAAGCCGTAACCACCAGGTCGCGGTTGACGTTAGCGAAATCAGCAAGCGGCGCCATGATCGGCATCGTCAGAACGGCCAGGCCGGATGAAGAAGGCACAAGAAACGACAGCACGACTTCCAGCCAGTACATCACGTTGATAAACGCTACCGTGGACAACCCGCTGACCAGCCCTTCCGCGCTGTGCAAAATGGTGTGGGTAATCATGCCCTTATCCATGATGACTACGATACCGCGCGCGATGCCGATAATCAGCGCGACGCCCAGCAAATCTCGCGCGCCGTTGATAAACGTCGACGTCAGCTCCTCTTCGCTCATGCGGGCAATCAGGCCGACAATGATCGCGCTGGCGAGAAACACCGCTGAAATCTCCGCCATCCACCAGCCCAGCACCGCCACGCCGTAAATCATCACCGCGAAGGCCAGAGCGAAAATCACCAGGATGATTTTGCGCACCGGGGTGAATTCCAGGGACTGTTCGCCCTTGTTGCCGAGGAAATGGGCGAGGTTCTCCTCCTGCTTGTCTGCAACGATGGACTGCGAGGGATCCTTACGCACCTTGCGGGCGTAGCGCATCACCCACGCCACGCAGATGATCCAGCCGATGACCAGCAGCGCCACGCGCAGGGCGATGCCGTTGGTGAAGGGGATCCCGGCGGCGTTGGCGGCGATCACCGTGGCAAACGGGTTAATGGTGGAGCCGAGGGTGCCGATCCCCGCCCCGAGCAGCACGGTAGAGGCAGCGACAACCGGATCGAACCGCGCGGCCAGCATCACCGGCACCAGTAAGGTATAGAAGGGCAGCGACTCTTCGGCCATACCGTAAATCGTGCCGCCTGCGGCAAACAGCGCCATCAGGATCGGGATCATCCACTCCTCGCGTCCGCGCAGCCGGGTGGTCACACGCTCGATCCCGGCGTCAATCGCCCCGGTTTTGGTGACGATCCCGAGGAATCCCCCGATGATCAGAATAAACAGCGCCACGTCGATCGCCCCGGCCTGGCCGGATTCCGGATCGTACAGCCCGGCAATCGGCGCCATCAGCACCGAAACCAGCCCCTGCGGATGCGCCGCGACGTGCGCGTAGGTGCCTGCAACGGGGACGTCTTTGCCGAGCGCCTCGTTCATTGCCATATGGTACTGCCCGGCCGGGACAATCCACGTCAGCACGGCCACGACGGCAATCAGAAAAAAGAGAATGGTGTAAGCGGAGGGAAACTTGAACTTGCCCATGATGTTCTCCTGAAACCCGGCGCGCCCCGCGGCGCGCCGGGCGGTGATTAGTCGCCGAGTGTCGCCACCATGACCGCTTTAATGGTGTGCATGCGGTTCTCTGCTTCGTCGAAGACGATGGAGTTCGGTGATTCGAAGACCTCTTCCGTTACTTCCAGCCCCTTCAGCCCGTACGCCATCTCGATCTCGCGGCCCACCTTAGTGTGCTCGTTGTGGAATGCCGGCAGGCAGTGCATGAATTTGACGTTCGGGTTGCCGGTGGCCTTCATCACCTGCGCGTTAATCTGATACGGCTTCATCAGGCTGACGCGCTCGGCCCAGGCTTCCTTCGGCTCGCCCATGGAGACCCACACGTCGGTGTAGAGGAAATCGGTCCCCTGCACGCCTTCTTCCACGTCGTCGGTGAGGGTGATGCGCGCGCCCGTCTCTTTCGCAATGGCGCGGCACTGCTCAACCAGCCCCGCTTCCGGCCAGAAGGATTTCGGCGCGACGAGGCGGATATCCATCCCCATCTTGGCCGCACCGACCATCAGGGAGTTGCCCATGTTGTTGCGCGCGTCGCCGAGATAGGCAAAGCTCAGCTCCGGCAGGGTTTTGCCCGGGGAGTGCTCCAGCATGGTCATCAGGTCGGCGAGAATTTGCGTTGGGTGGAACTCGTCGGTCAGGCCGTTCCACACCGGCACGCCCGCGTACTCGCCCAGCTCTTCGACGATGGCCTGCCCGTAGCCGCGATATTCGATGCCGTCATACATGCGGCCCAGCACGCGGGCGGTGTCTTTCATTGACTCTTTATGGCCAATCTGCGATCCGCTTGGGCCGAGATAGGTGACCTGCGCGCCCTGGTCGAACGCGCCCACTTCGAAGGCGCAGCGGGTGCGGGTGGAGGTTTTTTCAAAGATCAGGGCGATGTTTTTCCCGACCAGGGTTTGCTTCTCGCGCCCGGCTTTTTTGGCGGCCTTGAGCTCGATGGCGAGGTCGATCAGGTACTGGATCTCCGCCGGGGTGTAGTCCAGCAGTTTGAGGAAGTTGCGGTTTTTCAGGTTGATGGTCATGGCTAAATCCTTTTTAAAATGAGTGTTCAGTTACGAATCAGCGTGCCTTTCTCGCCCGCGAGGATCTCCGCGCCGTCGGCCAGCGCGCCGATCCCGGCTATCCCATTGCAGGCTTCAACGAACTCGCGGCAGGCGGCCACCTTCGGCCCCATCGATCCGGCGTCGAACTGCATGCCCCTGAGCAGCTCCGGCGTTACCTGCGCCAGCGGACGCTGGGTTGGTTTGCCCCAGTCGAGGTACACCGCGTCGGCATCGGTCAGGATCAGCAGGGCATCGGCTTCGATCTGGCGTGCCAGCAGGGCGGCGGAGAGGTCTTTGTCGATTACCGCCTCGATCCCGCGATAGCCGTTGGCGTTTTCCACCACCGGCACCCCGCCGCCGCCGTTGCAGATCACCAGGTGATCGCGCTGGATCAGCGCCGTGATGGCGTCGCTCTCAACGATGCGCTTCGGCTGCGGAGAGGGCACCACGCGGCGGACGTAGCTGCCGTCGGCCTTAAAAACCCAGCCTTTCTCCGCGGCCAGCGTTTTTGCCTGGGCTTCGCTGTACACCGGGCCGATGTATTTGGTCGGGTTGCTGAAGGCCGGGTCGGCGGCGTCCACTTCCACCTGGGTGAGCAGAACGCTCACCTCCCGCTGCGGCAGGCTGTTTTTCAGCGCCTGCTGGAGCATGTAGCCGATCATTCCCTGGCTTTCGGCGCCAAGAACGTCCAGCGGGTAGGGCGTGACTTTGTCGTAGGCGCTGTTCTGCAGCGCCAGCAGTCCGACCTGCGGGCCGTTGCCGTGCACCAGCACCACGCGCCACTGCGCCGTCAGCCCGGCGATGGTGCGGGCGGCCTGCTCGATGTTCTGGCGCTGGATCTCCGCTTCCAGCGGCTCGCCGCGCTTGAGCAGCGCGTTGCCGCCCAGGGCCACAACCAGAGTGGGTTTTCGTTCCATGATGGCTCCTTTAAATTCCGTCGCGTTCCAGCGGGCAGCTCATGCAGCGCGCGCCGCCGCGGCCGCGTCCGAGTTCGTCGCCCGGGATAGGCAGCACGGTGATACCCGCTTTGTCGTATTTCTCGTTGGTCCAGACGTTGCGCTCGTAGCCAATCACCACGCCGGGGCGGATGGTCAGGACGTTATTGGCGTCGTTCCACTGCTCGCGTTCGGCCTCAAAGGCGTCGCCGCCGGTGGTGATCAGACGTACCTGGTTAATGCCGAGCGCTTTCTCGATGGCGTGCAGCAGGTCGGTTTCCTGCGTGCGCAGCAGGCCGCCGCGTCCGTCCGGGGTGAGCGTCCAGCACTGGGCGTCTTTGCGCACCACTTCCGGGTAGACGGAGAAGGTATCCACGTCGATGTGGGTCATGACGGTGTCGAGGTGCATGCAGGAGCGGTGTTTTGGCAGCTCAACGGCAATCACGCGCTCGGCCTGACGGTGTTTGAACAGGCTGTTGGCGAGGAACTCCACGCCCTGCGGCGTCGTGCGCTCGGACATGCCGATCAATACCGCACCGCGGCCAATGACTAATACGTCGCCGCCTTCTAAAGTGGCGTGGTCGTAATTAATATTCTCGTCGCCGAAATACTTAATAAAATCGCCGTCGGCGAACGCCGGGTGCCAGCGATATATTGCCCGCAGGTTATTGGTTTCACGCTGACGGGCCGGTTTGGCCATTGGGTTAATAGAGACGCCGTTATAAATCCAGCAGGAGGTATCGCGGGTAAATAAATGGTTCGGCAGTGGCTTCATAATAAAATCATTCGCCGTGTGGGTATCCACCACCATATTTTTAATGGCTGCCGGAATTTCACCGTAGGTTAATCCGCCGCTTAATCTGCGCGCCAGTTCCCGGTGCGGCATATCCGCCAGCCAGCCGCGCACGTCGCCAGCAAAGGTTGGGCCGAGGCGGTAGTCAGAGATTTGCGTCTCCAGCAGCCAGGCTTTCGCCTCAGCGATATCAAGGGTTTGTGTCAGCAGGTCGGTCAGCAGCAGGACTTCCACCCCCTGCTCGCGCAGCGTGTTGGCGAAGATGTCATGCTCCTCACCCGCCCGCTCAACCGAGAGCACGTCATCAAATAGCAGCTCCTGACAGTTTGAGGGGGTTAACCGTTTCAGACTTAAATTTGGGCGGTGCAGCATAACGCTACGCAATTGACCAATTTCAGAACCGACGTAATGCTTTTCCATAATTATTCCTTTAACTGTTTTTCAGAATAAAAAGGGCATGCGCCATGTCATGTATTTAATTGCATGGCGGCTAAGCTCAATTGATTTCGTGGTTCATACTAGGCAGTTAAATAATCCGTATTGTGATATTGCTCACGCGAAAATGGATATTAAGCGGTTTGTTTTCATTTGCATGATTCGCATCAGATAATGATTAATTGGCTATTCTGGCGAGGTGAATAGCTAAGCACTATCCGTTGTCATTATTTGCAGTTGTTAGTGTTTTGTAGAATTTAATGCTTTGAAATATTTTGTTAAGATATTGATTTTAAATGTCTTTGTGGTTTTCGTGGAATGACTATGCAATATTGCTAATTAACTATTTTTGGCTTAAGGAAAATCAATAAATATTTATTGAATTTAATAGCAAATTATCAAAGTGCTAAAATGTGAAGCGGTAGCCAGTTTTGTTGTTAAGGCCTGACGATCAATGAGTTAGCGCAAGGGCGGGATAACGAAGAGCTGAAGATATGCATAATGACTGCATAAATGCCTGCGAGGGCTTAACAGCAAATTAACACCATTCCCAATAAACATGCGTTCGCGCAAAACCCGTCTAAAAAGCGCTGGTATGGCAGTCGGGATTCTCGTATAAAAGATAAAAATGAAACGTTGTTTTATATCGAGGGTTTTCTGATGATTATCGGCAACATCCACCATCTGCACTCCTGGCTACCTGACGAACTGCGACAGGCCATTGAGCACGTTAAAACTCACGTCACCGACGCGACGCCGCTCGGCAAGCACGACATCAACGACAGCAGCCTGTTTTATCTGGTCTCCGAAGATACAACCCAGCCGTTCGCCGAGCGTCGCGCCGAGTACCACGCGCGCTATCTGGATATTCAGATCGTGATGAAGGGTCAGGAAGGGATGACCTTCAGCACCCTGCCGCATGGCACGCCCGAAACCGACTGGCTGGCGGATAAAGATATCGCCTTCCTGCCGGAAGGCGAGCAGGAGAAAACCGTGGTGCTGAGCAAAGGGGATTTTGTGGTGTTCTGGCCGGGTGAGGTGCATAAGCCGCTGTGCGCGGTGGGGGCACCTGCTAAGGTCAGGAAAGTGGTGGTGAAGATGCTTGTAGAGTAACTCTTACCCCTCACCCTAACCCTCTCCCCACAGGGGAGAGGGGACTGCTCCGAGCCGTCTTTTCCCCCTCGCCCCATTGGGGAGAGGGCCGGGGTGAGGGGGGACAATGTGTGATCCAGCTTAAATTTCCCGCACTCCCTCTCCATCTCTCATTTACCTGCGCTTTTCCTGCGTCATAGTATGATCGTTAATTTATCGAACACTATTCTATAATGTAGAACAAAATGATTCAGCAAGGAGATCTCATGCCGCAGTCCGCGTTGTTTACGGGAATCATTCCCCCTGTCTCCACCATTTTTACCGCCGACGGCCAGCTCGATAAGCCGGGCACCGCCGCGCTGATCGACGATCTCATCAAAGCAGGCGTTGACGGCCTGTTCTTCCTGGGCAGCGGCGGCGAGTTCTCTCAGCTCGGCGCCGAAGAGCGTAAAACCATTGCCCAATTTGCTATCGATCATGTCGATCGTCGCGTACCGGTCCTGATCGGCACCGGCGGCACCAACGCCCGGGAAACCATTGCGCTCAGCCAGCACGCGCAGCAGACGGGGGCGGACGGCATCGTGGTGATCAACCCTTACTACTGGAAAGTCTCGGAAGCGAACCTGATCCGCTATTTCGAGCAGGTGGCGGACAGCGTCACGCTGCCGGTGATGCTCTATAACTTCCCGGCGCTGACCGGGCAGGATCTGACCCCGGCGCTGGTCAAAACCCTGGCCGACTCGCGCAGCAACATCGTCGGCATCAAAGACACCATCGACTCCGTTGCCCATCTGCGCAGCATGATCCACACCGTCAAAGCCGCCCATCCGCACTTCACCGTGCTGTGCGGCTACGACGATCATCTGTTTAATACCCTGCTGCTCGGCGGCGACGGGGCGATTTCGGCGAGCGGCAACTTTGCCCCGCAGGTGTCGGTGAATCTTCTGAAAGCCTGGCGGGATAAAGACGTGGCGAAAGCGGTTGAGTATCATCAGACCTTACTGCAAATACCGCAGATGTATCAGCTGGATACGCCGTTTGTGAACGTCATTAAAGAGGCGATTGTGCTCTGCGGCCGCCCAATTTCCACGCACGTGCTGCCGCCCGCCTCTGCGCTGGATGAGCCGCGCAAGGCGCAGCTGAAAACCCTGCTGCAACAGCTCAAGCTCTGCTGAGCCGGACGATAACCATGACCATCGAGAACATTTTCACCCCACAGGACGAGGCGTTTTATGCGGTGATCACCCACGCGGCGGGGCCGCAGGGCGCGCTGCCGCTGACCCCGCAGATGCTGATGGAATCCCCCAGCGGCAACCTGTTCGGCATGACGCAGAACGCCGGGATGGGCTGGGATGCCAACAAGCTGACCGGCAAAGAGGTGCTGATTATCGGCACCCAGGGCGGCATCCGCGCCGGGGACGGACGCCCGGTTGCGCTGGGCTACCACACCGGCCACTGGGAGATCGGCATGCAGATGCAGGCGGCGGCGAAGGAGATCACCCGCAACGGCGGGATTCCGTTTGCGGCCTTCGTCAGCGATCCCTGCGACGGCCGTTCTCAGGGCACGCACGGCATGTTTGATTCCCTGCCGTACCGTAACGACGCGGCGATCGTCTTTCGCCGCCTGATCCGCTCCCTGCCGACGCGCCGGGCGGTAATAGGCGTGGCAACCTGCGATAAAGGGCTGCCCGCCACCATGATTGCCCTGGCCGCGATGCACGACCTGCCGACCATTCTGGTGCCGGGCGGGGCGACGCTGCCGCCAACCGTGGGGGAAGACGCGGGCAAAGTGCAGACCATCGGCGCGCGCTTTGCCAACCACGAACTCTCCCTGCAGGAGGCCGCCGAGCTGGGCTGTCGCGCCTGCGCCTCGCCGGGCGGCGGGTGTCAGTTCCTCGGCACGGCGGGCACCTCGCAGGTGGTTGCGGAAGCGCTGGGTCTGGCGCTGCCGCACTCCGCGCTGGCGCCGTCCGGGCAGGCGGTGTGGCTGGAGATCGCCCGCCAGGCGGCGCGGGCGGTCAGCGAGCTGGATAACCGCGGCATCACCACGCGCGATATCCTCACCGATAAAGCCATCGAAAACGCCATGGTGATCCACGCGGCGTTCGGCGGCTCCACCAATTTACTGCTGCACATTCCGGCCATCGCCCACGCGGCGGGCTGCACGATCCCGGACGTTGAACACTGGACGCGCGTCAACCGCAGGGTGCCGCGCCTGGTCAGCGTGCTACCCAACGGCCCGGACTATCACCCGACCGTGCGCGCGTTCCTCGCGGGCGGCGTGCCGGAGGTGATGCTCCACCTGCGCGATCTCGGTCTGCTGCACCTGGACGCCATGACCGTGACCGGGCAGACGGTGGGCGAAAACCTCGACTGGTGGCAGGCCTCCGAGCGCCGTGAGCGCTTCCGCCAGTGCCTGCGCGAGCAGGACGGCGTGGAGCCGGATGACGTGATCCTGCCGCCGGAGAAGGCAAAAGCGAAAGGGCTGACCTCAACGGTTTGCTTCCCGACGGGCAACATCGCGCCGGAAGGCTCGGTGATCAAGGCCACGGCGATCGACCCGTCGGTCGTCGGTGAAGATGGCGTTTACCGCCACACCGGCCGGGCGCGGGTGTTTGTCTCGGAAGCGCAGGCGATCAAGGCCATCAAGCGGGAAGAGATCAAGCAGGGCGATATCATGGTGGTGATCGGCGGCGGGCCGTCCGGCACCGGCATGGAAGAGACCTACCAGCTTACCTCCGCGCTGAAGCATATCTCGTGGGGCAAGACGGTGTCGCTCATCACCGATGCGCGCTTCTCGGGCGTGTCGACGGGCGCCTGCTTCGGCCACGTGTCGCCGGAGGCGCTGGCGGGCGGGCCGATTGGTAAGCTGCGCGATAACGACATCATCGAGATAGCCGTCGACCGACTGACATTAACGGGCAGCGTCAACTTTATCGGTACCGCAGAAAACCCGCTGACGCCGGAGGAGGGGGCACGCGCGCTGGCAATGCGGCAGACGCACTCGGAACTGCACGCCCACGACTTTTTGCCGGACGATACCCGGCTGTGGGCGGCGCTGCAGTCGGTCAGCGGCGGCACCTGGAAAGGCTGTATTTATGACACCGATAAAATTATCGAGGTAATTAACGCCGGTAAAAAAGCGCTCGGCATTTAATTATTTTCTAAGATAAAACCGTCTGCGGGAAATATTCCGCGGACGGTTTTCGCATGTCTGTAATTTGCTAATTTAAACAATACGTTGCGATATATCGTTGGCGTCACAAAAGCAAAATAACGTAATTCAGAAATAAGATATGACCATTGCTGGTTAATTGAACAGCTCATTACACTCCATTAACACGATGTTGTAATTCAGCACACTACATAAGGGTGTAATTCTGATGACGCAATTAACCATGAAAGACAAAATTGGCTACGGGCTGGGTGACACCGCCTGCGGCTTCGTCTGGCAGGCCACGATGTTCCTGCTGGCCTATTTCTACACCGACGTCTTCGGCCTGTCGGCGGGCATTATGGGAACGCTGTTTTTGGTCTCCCGCGTGCTCGACGCCGTGACTGACCCGCTGATGGGGCTGCTGGTCGACCGCACCCGCACGCGGCACGGCCAGTTCCGCCCGTTCCTGCTGTGGGGCGCCATCCCGTTTGGCATCGTCTGCGTGCTGACCTTCTACACGCCGGACTTCTCCTCGCAGGGCAAAATCATCTACGCCTGCGTGACCTACATTCTCCTGACCCTGGTCTACACCTTCGTTAACGTGCCGTACTGCGCCATGCCCGGCGTCATCACCGCCGACCCGAAAGAGCGTCACGCCCTGCAGTCGTGGCGTTTCTTCCTGGCGGCGGCGGGATCGCTCGCCATCAGCGGCATTGCCCTGCCGCTGGTGAGCATCATCGGCAAGGGGGACGAGCAGGTGGGCTATTTCGGCGCCATGTGCGTGCTGGGCCTGACCGGCGTGGTGCTGCTCTACGTCTGCTTCTTCACCACCAAAGAGCGCTACACCTTTGAGGTGCAGCCGGGCTCGTCGGTGGCGAAAGATCTCAAGCTGCTGCTCGGCAACGGCCAGTGGCGGATCATGTGCGCGTTCAAGATGATGGCGACCTGTTCCAACGTGGTGCGCGGCGGGGCGACGCTCTACTTCGTGAAATACGTGATGGATCACCCGGAGATGGCGACCCAGTTCTTACTCTACGGCAGCCTCGCCACCATGTTTGGCTCGCTCTGCTCCTCCCGCCTGCTGGGCCGCTTCGATCGCGTTACCGCCTTCAAGTGGATCATCGTCGCCTACTCGCTCATCAGCCTGCTGATTTTCGTCACCCCGGCGGAACATATCGCCCTGATTTTCGCTCTCAACATCCTGTTCCTGTTCGTCTTTAACACCACCACGCCGCTGCAGTGGCTGATGGCCTCTGACGTGGTGGACTACGAGGAGAGCCGCAGCGGGCGCCGCCTCGACGGCTTGGTGTTCTCCACCTACCTGTTCAGCCTGAAGATTGGCCTGGCGATTGGCGGGGCGGTGGTGGGCTGGATCCTGGCGTACGTGAACTACTCCGCCAGCAGCAGCGTGCAGCCGGTAGAGGTGCTGACCACCATCAAAATTCTGTTCTGCGTGGTGCCGGTGGTGCTCTACGCGGGCATGTTCATCATGCTGTCGTTCTACAATCTCACCGACGCGCGCGTGGAGGCCATCAGCCAGCAGCTGATCAAGCACCGCGCGGCGCAGGGCGAGGCCGTTCCTGACGCTGCGACAGCCGCATCCCATTAACCGGAGGCACTATGCAAATCACCAACCCGATACTCACCGGCTTTAACCCGGATCCGTCCCTGTGCCGCCAGGGCGAGGACTACTACATCGCCACCTCGACCTTCGAGTGGTTCCCGGGCGTGCGCATCTACCACTCCCGCGACCTGAAAAACTGGTCGCTGGTCAGCACGCCGCTGGACCGCGTGTCGATGCTGGACATGAAGGGCAACCCGGACTCCGGCGGCATCTGGGCGCCGTGCCTGAGCTACGCCGACGGCAAATTCTGGCTGCTCTACACCGACGTAAAGATTGTCGACTCGCCGTGGAAAAATGGGCGTAACTTCCTCGTCACTGCGCCGTCCATCGAAGGGCCGTGGAGCGAGCCAATCCCGATGGGCAACGGCGGGTTCGATCCGTCCCTGTTCCACGACGACGATGGTCGCAAGTACTACCTCTACCGCCCGTGGGGGCCGCGCCACCACAGCAACCCGCACAACACCATCGTGATGCAGGCGTTTGACCCGCAGGCCGGCACGCTCTCGCCCGAGCGTAAAACCCTGTTTACCGGCACGCCGCTCTGCTACACCGAGGGCGCGCACCTGTATCGCCACGCGGGATGGTACTACCTGATGGTGGCCGAAGGCGGCACCAGCTACGAGCACGCCGTCGTGGTGCTGCGTTCAAAAACAATCGACGGGCCGTACGAGCTGCACCCGGACGTGACGATGATGACCAGCTGGCACCTGCCGGAGAATCCGCTGCAGAAGAGCGGCCACGGCTCGCTGCTGCAGACCCACACGGGGGAGTGGTACATGGCCTACCTCACCAGCCGCCCGCTGCGCCTGCCCGGTGTACCGCTGCTGGCCTCCGGCGGGCGCGGCTACTGCCCGCTGGGACGCGAGACCGGCATCGCCCGCATTGAGTGGCGCGACGGCTGGCCGTACGTGGAAGGCGGCAAGCACGCGCAGCTGACCGTGAAAGGCCCGCAGGTGGCGGAACAGCCTGCATCCGTTCAGGGCAACTGGCGGGAGGACTTTGACGGCAGCACGCTTGACCCGGAACTGCAGACCCTGCGCATCCCGTTCGACGACACTCTCGGCTCACTCACCGCGCGCCCGGGCTATTTACGGCTCTACGGCAACGACTCGCTCAACTCGACCTTTACCCAGTCGACCGTGGCGCGCCGCTGGCAGCACTTTGCCTTCCGGGCGGAGACGCGGATGCAGTTCTCGCCGGTCCACTTCCAGCAAAGCGCCGGACTGACCTGCTACTACAACAGTAAAAACTGGAGCTACTGCTTTGTGGACTACGAGGAGGGGCAGGGGAGAACCATCAAGGTTATTCAGCTCGACCACAACGTGCCGTCATGGCCGCTGCACGAGCAGCCGATTCCGGTGCCGGAGAGTGCGGAGAGCATCTGGCTGCGGGTGGACGTGGATACGCTGGTCTACCGCTACAGCTACTCGTTCGACGGCGAGACGTGGCACACCGTGCCGGTAACGTATGAGGCGTGGAAGCTATCGGACGACTACATTGGCGGGCGCGGCTTCTTCACCGGCGCGTTTGTGGGGCTGCACTGCGAGGACATCAGCGGCGACGGCTGCCACGCGGACTTCGACTACTTCACCTACGAGCCGGTTTAACGGCTCAGGCCGGGTAGCCCAGCGCGCGTGAAAGCTGAAGCCCGGCCTGCTGAAGCTGCTCGCGGAAATTAGCCAGCTCAGCGTCGTCCACGCGGGAGGTCAGCGTTGACAGGCTCAGGGCGGCAATCACGCGGGATTCATGGTTCCACACCGGCACCGCCACGCAGCGCACGCCCTGCTCGTTCTCTTCGCTATCCAGGGCGTAACCCTGCTCGCGGGTCTGCGCCAGGGCGCTCATTAAGGCTTCGCGAGAGGCAAGGGTTGAAGGGGTATAGGTGGTGTACTGATAGCCCTCCAGCAGAGCGTTCAGCTCGGGCTCGCCCAGCCAGGCAATCAACACCTTGCCGATGGCGGTGGCGTGAACCGGCAGGCGGCGGCCGATGCGCGAATAGGCGATGGCGGCCAGCTTGCCTTCAATCTTCTCGATATAAACCCCTTCACGCCCGTCAAGGATCCCCAGATGGGTGGTCTGCCCGGTCCGCTGGGACAGTTCGGTCAGCCAGCCCTTCGCCTTCTGACGAATATCGATGGAGCCCACGACAAAATGGCCGCGCTCGACCAGCTTCATGCCGAGGCGATATTTGCCGTTCTCCGGGTTCTGATCGATATAGCCGTGAAGCTGCAGAGTTTTCAGCAGCGAGTGAAGGGTACTCTTGCTCAGCCCCATCAGTTTGCTGATGTCGGTGATCTTAAGCTCGGTGGCCTGCTCGTTGAACAGGTCGAGGATCTGCAACGCACGTTCAACAGACTGAATAATCGGCATAATGCTGGTATGTCCACGCTGGAATTAAGGCGAAAACGTACCTTTTTCGGGGTGAAAAATCAATGAAATGGAGCTGGCCTGATCCGCCCGGCGGCGCTACGCTTGCACGGGCCTACGGGTTGTGTAGGCCGGGTAAGCGCAGCGCCACCCGGCTACATTATTGTTAGCGGAGGAATCAATTATTATCCCGTGCAGCGACAGACTGAATTTTCCAGATCCCATCTTCTTTAACCATGCAATCAATAACTGTGTGCTGGGTCTTTTTGCCGAACGTGATATTCACGTTTAAACAGACCGGGTCTGAATCATACGAATCAATAGCCACATTCTCAGCCCAGTCCTCGCCGATATACTGCGATTTCATAAAAAAATCAGCCTCGTAAAATTCAGCATCGGCATAACGGGGATCGTCTGCATGACGTAATTTTTTCATGGTACTGGCCGTAACGAACTTATCGATTTCATTTCCCTCCTGGATAGGATAATGTTCGTTGTTAACCTGTTTGACGTACCAGCGATTGAATTCAAGAGCGCGCTGCATCGGTATCTGAAAATCTTCGGCCCCCAATGCGGCTGTGCTGAATAACACAATTAAGATGAGCTTATTCATATTAATAATGCCTGTATAAGGTGACGGCTGGCTGGAGTTGGCGATACGTTGGCCCCGGGTACATTGTTCTCTGTTTAAAATCTGAATACCAGGTTCCAGCACCATCGTAAATGCAGACATGCCCGTACTGATTCGGGCCGGGCAAGGCATCAATCACCGCGATATCCCCCTCTATGGGAGTGCCATAGACTTTTGTGAACCCTGCTTTTTCAAGAGAACGCCAGAAATCCTTAGCGTTTGCCCCTTCGATTTTAAGCCCTCCGGCTCGAATGGCGGCGGCGATTGCGCGAGCGCAATAATGTCCAGTATGGGTTAGTGCGTGGCTACGGGCGTATGACACAGCTTCATGCTTATTCCATGACATAAATAATCCTTATTAACGAAATGCAGCAATAAGGAAATATTACGCCGATAATATACGGTGTTTTGTAACTGATAATGATCTGATATTAACCATTATCTACTCAGTAAATAATGGTTAATAAAAATATAAATATCTATTATGGTTAATGCGTATCTGAGAAAGCGTCAGTAAAATGAATTTGTCTGCCCGACGATAACGCTGTTGTCGTTTTTAGTGTTTTCTCCCTCTCCCCGTGGGAGAGGGCCGGGGTGAGGGCACCAGACCGCAGAGGAGTCAATCACTCCCCAAGCGTCGCCACCATCACCGCCTTAATCGTATGCATCCGGTTTTCAGCCTGGTCGAACACGATGCTCGCCGCCGACTCAAACACCTCGTCCGTCACCTCCATCCCGCCGTGCAGGTCGAACTCTTTCGCCATCTGCTTGCCGAGCGTGGTCTGGTCGTCATGGAACGCCGGCAGACAGTGCAGGAACTTCACGTCCGGATTGCCGGTCAGCGCCATCATCTGCGCGTTCACCTGATACCCGCGCAGCAGCGCAATCCGCTCCGCCCACTTCTCTTTGGCTTCGCCCATCGACACCCACACGTCGGTATAGATAAAGTCCGCGCCCTTCACGCCCGCCGCCACGTCTTCGGTCAGGGTGATTTTGCCGCCGTGCTTCTGGGCCAGCGCGCTGCACTCCGCCACCAGGCTCTCTTCCGGCCAGCAGGCTTTCGGGGCCACCAGGCGTAGATCCAGCCCGGTCAGCGCCGCCGCTTCCAGCATCGAGTTGCCCATGTTGTTGCGCGCGTCGCCCGCGTAGACCAGCGTCATCTCGTTAAACGCCTTGCCCGGCAGGTGCTCCTGCATGGTCAGCAGGTCCGCCAGCAGCTGCGTCGGATGAAACTCGTTGGTCAGCCCGTTCCACACCGGCACGCCCGCATACTGCGCCAGCGTTTCGACGACTTCCTGGCCGTGCCCGCGATACTGAATGCCGTCGTACATCCGCCCGAGAACCCGCGCGGTGTCCTTAATTGACTCTTTATGCCCAATCTGGCTGCCGCTCGGCCCTAAATAGGTAACGCGCGCGCCCTGGTCAAATGCGGCAACTTCGAAAGAGCAACGTGTACGGGTCGAGTCTTTTTCGAAGATGAGCGCGATGTTTTTACCGGTAAGCTTTTGTACTTCCTTGCCCTTTTTCTTATCGGCTTTGAGCTGTGCGGCAAGGGTCAGCAGAGAAGTGAACTGTGCAGGGGTAAAGTCGAGCAATTTCAGAAAGTGTTTTTTGTATAAATCGGACATTTTATCCTCACATGGCGAACGCCACTAATTGAATTAAAATTCACTTTATATGTGTAATTATTCATTTGCAACCCCGTTTCACAAATCTTTCCAACAAAGGTGGAGGCAAACCCGTCCGTGTGTGAAAATAGAAGTATCTGCCGCACTTTAAAGAGGATTGAGCCATGGCAAACCCGGAATTACTGGAAGAGCAACGCGAAGAGACGCGTCTGATTATTGAAGAGCTGCTGGAAGACGGTAGCGATCCGGACGCGCTGTACACCATCGAGCACCATTTCTCTGCGGATGATTTCGACGCGCTGGAAAAAATGGCCGTGGAAGCCTTCAAGCTGGGTTACGAAGTGACCGAGCCTGAAGAGCTGGAAGTGGAAGAGGGCGACACCGTCATCTGCTGCGACATTCTGAGCGAAGGCGCGCTGAAGGCGGAGCTGATCGACGCGCAGGTAGAACAGCTGATGAACCTGGCCGAGAAGTTTGACGTGGAATACGACGGCTGGGGAACCTACTTCGAAGATCCGAACGGTGAAGACGGCGAAGAAGGCGACGACGAAGATTACGTCGACGAAGACGACGACGGCGTGCGTCACTAAGCGTTTCAGGCGGTGGCGCGCGCCACCGCTTTTTCAAGGCAGAACCATGGATTACCCGCAGATACTCGCCCCCGTACTCAACTTCCTCCAGTGCCCGACCCCGCAAGCATGGATTGATAAAGCCCGCGACCCGGCGAACCTGCCGCTGCTGCTCACCGACCACATGGTGTGCGAGCTCAAGGCCGCCCAGACCGCGCTGCTGCTGGTGCGTAAATACGTCGCCGACGAAAGCGGTGCCGACGCGCTGCTCGAGTGGCTCAAGCCCTACGAACAGTTCACCTTCCGCGACGGCCCGGAGCCGGACTTCATCGCCCTGCACAGGCAGATTGGCAAAAGCGTGATGCCCAAAACCGACGACCCGTGGGGCCAGGCGCTTATCGACAGCATGGTGCTGCTGATTAAAGAGGAGCTGCACCACTTCTGGCAGGTGCGCGAGGCGATGCTGGCCCGCGACATTCCGTACGTCAAAATCACCGCCAGCCGCTACGCCAAAGGGATGCTGAAGGACGTGCGCACCCACGAACCGCTGACGCTGATCGACAAGCTCATCTGCGGTGCCTACATCGAAGCCCGCTCCTGCGAACGCTTCGCCGCGCTGGCTCCGTTCCTCAACGACGACCTGCAGAAATTCTATCTCTCGCTGCTGCGCTCGGAAGCGCGCCACTATCAGGACTACCTGACGCTGGCCCAGCAGGTGAGCGACGACGATATCTCACCGCGCATACAGCTTTTTGGCGAAATTGAAGCCACACTTATCTCGACACCGGACAACGAGTTTCGCTTCCACAGCGGCGTGCCGGTGTAAACCGGCATAACTCAAGGATAAGGATGCGAGATGAATAAAACGTGGACCCGTATTGTGATTGTCGTCATTGCGGCTGCCGCCGTGGCGTTCTGGGTGTTTTTCGACAGGCAGCGCGCCCCGGAACGGCAGATGGATAACGCCCTTAACGCGATGCCCGCCTGGCAGGTGATTAAGGAGCAGGAGCCCGCGCTGCATCAGCGCATCCTCGACCAGATGGCCGCCCTGCAAAAAGCGGGCGAGCCGGAGCAGCAGATTATCGACACCATCCAGCCGCAGATCCTGCATCTGCAGATGACGCGCCTGCAGAACGCCCCGGACGCCAACGTGGTGAACTACATGACCATCAATATGGAGCAGACCGCCGCCATCCAGAAGGTGAGCGACGACGCCTGCTTCCGCTTCCTTTACCCGATGGTGAAGGGTGGCATCAACCCGATGCGCATGCTGGATAAAGACCTGATGGCGCGGCGCATGCAGGCCGACGCCGACATGATGCGCGCGGCCTACGGAAAAAATCGCCACACCGTGACCCCGGCCGAACGCGAGGCGGCTGTCGAAGACGTGCGGCCGATTATGAAGGAACTTGCCGATAAGTACGGTGAGGACATCCAGCTGCTGCAGATGCCGGAAAAGGCGGCGGGCAAAGAGAAGCTCTCCTGCGACATGGTGCAGGAGATGTGGGCCAAGGTGCTGGCGCTGCCGGAGCAAAAGGCGGCGAGGGTGATACGGCTGGCGGTGTCTGAGCTGGAGTGACAAAGGGCGCTGGTTTTTTGGGCACTTAGCGCGGGTTTAGCGCGTCGTCGCTTGCATGGCGGCGCGCGACAGGTATAATCCACAACGTTTCCGCATCCCCTTCAGTGCCGAAGTGGCGAAATCGGTAGACGCAGTTGATTCAAAATCAACCGTAGAAATACGTGCCGGTTCGAGTCCGGCCTTCGGCACCAAAAGATGCAAATCAAAGTCGCTTAAGGGCGGCTTTTTTTGTGTCTGAAATCCTGTAGCCGTAAGGCTGTCCTCGCTTTTCTGCTCAACCTTAATTAACCTGATTCAGTCTACATAAGCTTATTGATGTGGTTACAACTGTAGATAATGACGTCGATCTCAGTGAGAGTAACAAAGCCTTAAGGTAGATCAGGAGCGATAACGTGTAAGGTTGTCTACATTGCATAGTGCTCGTGCATTGGAAATGCCCATAGAGAATCTCTTTACCGCAATTGGTAAGCAAAACACTGAGGAACCGGAAATGCGGAATTTACTTGTCCCATAAAGATGGGGATCAACTGGGTAACTCGAAGGCGCCGCCCGGTTACAGCAACGCACTGCAGCGATTATGCACAATGCTGTACAATCGTCTACACCCCCGGCCAAGAATTGCCGATACTGTTGCTAAAGCGATAAAACAGCATCTTACAGCATTAGGAACTTAATTGAATGATGACTAATATCCTACATGTATAGTATTATAATACAGCCAGAATTAAGATATAACGATATATAAATAACTGGTTCCTTAAAGCTTAAAGTGAACTGGAAATATCTATTTGATGCTGGGATTTTAGCTGTTCCTTCTTTAAGAAAAAAAATTGTATGTCATTTTCGATTTGCTGAACAGCCAAATCAATCATTTTAGTAATTTTCTGATTTGATTCTTTTTTTAAATTTTTTCGGAATAATAGCACGGACGCTGAAATGTTATCGACAATTTTCCAGTATTGAAATGCGATCAACTCATCTTCTCTACAGACACTCAACGCCTTCATTGTTGAACCTTCATAATAAACATGATGAATATTCTGTGAGATATAATGTAATTTTTTATCGTTTGTCCCGACCCAATGTTCGGTCTCAAACTTTACACCATTTACAGTGATGAAAGATCCTATATCTTCTGAAAAATTAGCTCCCGTAAGCCAGTGTAAATCCATCGCTGCATCAAATGCATACCATCGACATTTATCAAGATTACTTCCGTTCTTATAAAAATTCTCTTTTATATATTTTCGACGCGTATGTATACTCTCTGGCAGCTGATTAATGGTGTTTGAGTCAAGATCCCAAAAAGCATATTTTGCTATTTCTAAATCATACGCACTAATCATGTCAATGAAGCTTATCATGCTATAAAGATATACTTCGAATCTTTTTTCAGGCGTGAGATGAGAATAGTTTAATTTTATATTTTGAATTTGAAGCATAGATATATAATGAAGGCCATATACTGTCCTTGCTTCAACGGAAAGTTCCTGAAAATTAATTTTCTTTTTTTCAGAGTCTGGGGTGTATTCCCTGAAAGTCGCCTCGGGATCGTCAATATGACCAGGCCAGAATCGGTGGCAAAAGTTCTGATAGGCCGCCATTGATTTCTCAACCCATATATCAGGCATTTCATTAACACCAATTGCAGTTAAACATACATTTCCTGATTGTAATAAATTTACTAACGGCAATAGACCAACTCGTTTTACATCCTCCAGAGTTGATGTCGATAATAATTCCTCCATTCTTTGTAAAGAGCAATTATCTAAGTTTATCTGAACCACTTTTTTCTGCGTCAAACACTGCAAAGTATAAGCTGGGGTCAATACCTTATTATTTTCATATATGGAGAGGCAAGGTCTTATGAATTTAATTTCAGAGCGTTTTCCCATTTGTAGCCTCTTCAATTTTTAAAAAATTGGTTTTAATTCTAATTGACACCCAGCGCCTTATAAACCGCATCTACAGGTTCAGAGTAAAAACTGACCTGGAATTTGGTAAACAACTCGGCTGGCACAGTCGGAATATCTACCGCAGAAGACATCGGCAGAAGGACTTTTTTCGCGCCGCTATCGAAAGCAAGTTGTAAGCTAGCCGCCAGATCCTGAACAGGGTTGATTACTCCACCGAGCGTCATGCTACCTAAGACGACCATTTGTTCCTGAACGGGTTTCGCCAGTAAAACGGAACAAAGGGCAATAAGTGCCGCCAGACTGGTCGCGGTACTTGGTCCAGTATTATGCAATTCGACTACGTGCAGGTGGTACTCATGTTCAGAAAATTTTGCTGTTGCGCTAACGCGGCTGAGGTTGCCTTTGAAATAGTCAAATCCAACCCGGATAGCTTCCTTTGCCGAGGTGCTTGATCCCAGACCGGAAACGCTATGCTTACCGTTGCCTGCGGTCATCTGAGTTTCGAAGCGGTACAGACCCGTCATGCCACTTTCCGCTTGCGTCACTAAATGCACTACGCCTGGCTTTGGCATGCCAGCAGGAATTAATTCGCTGCCGCCCTGTTCTGGTACGCTGACGAAGAATTCTTCCAGCGTCTCGTTATCGATGTAGCTGAAATTCACATCGAAGAACTCCAGACCGCCCAGCTTTTTAAGCTGTTCCTTGACTCGACGACGGGCTTCCATGGCGTAAGTCAGGCAAACACGGACGTCCTCTTTGCTGTAAGAGCCATTGGGATGAAGAAGTTTCAATAGACCAGAAACCGTGCGCCTTACCGCGATAACATCTCGCTGGTTGAGGTTATTACCCAGCTTATAGAACTTATCGATCGCGTCGGAGAAGCTGCGCTTACGCATTTCCCGCATGTATTCGGCGAGGTAATCTGTGATAAGGCCGTAGCGATTGGTAAAGAATTCCGGGCGCATTTTCGGGATTTCCCAGCCGGGGATATAGGCATGGAAGCGGTCGAAAAACGCCGTATCGATCATCGCGGCAGGGAAGGGAGCTAACAGATGGCTGGTCTTGACTAGCGTCTCAACGCTCTGATTGATGTTGCCGACGAACACCATTGATGCTTTGCCTTCAATCGAATCTCTGCCGCGGGAAAACGAGCCAGACGCCATGTAATCTTTCATGATTTGCACGCCGTCTTTGTCTTTGAAGGTGATCCCAGCTACTTCATCAAACGCGACCACATCCCACATACCGACCAGGCCAATCTGGCGGCTGGCCATGTTGTAAAACAGGTTTGCTACCGTGGTTTGCCCGCCGGAAACTAATAGCGAGTTTGGCGAACACTCTTTATAGACGTGACTTTTACCGGTGCCGCGTGGGCCCAGTTCGCAGACGTTATAGTTGTTTTCCACGAAAGGGATCATACGGGTGATCAGGTGCCACTTGGTTCGCTGCTCAATGTTAGCAGGTTCCATACCCACGGAACGTAGCAGGACGTCAATCCACTGGTCGCGGTTGAAGTGCGTACGTGCGGTAAATACCTCTTCCATGTCCATATTGGGCATCTGGATAGGTTTGAGCGTCATCAGAGAGAAGGGGGACGTTTTCTGTCCTTCCTCAAAGAAGTAGTTCACGGTGATCATGCACCAGATGCCACCGGTCAACAGCTTCTCGTTGTCCTTGACCATCTGCGGCGGAACCAGTGCATCTTTAATGCCTAGGTTGGAGAGCTGGGCTTCGTAAACGTCTTTCTTCTGATTGAGCTTTACCGACACTTTATCGATGATCTTGTAGGATCCTCGCTCACGAATGAGCGATTTCACCTTCTCTGCTTCATCAGGGCGGACGTAGTTATCGGCCAGAATGCGCTTAACGTTCTGCAACCCTTGCTCAACTATCTGGTTATCGTCGGAAGCGCAGTACATACCGAGCAGATACTCAAGCACATAGACCGGGACGTTAGCCCCTTCCTTGAGCTGCTTGGTTAGATCTTTACGCACCACCCGACCACGAAAATGCTGATTCAGTAAGGCGTCCAGATCGTAACCTTCTGCGACGAGTTCCCCTTCGGAGACGGCTGGAACGGGTAAGTCATGATGGGTTTGCATATCGCCTCACTTAAAAGAAATCATCCTGAAATGCCAGATCGATAATCACAGGGTACTTCTGGTAACCCGTTTCCGTTTGTGCATCTTCCAGTATCAGCCAGTACTCATTACGGCGATTGAAATTCGCGCCGATCAGCTTCAGCGTAACGTCACGCACGCGTTTTTCCATTGTGTTGTTATCGCTGTCAAAGCAGATTCGCTCTTTACCGGATACCACATTATTGGCGTTGTCGACTATGAAGATGTTCAGAGTACGCGGTTCGTATAACTCACCTACCGGATGGGTTTGCAGTAGGCTGACTTTATCAATGTTATTGACGAGTTTGATCAGCGGATGGTAATTCACGATGTCTACTGGACGACGCTGAGGTTGCTTCTCGGCAGCCGTTTTCTGCAGCGCTTTCACCTGTAATACGGGAACGCAGACTTCCTGTAGCATGGCACCACCATGCACAAATCGCGCGCCGCCCGAGAAATGGAAACGCTGGATCCCTTTCGGAATCAGGAACTCGCTGTTATCGCTGACGCCTGAGGTATCCGCCACTTTTCCTTTCCAGCAAAAATCATCGGCAGGAAGCTGATGACCGATAATAAAGCGTTTGTGATTTTTAATCGTATTGTCTGGCTTGATCTGCAGCGTGGTTTTATCTTGGCCGGAAAGGGGCTGCTGCTGGAACAGGAAGCCGTGGTCCGCTGTTACGATAATACGTGTACCGTGGAGACGGTTTATCACCCGTGTCACCAGGTCTTTCAGTTCAACCACCGCGTTGCGACACGCTTCGAAGGTCTTCTCCTCCGTAGATGCGCTGTCGCCCATGGCATCAATGGTGTTATGCCAGATATAAACGACTTCGTAATCGCGAATAAGATCCCGTCCTTGCTGATTTTTCCATTTCAGCAGATCGTCCGATTTTACTGCCATCCCTTTATATTTCTTAAGGATGGTATCGCGGTTAGGCGTACCTGAGGTGGATAACCCGTCCGCATAAACGATGTCACCACTACCCGGTTGGTAGCATATCTCGTCATGTGGCAGCAATGCCGCCATTCCCAGCTGGGTATAGCTGGGTAACACGCCCAACTGGGAACGCAGTTCTGCAGTAAAGCGTTTCTCGGTATTGATCTGGTTGCCCAGCTCTTCTGCCACTTCATAACGCAGCGCGTCGGAGATAATCACGAATACGCGCTTGATTTGTGGATTGTTAAACTGCGGCTTAACCACCTCATTGTAGAAGTTCTGCTGTCGTGGAACGCCCGCAATACGCCACTCCTGCATACGGTTTTCGGCTTCCAGAACCTTATTCCAGCTCCGGCTTAATTCTGCCAGATACCAGTTGGAATACAGCGCTTCGATATAGTCATCCAGGCTTTTCAGGATCATTGCGCCTTTGCTGTGAACCAACAGCGCGTACTCGTTAAACAGGCGGTAGGCCTGGTCAAAGCGGAACAGCTCTTCGCAGTACGCTTTCCAGAACGTTGCGCTGTCCTGATAGTGGAAACCATCAATATGACGATTACGCAGATTCAGCAGCCGCTCAGCCTGACGAAGCGCATCATAAATAGCGTAGTATTCCTGACGCGTCTGGCACCAGTATTTGCTCTGGCGTTCAGACAGAAGCTTCTTAAAGGCTTCACGATCAAGCGTGGTGCTCTCTTCCAGAAGCTGCGTCACCAGCGCATGAATGATGGTCTGTTCAATGCTCAGCGTGGTTTCGCACTCGTGCAGATCATATGGCGAGCTGAGACGGTACTGGTCTTCTGGTCGCAGCGCATCTTGCATCTGTTGTGCGCAGTAATCATAGGCTTCTTTGTAGCGACGGTCGGCACGCCAGGTGACCATAAAGGCCAGCGCGGATGCTCTGCCTGACGGCGTGGTCAGCACGTTTTTTTCCAGCCATTCGCGTTTCTGCGGATCAGCCTGCGCGGAGAGATCGGTACAGAACAGCTTGAGGATTAGGTTCTCCAGAGAAGGCTGTTCGGCCTGGTAGCCCATTTCCTGATTCAGAGTGTCCCACAGAACGCCTTCCAGGTCGTGGCGTTTCAGCATTGCCAGCGTGTTTTCCAGGTCGCTGTAGTCATCTTTTTTCTGATTAACGTATTGGGTAATCAGGCTGAACAGAATCTCTTCCGTTTTTGCGGTTTTTACGCCAGCGATGACCGCAACCATCTTCTTATCAAGAGAAGCTTCGTTTTCCTGCTCAGTGACCAGTCCCTTTAGGGCAGAAAGACGTTTAGTACTGAAAAATGCCTTCCGGCGTTGTATGTGCTCGCGTAGGCCAAGCTGCGGAATGCCTAACGTATTCAGCGTGATGGCGGCGAAATCGGCATGGAACTCCGTACTATAAAGACGAATATCCAGCAGCCAGTCGAACTCTTTTGGAGGCACGTCGTGGGGGAACCACAGCAAAAACTGCTGTTCAGGCTCATCAATTTCAATGCGCTTTTTAACCGCCAGCTGCGACTGATCGGTCATGTCGAGCAGCGTGAGGTTCTCCAGTTTGAGATTACCCAGCTCTTCGAGGAAACGCTTATCGGGATCGTGCCAGAAAACGATGCGATGTTCGGCGAATTTTGCTTTAAGGCCGGCAATAAATTCCTGATTTTGCAAGGTCACAATCCCATGTTGATTCGGTAAGTTCGAAGATGTCTGAACGCCTGGAAACCATGTTCCGCGTTCTGACACAAAGCCGCATTTTATCATGAACTGGAGGTGACGGATGCCTGAATAAGGCCGGTTTCCCGTATCGAGATCACCACCAGGCTGAAGCCCGGTGGTGTGGGAAGGTAAGTTATTCGATTAAATCACCTCAGGCGCATTGCCGGTAATGGCTTTCACATCCGCCAGCAGATCGCCAAACTTACCGTAGTTAACCTTAACGCCGTCGTCGAGATCAATACTGATTCTCATATCAGCATAGTGGCGTAAGCGATCGTCGAAGCTGCGCAGTTCGTTGAATTTCTTGCTCAGATTGTCGCGATCGCGCTTCAAACGGGTGGCTTCGCCGCCGGAGGCACCATCGACCTGTTCGTTCAAACGATCGATATTGGCCTGGTAGCGCGCCAGCAGCGGCACCACGTATTCGGTACGCATTCTCGCCAGCGTCGCGTCGTTGTAGCGATGCAGATAGACCAGACACTCAAACGCTTTCTCTTTACCGGAGCTGAACAGCCAGTAGATCGGCCGCTTTTTATACATCTTCATATGATCTTTCCAGAACTGGGTGGAAAGATAGCGACGGATGGTATCCAGCGCAGATTCTCCTTTTTTCGGCTTGAGCGCGTATAAACAGAGGCTTTCAGCGATAAAGTCTAGGTTTTCCTGCAGGTGTTCTTCGCTCCAGACGGTGCGGACAAACTCTTTGACGCGAGAGGTGACGTCGTCGTCAAACCACTCGTCATCCATCAGCGGCAGGATACCGTCATTGTCCGCAGGGAAGGTTTTGTATGCGCCTTCAGCGACAAGTTCGGCAAATCCTTTGTTGCCTTCATGGGCGTAGACTAGGCCTTCGCGATCGAGGGAGTAGCGACCCATCATGCAGCCGATGTTCACACTTATGTAACGTATAATGAGCTCTTTAAGCAATATACTATTCACAATCGCTTTAGGTTTTGAGTAGGCTATTCCTACAATATTGCAAACTTTTTCTTCGTTTAATATTGTTAGGTCATTTATTTCTTTTTCTTTTTTTGTTAACTCTTCTTCATTAAATTTAAAAGAATCTTTCATTTTTAGTTTCTTGCAAAGCAACTTATGTGCATTGAAAAAAATTGAGCGCTCATCAAATAGAGAAATTTCTTTTTTGAGGATTAAAATTTTATCTATATGGCTCCAGTCTTGTGCCTGCGCATTCTGAGGTATAGGTAAAGATGCCACTTCTCCAGGATTAAGGTGAATAGATGGGTTTATTATATTAAAAATATATCTTGCATAATTTGAATTCAGAAACCCTAATAAAAAATTGCTATCTTTGTTATTTTTTAATATCATGAAATGCGATGTGGAATTAGGGATATAACCTTTTGGAAACTTTGCGAAAGAGTAGTTCCCTGAGCTCACGTCAGCCCAAGAAATACATTCTTGAAAATAACTTTCTTTATTTCTTAGCGAACCATTGCCTGGCTTGGAGTAATGTGAACCATTGTCTTTATAATCAACTAGGGAATCACTCTCTCCTAGGAAAGCCATATTACTTATTTGATGAATTAAAGGTACCCATTTTTTATTACCGATGGGTTCGCGTGAGTTTGTTAAAAATTCATTGATTTTATTCACATTTACCTCATGCTTAAATCGAATGAATTCATCTGTTCCTTTTGTGATCAATCCGCTCAAGCAACAAGCATAATCAGATATAGCCGCCCATTTTTTAAAGCCTAATAAAATGTCAGGGGATATCCAATAGCAAATAGGATTTGAAGGAATAGAGAAAAAATCTTTTTGGGTGTATATATTATAATGGAATTCATTATTGTAAAGTGCAACAGCTTTACTGGACGCATTCAGTGAGGTTAATTTTATAAATTTTGGTTTGTAATCATAATAATTAGTTTTGCTAATTACAAAAGCAGTTGTTTGAACTATTTCACCAGATATCTGTTCAAAAGCTCGTGCGCCTAAGTGCAGCATGTTAATTATAGTATGATTTATAAGGATATGTTTTCTTAATTTTTTGAATGTTGATAAATACATCCAGACTTGCATATTTATTTGTGCATTAAACCCATTTTCTTTAAGCAAAGAAAAAGCATGCTGCATAAACATCGAAAATAAATCAGCTTTACTATCCGGGAAATTATTTTTGGCAAACTCTTTCAGCTCACCATTCATTCCTTTACTGCCCATATACGGCGGATTCGCCACTACCGCATCATACTGCTGCACCAGGATCCACGCCTGCTGAATATACGGAATAAACGCTTTCGCCGCTGCCTTCTGCTGGAAATCTCCTTCCTGTTCCAGTCGATACAGCGCATTGAGAAACGCCTTCAGTTCCGCTTCTTCTTCCTGTGGCACCTGAATCAGCGAGCCCAGCGTTTTGGCATTTACAAAGCGCTTCAGCGTGCGCAACAGCAGCTGGTATTCCGCGCTATCGGCATGAGCTAATGCGGTATTTTCCGCAAACATATCTCCCATGCTGCCGGTCTGGCTCTGCTGGTGGAAGTTCAGCTGTTGCCACAGCTTAGCAATATCCAGATGCAGACTATCCTGCAGGGAGACAATATTCAGGCGCACGTCGCGGGTGAATATCCGTCGGTCATCCTGACGGGCCATCATTAATAATGCAAAACCGGAAAGTTGGGCAGCGCGGTCGTCGATATCGAGACCAAAAATATTATGTTCCAGAATCAATTGCGGAATATCGCGGGCGCGATAACCGCGCTCTTCGTAGATATTTTTCAGCACATTATAGGCTTCAATCAAAATATGTCCGGAGCCGCAGGCCGGGTCGAGTACCTTGATGCTTTCCGGTTCAATACTGGAAGGCGTAATCGCCGCCAGCTGCGCCTGCACTTCCGGCGTTTGCTCCGCAGGCTCGATGTAGTAGTCCATTTTGCTTTTCAGCGGCGAATCCGGATAGGTCTGCAACCACTGGCGGCCGACGGAGTTCTGTACCAGATACTGCACAATCCAGTTTGGGGTAAACAGCTGGGTGGCAGCAGGAATATCTTCGCTCTTTACTACTTTGCCGATAACCGCATCTTTTTTCTCAGATATATAGAACTGATATAGCCAGCCGATAACCTCAACTTCTTGCCAGTCTTCTTCCGGAATACCGTCCACCAGACCGCGTAGAATGGAGTCGGTGCGGGTCAGGTTATCCGGCAGCAGCAGTTCAGCTTCATCGTCGACTGCTTCAAACAGGAAAGGCATCGCGCGGTGCAGGGCGTGGCACTGGGCCAGCAGCAATTCACGGTAGATGGCTTCGTCCTGGTTGCCGGAAAGCTTCATCTCGACCAGCTGCGCCTTTTTCTCTGGCAGCAAAGCTTCCGCGACTTCCGGCACGTGGTCCAGCACTTCAAAGCTGTTTGGGTTATCCGGGTGCGAGAGCATACGGAAGCCGTGGTCAAGATAACTGTGGATTTCCATATAACGAATGGCGCATAAGCGGTTGAACCAGGTGTAGGCACAGTGCTCAACCAGCACGTCAAAGCCCTGCTCGCGGGCGCGTTTTACCAGACGATCTCGGCGGGTGAGGGTGGATTTGGGGTAGTCGAACTGACCATAGCGCACGGTTTCGCCGACGAGCTCGGCATCCGCAATTTGCAGATTGCCTTTTTTATCAGCGGAAATCCCCAGCGTGGTCAGCTTTTGGATCACCGCATCGCGGAACTGGTTACGGGCCTGTGGAGCGTATTTTTTGATGTTATTGGTATTCATAGAAAATCCTGCAAAGGGCAGCAGAGCGCTGCCCTGAAATGGGGGTTACTGAAGACGAATCCGGTCACCTGCCTCAATGGCTGCCAGCAGCACAGCGCGAAGCGTATCAAGCGCTTTTTCCACCTGCTCGGCGGTTTCCAGCACTTCACCACCGGTGGCTTTGCGCATCTCGCTGGCGACATTGACCAGATGCGTTTTTTTCGGTACCGGTTGGATAACGGGTTTTTCTGCCACAACATAGGTCTGTTGTGATTCTGCAGCGCGTGTGGTTTCATTCGCTGCTCGTAGCTGGGCTTCCTGCTTTTTACGCAGCTCGTCGATCCACTGGTTAATCTTCTTCTCTGCATCCGTTTGTAGCGCTTTCGTCTCTTGCTGTTCCGCCAGAATTTCCGGAATCGAATGGCTGACCTCAGCGCGCTTTCTGGCTTTTTGCATCGGCAGCAGAACGCTGTTTTGCAGCTCCGATGTGGCATGCGCTTCCTGCAAACGTTGACGACTCTCTTCGATGCGGGCGTCAATTCGTTCCAGGGCGCGCTGGCGGTGCTGTTCAACTAACTGATGGTTAACGTTCTGAACCTGTTCAATCAGCGGCGTGATGCGATTGAGATGCTTGTAAGGCTCCGGCATCTGCCAGATACTTTCCAGTTCACCCAGCGCTTTTACCGCCACGGCGTCTTTTTCCAGCGCGCTGCGGTTGGATTTAAAACTGCCATTCAGTGCAGCACCCAGTTTTTGCCAGGTGGCAAACTGCTTGCGGTAGAAATCGACCAAATCTTCACGATCTTCACTGAAATCCAGCAGTTCATTGGCCTGGCTGGTGACCTTCTCAATCAGGGCAAAATCTTCTTTTTCATTCAAAATGGAATTCAGCAGGCGCAGACCTGACTCAATCTCATTTTTGCCTGGATTGTTTCCACCTTCCGCTTTTGCTCTGAAGACATTCAGCTCCTGCTTCCAGTCGTCGAAGACCTGACGGATATGTTCGACCAGTGCGGGTTCTTCACGTTCGCTAAACGGCTGTTGGGCAATATCCGCCATAAGTTGTGCGGCTTTGCGAATTTGTGATTCGTCGTGACGACGAATTTTGTGCAGACGCAGCTCGCTGTGGCGACGACTGTTATTGAACAGTTCCCACACCTGCTTACGCTCGATATTGTTATTCTGCTGGCTAAAGCTGAATTTGCCTTTACGTGCCAGGCGAGCAACCAACAGCTTCACTTCTTCTTCTGGCCATCCATAAGGTCGACGAGCAAAGTGGTTCAGGACATCGCGTAAATAGACCGGTTTATTGTACTCGATGTTCATACTGACCCAGGTTTCCACTTCCCGCATCGCCTCAGGATTAGATTCCTCCAGCTCGCCTAGATCCAGCTCTGTATCATTCTCTACTGTAAGCAGCGCATGGATTTCACGTGCGATATCGCCGTTGAACGGCTTCAGCATTTTTAGCTTGGCAAACGTATTTTCAATCACATAGCGGCAGGCTTCATCCACGATGCTGGACGGCGTCGAAGATTTCTTCGGTAAACGCTCGCCAATCGCCCAGACGTCTGCTTCGGCAATAAGCGACTCTAGCTGGACGCGCAGCATTTTTTCGCGAACGCTGTTCTCGCGGGCTTTTTCTGAAAGCAGGCTGGCCTGTTCCGGGCGTTGTCCGGCGTTGTCCTTGAGGAATTTTTCGGTCTGAACGACTAAATCAATGTCGGTCCAGGTGCGCCCCTCCTCTGGGAGGCGAATCAAAATACAGCCATCACCTTCCGAAGTATAAGGACGGCAGGCGGCATCGCTGTTATAGAACGTATAGGTCGGATCTTTGGGGGTAAGAATTTTTACCACCAGATCGTTAAGCATTGCGCCGTCTAACGGGTGCCCGTTAAGGAAGCGGCTGATATCAAAGTCCTGCTTATTCGCTGGATAGCGATATTTTCTGTTTTTCAGAATGTCATCAAAGATGATCGACGCCAGTTTTTTATTGATCGCTGAGAAATCGATTTCGACGTTGCGGATCTCGTTCTCGATCTCTTTTTCTTCGTTGGTCAGGAACACGTATTTGTCTTCAACACGTGCTATCAGCATTTCCCGTTCCAGTTTGTTCAGGCTTTTTTCAACGCGGCGGCGAAGCTCGACTTTATCGGTATCGATTTTATCTATCGAAAGGGTGACCAGATTATCGAGTGTACTTTTCAGAACATCGACATAGCGGATCAAGAATAGCGTTTTCAGTAAGTTGCCATCGAACTCATCAAGAATACCATTCTGGCAGGCCTGAGTAATGGTACGGCTGACGGCAGGCTCCAGGAAGCTTTCAATTGCGGCATAGAAACGCCAGAACGGAACCAGAGAATCCAGACCTCGCGGGGCGATCTGCTGTGCCGCAGTCTGGAACGCTTCTAACTGCGAGCGTTCACCCATGGCTAACTGTTTACCGGCGGCACCTTTGGTCCGGATAGACTCAAAAACCTTCTGCAGAATCTGGTAGTGCCACGGGACAAACGGGTAGTTATCAATAAATTCTTCTTCACTGGTGTAGGGGCGCAAAGAAGCGGTGGTTGTAGGATCAAAGGCAAGCTGGTTACGCAGGATGTCGCCTTTTTCCTGCCAGACTTTCGCCAGCGCGGGTCTTGCAGCATCAGTTTTCACCAGCAAACGTTTTTGGATAACTTCGGATGTATTGGAGCTTGAAAGCTGCAAACGGGTAGAGAAACGGCCCTGAATTTTAGAGAAGTCCTGTCCGTCACGGCTGCTCATCCCACCAATGGCCGCATTGATATCCGCCTGGGAGGTAACAATAACCCATGCGCGTCCACCGCAGATCACACCCAGGTTTTCAGTGATAGTCTGTAGCTTCAACATCATCTGCGTATTTTTACCGATGAACTGGCCGACCTCATCCACCATGAAGAGGATGTTTTTGCCGTTTTCATCCAGCCACTCTTTGACCCACTGGCAAAAATTATTGATATCTAATGGGAAGTTCTTATCCAGCTGTTCCACCCATTGACGCGAGGCGTCAACGCTTTGACCTGTGGCCTGGCTTAGAGCTTCTGCCATTTCATCGCTGATGAAATAGTAGGAATCGCGCTCTTTTTCCCAGCTTGAACCAGTGATAGTGGAAAATGCGGTCTTAAACGCGTCGTATTGGCCGCGTTTAGCCAGCTCACGCTCCAGATGAGCGATGTGCGGAAAATCAGCGCAGTAGCCAACCCGTTCGTTAAATACCTTCAGGAAGACTTTAAGGATGGCGTCTTCTTTGTCATCGACGTTAGCACGAGAATCAATATTGAATAGAATCACTTCCGTCGGATGATGGACCGCTTTGTTGATATCAGCGAGGAACAGAGCATCTTTGATTTTGTCTTCAAAGAAGGAGTATGCATTACGTTCTGTACCGTTATGGCTGACTTTGCGGTTAGACAATAGATACGACAGAATCTTGATAAAGTGTGATTTACCTGAGCCAAAGAACCCTGAAACCCATACGCCAATTTTGTTTTCCATGCGTATACGCTCCGGACCGGTTGCCGGGACATAAGATTCGAAGAAATGGCGAAGATGTCCTTCCAGTTCCCGGGTGATGACGTATTCATCAAGCTCAATCCAGGCACTGGCATCGTCCGTCTGTTCGGCTTTCACAACGCCATTAATATTTCGGTCCAGACGTTTCTCAAAGATCTGTTCAATATTCATTGCTGTGCTCTTTAACGAGGATTCAATGTCGCCGCAGGCCCGCTTTCGGGCACCAGCCTGAAGGCGCGATAATAATTTCGGGAATCAATACCCGCCAGGGGGGAGAGATCGTGTCCGCTATAGGTTCCCGGATAAAACATCAACAGAGGGGTAAAACCCATTACGTCCTGCAAGGCGCTCATCAGCTCATGGCCACGAACCAGCGGCCAGGCATTCCCCATGCCTGTCAGGATGACAAATTCTTGATTCTGAAGATCGACTTTTTTTGCTATGTAATCCGCGATTTTTTTCTGATTCAATAAGCCAACGAGTTGTTTTTTCAGCGCTTCGGTACCGACTTTCACTTCCTGCTGACAGACGCGCTCAAATAGCCCACGTTCGGTGAGCATGCCGATAATGATCTGAAAGATGTTGAGGTGCGTGAACTTGTGGTCCTTTTCCAGATTACGGAAAAGATACTTCAGGTGTTCACGCACCTGTAGCTCATTCTCAGCAGGATAATCAAATATCCAAAAACCAATCTCATTACCGGAGCCGTTGTTTTTGAGAAAGCGCTCTTCTCTAATGCGGCTTTGAACCTGTGACAGGCGGTATTCAAGCACGGGATCGATCACCGTTGCCCCTCCAAAATAGGACCCAATTCCTGCTGCCCGAGGCGCTGCAAGGTTGCCTGGGTTTCTGGTAAAAGAAAGACTGACTGGAGATTACGTCGGCGTGGCGTATCCAGATAACCCGCCTCAGCCAGTGCTTTAATCAGGTTGTTACCCATTTTTTTGATGGATGAATCTGAGTAACTAGTGAGTACGGGCTGCTGACGAAGATGGCTGGTCACGAACTCATCCCAGCTATCTATAGGGAGCTTTTCTTTAAATTGTCGGCGCAGATCGTTTACCACTTCAGCCAGGAAGTCTTTAACAACCGGTGAATGGAGTACCAGAGCGACAAATAGCAATTGCTGACGCTCGCGCTCGCTCCCTTCCGCAATAAGTGACCACGCGGCTTTATCAAGCGTATTCAGGCGTAGTTTTATCGTTGTGGCATAGCGTTTCGCTGTATTGGCCGAGGAGGCTTGCAGAATGTTATGACCGACGATCTGCTCTTGCCAGGTCTGTTCATCGGGTGCGGTAAGCATAAGTTCAGCGATGATTCGACTTTCCCTGCTCATCAGCGGCCCGCCTAACAGGTCTCCAATCCATGCCTTGTCGTTCTTCACCGTCATTTCTACCCTCTGAAAACTGCTATGCTGCTCGCAAAAAAACAAATGATGATTGTAATGGGGGAAGGGGCGGGATGCCATGAGAAAAGGCAAATTGTGAGAGGGCAAGGTCCGAATGATAGAGTGCTTATCACTTCCTGGTTCCCCGATGGGTAAGAATAGGCTCTTTTGTTTGAGTGCGCACGGCCAGAACCGGTTAGACCAAGAGATCGCGCTTGATTGAGCGATTGCCTTCAATCTATGGGTCAGCTATAGATAATTAATGACTGTATTCAATAGTCTGCTAGCTTAAACTTACAAATTAATGGGTTCTTTTCTTAATGTCCCATTCAGCCAAACCTCAATCCTTCCAGGACGATTATCCTTTGTCATCCATAGCATATTGATCACGACGCCCGGAACCGCCTTCAGCAACTCCCGCAATCCCTCTTCATCCAGATCCGTAAACCGTCTTTCACCCTGCACGCGTTCACCGTTGCCATACTTAAAGGATACATACCAGACGCCGCCAGGCTTAAGCGCATCCGCAAGTTTCTGCATCACCGCAGGCAACTCAGAAGAGGGAACATGCAGCAAAGAGGCACAGCACCAGATCCCATCGTACTGCGCTTCACCGTCGATCTCTGAAAACGTCATCAACTGCACGGGTAACCCGGTATGTTGCCTTGCCAGCTCCACCATCGCGGAAGAGGCATCAAAAGCATCCACCTGAAAACCCATCTCATGAAAGGCTTTTGCGTCCCGGCCTGAACCGCAACCCGCATCCAGAACCCGGGCACCATGAGGCAGATGCTGGGTAAAGGCCTCGTAAAGCGGGGTCATATCGACATTGACCGTGCCATCGAAGAAATCCTGTGCGTGGTTCTGATAATAGTGAAGAGTCATTAAAACGTTGCCTCGCCTTCCGCGTTGGGTTTCCAGGTATGGATAAGTTTGTCCAGCGCAGCCTGCCAGTTGCGCTGAAGAAAGCTTTTTCGTGCTTCAGGACGTTGCCCCGTCTGTAGAAAAATCGTCTCATGTAACGGCAGTTTGCTCTGAATAAAATACTCATTGCGGGTGTGTAACCGCTGCAGGAGCCTGAGCTCGGGAATGCGTGCAGATTTGCCTTCAACGCCACGGTTACAACATCGACAGGCCAGCACTAAGTTCCATACGCCGTTAATATTGCTCACTTCATGGCGGGCAGCCCAGGGAATAAAGTGGTCGACGTCCGCCAGTTCTGCGTCTCCCGGTACCAGGCTAATGGGTTTGAAGCAGTAAAAACATCGTCCTTTCTGATAACCATTCAGGCTGTCGCGGCAGCTGGTGATGTCTACGCGACGCGCGTTCACCTTCGTGAACAACAGCTGATTATCTTCGTCGAACTCCACGCCTACAAGATTACGTGAAATCCCCATCGACCATGCCTGTTCCACCAGGTTCCAGCGGGCATTGGTTTCAAAGGCGAGGTTTTTATACTGCAAGCGTTCGCCCAGTAAAAAGAAGTTATGCGTCAGGCGGATCCCGTTGTTGGTTTTGCGTTCATCAAGGAAAAAACGTTTATCGATCTCGCCCTGGTTCACGTAATGAAAGGCATCAATCACGTTGTTAAAGCCAAGGCGGACCGTCGCTTCAATGAGCTGGGCATGGGTGATTTCACCTCTGTTGAATTTCAGACAGGTTTCCAGGAATTGGCTGCTGCGAGAGGTAATCTGTTTTGGCGCATGCTTCAGGTGCTCGCAAAGATAGCGGCTAAACGGCACAGCAAGCTGGTCGAGCGTAATCAAATCGCTGCCCGTCTTATCCACTTCATACAACGCTGACGCCAGCGCAAATTTGTAAGATGCGACGTTCCTTCCAAAGAGGATCACACCACGCCAGTAGTTCTCAAGCGTCGGATCGGCCTGATAAAATTCCATCAATGAAGTCCTGTTACGGTTGGCTGGGCAGGGCGTTACTAAAGCCTGTAACAGGATCACATAACAAAATCAGGGTGATGTAAATCGTTAATCTATAGGTTTGATCAATTTTTGTGGGATCTGAGAAGAGGGGCTGGATGCGATGAATTTGTCGTCTAAGGTACTTTAGCGAATGAATAGATTTCTGGATGAGGAAAATAAGACTGATTTTCAAGCCAGCGATTTACCAGTATCCCCCAAACCCATTTCCTGAATCCCCCTCGTATTACCCAATTTTACCTGTCGCAAAACCGCTGTATTTATATTCAGTTCTGTATAATAGGCAGCAGTAATTACGCCAATCGGAAAAACGCCTCTTCATGGGAATGTCCTCATGTGGCTTATGAAGACATTACTAGCATCAGGGAGCAGTTCACTCTGCCAGCGGTTCGGTCTCGCCCCTGAGGCTACATGGTCAACTTGATAAACTTAGCTTCCTGACTCACCTCTGATGTTACCGCCTAACGGCCTTACACGTTGTCTTACCACCAACGGGCTATTGTCTGAAAATCAGAGGTCTCTCGGAATAAAACCTTCTTATGTCCGATTGCGTAGGAGTACGATAAGCCAACAAATCATTATAGATAAAAGGGTTATCTATGGCTCTACATGGAAAGTTCGTAATTAATGATGCGTACTACTCCCCGTTATCGTTTCCTGGTATAGGCACGTTTTTAGCTTTCTCTGGTAATGGTGCTTACCGTAATCGTGGGGCATGTGGAATGATCCCCAAAGAGGGGCCAGTACCAGCGGGTAAATACTGGATTGTTGACCGCCCTCAAGGTGGACTCAAGTCACAGCTAAACACAGTGGGAAGAGACATTTATAATCACTTCGCCAATGGTGCAACGTTCAAACATTCTGAATGGTTCGCATTATGGCGTGATGATTGGGGGATCGACGATTACACATGGATTGAGAGCGTTCAGCGTGGCAATTTCCGTTTGCATCCAGGCGTACTATCAGAAGGTTGTATCACTCTCCCACATGATTCTGATTTTGCCATGTTGCGTAATGCTCTGTTGAGAAGCCAAAAAATAGATGTTCCTTGCATGAGGAAGCTACAGGCATACGGCACGATTGAGGTGATCTCCAATGGTAAAACATGCCCTTAGTTTATTCATCAAGATAGTGCTGTTCGCTGTTGTTGTGCTGATCGTTGCTGAAATGGTTCCGTATGATGGATTAGTTAATTCTATTACGGGGCTTTTTGATTTCCAGAGCGCCGACAAGTTTACCCGCTTCATTTTGGGTGAACCTGATTTAGAAGTTTGGGAATCGTTAGACGGCTATTTTAGCATCTTAATCAATACATTAATCAGCGTACCTGTCATGAGCGCCATAACCACGGCGTACAGTGGCGCGACAAACAAAGTTAGTCCAGCTGGCATCCCCAGAGAGTGGTTCAGTTCCACACTGCGACGGTTAGCTAAAATCTTCGGGTTTACCTTCCTGTTTTGGGCGTTATTTCGCTTGCTGCCTTATCAGTCTTTATTCCCGGATCAAACGTATTCAAATTTCACAATGGCGGCGATTGTGGGCTTTCAGTTGCTCTTAACGATTGTTTGCTACTGGTTCATCACGAAGAAAATCACAACTAAAAGGAGTTTGTAAAATGCCTATTCCGGCTTACATGTGGCTTAAGGACGATGGCGGCGCAGACATTAAAGGAGCCGTAGACGTTCAGGATCGTGAGGGGAGTATAGAGATTGTTGGCTTTAGTCATGGTCTGAACATTCCAGTAGACAGTGCCAACGGGAAGATTACTGGCAAGCGTTCACATTCTCCGATGATGATTGAAAAGGAGTTTGATAGCTCCAGCCCGTACCTATACAAAGCCGTTGCCACCGGTCAAACGTTGAAAAGTGCGGAGATTCGCTGGTATCGCATTAACCATGCAGGACAAGAAGAGTGCTACTTCGTCATGACCATTGAGGGTGTGAAAGTGACGGGCATTAACCCAGGGATGCCAAACGCTAAAATGGCAGGAAACTCGCAGATCAACCACATGGAATCTGTTTCCCTGATGTATGACAAAATCACCTGGCGTTATGTTGATGGTAATGTCCAGTATACGGACGATTGGAACGTAAGAGCGTAACAAATAGAAAGGAGGCATTGAGTGCCTCCTCTTTATTAACGCTTATCCTCTCAAAGGAGCCTGTCCGTAATGCTGTGTAACTGTCATCGTATTAAAGGTGATCGCTCAGTCGGTCACCGAACTTGATAATAAAACGACGCATTTCCAGCCCGCAGATCGGCGAATGGTTGCTCTGAGGTTCATGCGTGCGCTCACCTTATATTCTGATACTCCTCGCTGCGTAATTCCCTGACCCAACCCTTTTCCTGAATCTCCCTCGCAAATTTCAAATTTACCCCACACCAAAACGCTGTATTTATATTCAGCCCTGTATAATGAGTACCAGAAATCACGCCGAACGGCAAAGGAAGTATCAAAGAAAATTTAACGAGGAATTCGCGATATGAAGGTGCTGCAACACCCCCATACCGCTAACCACAACAACTACTGAGGAGTTGAAAATGGCTGCGACGAATTTTAAGCCAGAGTTTACCGTTTGCAAAACAGAATCAGCCGCTTTCACCGGCATGATTGAAAACCGCGAGCTGGTGCGCAAAAACAGCGCCCGCCGTCTTCACGGCAACCAGCCCAACGCGGCGCCCGTCCATCCCCGCGCGGAGACGCCGCAGGACAGTGCCGCCTGCTGCGAACTCTATGCACGCATAGACATGAAATACCTTCTTCTGGGCGGCGACTGGCTAACCCGGGCAGGTTTTATCAACGGTATGCCGGTGAAAATCCGCGCCATGAAAGACTGCATTGTGATTACGCCACAACATACAAGAGAATTATGGGGATGCCTGGAAGGTATGAGCGTGGTGAATATCAATAAACAGAAAGTCGCACAATGGTTAAAAACATTTCCGGGAGCATTAAATGACACCGGCGATATTCCGGTGATTAAGCGTAACGCCTGATAAATATCCCGGCCTTGCGCCGGGATTATTATTTAAGCTGTGTTTTAAAACACCGGCACCCCCAGCCCAACCTTCACCTCCCTCAACGTCCCTTGCGTCACCCCCTGCGCCCGTTCGGTCCCGCGCTTCAGCATCGCCATCAGCTCGCCCCTGTCACGCATATACATCGCCCTCCGCTCCCGCATCGGCGCAATCAGCTCCTGCAGGCACGCCTCCAGCTCGTTCTTACAAACCCGGTCCCCAAGCCCACCCGCCTGATAGTGCGCCTTCATCGCCGCCACTTTCTCCTTGTCCGGGTGAAACGCATCGAGATACGTAAACACCACGTTCCCCTCAATCTGCCCCGGATCGCTCACCTTCAGGTGGTGCGGGTCGGTGTACATGGCGCTGACCGCACGGTGAATGGTCTCTTCGCTGGCCGACAGGTGCAGCGTGTTGCCCAGCGATTTCGACATCTTGGCGCTGCCGTCGATGCCGGGCAGGCGGCTGGTGTCGCTCAGCATCGCCTTGCAGTGGCGCAGCACCGGGGCGGGCAGCAGGCTATTCATCTTGTGCACAATCTCGTTGGTCTGCTCAATCATCGGCAGTTGGTCGTCGCCGACGGGCACGCACTCGGCCTTAAACGCGGTGATGTCCGCCGCCTGGCTGATGGGGTAGGCCATAAACCCGACCGGCAGCGAGCGGGCGAAGCCCTTCTGTGCAATCTCGTTTTTCACCGTCGGGTTACGCTCCACGCGGGCGACGGTGACGATGTTCATATACAGCATCGTCAGCTCGGCGAGAGCGGGCAGGGCGGACTGCAGGCAGATCGTGGTCAGGTTCGGGTCGATGCCGGCGGCGAGGTAGTCGGCCAGCACTTCGGGAATGTTGTCGCGGATCTTTTGCGGGTTGCTGCCGTTGTCGGTCAGCCCCTGCAGGTCGGCAATCAGCACAAACTGGTTGTGCGTCTGCTGGAGCGCCACGCGCTGGCGCAGCGATCCGACGAACTGGCCGAGGTGCAGCGGGCCGGTTGGGCGGTCGCCGGTGAGGATAGTTGGTGCGTTCATAAAGACTCCTTAATATGCAGTTGCCGAAAGGGGTCTTAGATGTGAGAAAGCCGCCTTTCGGCGGCTATCTGAAAATGGGGAAAACTACTCCGTGCCGCCTTTAAGAAGGCAGCCACCAGCGGTTTACGGTGAGCACGGCGTGGTTTATGTTCATCTCTTTACCGTACCACGTCCGGCGCGAAAAACAAAAGGCACGTCATGCTGCAATCACTCAACCATTTGACCCTCGCGGTCAGCGACCTGCAAAAAAGCGTCACCTTCTGGCACGAGTTGCTGGGGCTGACGCTGCACGCCCGCTGGAATACCAGGGCCTATCTCACCTGCGGCGATCTGTGGGTCTGCCTGTCGTACGACGAGGCGCGCCAGTACGTGCCGCCGCAGGAGAGCGACTACACCCACGACGCGTTTACCGTGGCGGAAGCGGATTTTGAACCGTTCTCGCAAATGCTTGAGCAGGCGGGCGTCACCGTCTGGAAGCAGAACAAAAGCGAGGGGGCGTCGTTCTATTTTCTCGACCCGGACGGGCACAAGCTGGAGCTGCACGTGGGCAGCCTCGCCGCGCGTCTGGCGGCGTGTCGCGAGAAGCCCTATGCGGGCATGGTGTTTACCTCAGACGGGGCTTGAGGCGCGTACCTTCAGCCTGCCCGCCAGCGTCACGTGCGTGGCGGCATCTTCCTGATTGCACAGGTACTCCACCGCCAGCCGTCCCAGCTCGCTGTAGGGCAGCTGGATACTGGTTAGCGGCGGGGTGAGCTGCTCGGAGATCTTCTGGTCGTCGTAGCCCGCCAGCAGCATGTCCTGCGGGATGCGCACGCCGTTCACCGCCAGCGCCTGATAGCAGCCGATGGCCAGCCAGTCGCTGGCGCAGAAGATGGCGTTCGGACGCTCGGCCAGTTCCAGCAGAGAGGTGGTGGCGGTAAAGGACTCGCTGAACTGCCAGTTGGTCTGGCGCACCAGGCCGTCGTCGCACGCGAGTCCGGCCTGCTGCAGCGCGGCCTGGTAGCCCGCCAGACGCTGGCGCGAGGCCTCCATCCAGCTCTCGCCGGTGATGTGGGCGATGCGCGTCGCCCCGCAGGCGATGAGGTGTTTCGTCACCTGGAAGGCGTTGGCGTAGTCGTCCGGGATAAACGACGGCAGCAGCGGCGAGCCGGGGTCGCGCTGGTTGAGCAGCACCAGCGGGATGCGGGTGCAGTCCTGGAAGGCGGTCATGTCCACCAGCGTGGTGACCGGAGAGGCGAGAATAATCCCGATGCAGTTGCGCTTCTCCAGCTGGCGGATGATGTTCAGCGCCAGCTCGATGTCGTCGCCGTAGTCGTAGACGGTGAGCAGGGTCTCGTTGCGCCACGCCGCTTCCCGCGCCTGGCTGATGGCGTCGATAAACGGGTCGAAGCTCTGCAGCGAGCTGACCAGCAGGGCGATCTCTTCCTGGTTGCGCGGGGGGTGTACGGCGGGGAGGCGGTCGTAGCCGAGCTCGGTAGCCACACTAATCACCCTATGACGGGTATCGTCGCTGAGCTTGATGTTGCGGGACTGGTTGAGCACCAGCGATACCGTCGCCTGCGACACCCCGGCCGCCCGCGCAATATCGTTCATCGTCACTTTCGTTTTTCGCTTCATCCGTCCTCTCCCTTTCGCGACTTCGCATCATACCCTAACCGCACGCTTACGCGCCGTCGATCACGTTTCTCATTCATCGAAGCGCGAACTTTGTGAGGGGCATCGCTTTTCTTCGTGCGAGAAATTGCGCATTTATCCCACAACTAATATTTATTAGCTAAATATTATCAGTAAGAGGACGCGTAATGAAAGAGCAGTGGAGCAGGGAGCAGGCACAGGCGTGGTATGAGCAAAAAGGCTGGCTGTGCGGGTTTAACTACCTGCCGTCGACGGCGGTGAACTGGACCGATATCTGGCAGGCAGAGACCTTCGATGCCGAAACCATCGAGCGCGAGCTGGGCTGGGCGGCGGACGCGGGCTACAACACCCTGCGCATCAACCTGCCGTTTATCGTGTGGGAGCACGACCGCGACGGGCTGATGGCGCGCATCGACCGCTTTTTGACGATTGCCGACGGCCGCGGCTTCAGCATCATGCTGACCCTGATGGACGACTGCGGCTTCTCCGGCGACGAGCCGTACCTCGGCCCGCAAAAGCCCCCGGTGCCGGGCAAGCACAACAGCCAGGCGGCGGCGAGCCCGGGGCGCGACAAGGTGTGCGATCCCGACTGCTGGGCAGACATTGAGCGCTATATCCGCGACGTTGTGCGCCAGTTCCGCGACGATAAGCGCGTGCTGTTGTGGGATCTCTACAACGAGCCGGGCAACCGCGGCATTTTCGCCACCGGCACGCAGGAGGTGCAGTACGACGCGAAGCTGGAGACCTGCGCCCACGCGCTGATGAAGCTCGCATTCCAGTGGGTGCGTGAAGAAGATCCGACCCAGCCGCTCACCGTTTGCGCGTGGCGCCTGCCGCCGGAAGAGGAGGGCGAGACGTTCTTCCAGCATCCGCTGGACCAGACCGCGCTGGCGCTCTCGGACGTGGTGAGCTTCCACGCCTACACCCACACCGGGCGCATGACGGCGATTATTCAGCAACTGCAAAAGCTTGGTCGCCCGCTGTTCTGCACCGAATGGCTGGCGCGCCACGTGGGCAGCAAGATGGAAGAGCAGCTTCCGCTGATGTACGCGGCGAAGGTCGCGCCGTACCAGTGGGGGCTGGTGCGCGGCAAAACCCAGACGTGGCTGCCGTGGCCGGTGGTGATGAAGGAGTCCACGGACTACTGCCGCCTCTGGTTCCACGACGTGTTCGAGGAGAACGGCATCCCGTTCTCGCGCCGTGAAATCGCCCTGATGCAGCAGCTGCGCAAGATCGCCCCGCAGGCGCAGGACTAATAATATCGACCCGGCGGCTGACCGCCGGGCAACCAGGCAGGCATATAACAATGGCAATGACAATGAAAATACCGTCTCGCGAGCTGTGGTCTTATTTTGGCTATGGTTTAGGTCAGTGTTTTAGCTTTGGTTTAGTGGGTTCGTTTATTAACTATTTTTACACCGACGTGCTGGGGATCTCGGCGCTGGCGGCCAGTACCATCTTCCTGATTGCCCGCGCGTGGGACGCGGTTCACGATCCGCTGTTTGCCAGCATTATGGACACCATTAACAGCCGGTTCGGCAAGTTTCGCCACTTTTTGCTGATCGCCCCGCTGCTGATCACCGGCGTCACGCTGCTGTCGTTCTATAAAATCGAAGCGGATATGACCACCAAAATCCTCTACGCCGGGGTGACCTACATCCTGTGGGGGACGCTGTACGCCATCTCCGATATCCCGTTCTGGTCGATGTCGTCGGTGATGACCAACGACTCCGCCCAGCGCACCCGCGCGGTGACGGCGGCGATGCTCGGGGTGAACGCGGGGATTGCCTGCGCCAACATCTTCTTCCCGAAGCTGGCGGCGTTCTTCGCCCAGTACAGCAACGATAAAGGCTACTTTATGGCGGCGCTGGTGATGATGCTGGTGGGCCTGCCGCTGATGCTTAACGGCTTTATGCAGATCAAAGAGCGCGTGCCGCCGAGCCCGGAAAAGGTGACCATTCGCGACACCTTCCACAACCTGCGCCAGAACAAGCCGCTGTTTATCGTCCTGCTGTCGTTCTTTTTCTGTGTGTTCCACAACGTGGCGGGCGGGCTGTATATCTACTTCTTTATCAATAATCTGGGCGACGGCAGCCTGCAGATGGCGATTGGCGTGATGGGGATTGTGGCGGCGGTGCTGTGCCTGGTCGCCCCGATGCTGACGCGCCGGATGCAGAAGCGGAAGCTGTTTATGATCCTCTGCGGGCTGGACGTGGCGGTGCGCGTGGTGATGTGGTTTGTCGGGTATCAGCAGGTGACGATGCTGTTTATTCTGCTCGGCCTGAGCACGCTGTTCGTGATGATGACCAACATCCTCACCTCGTCGATGATTGCCGACACCATCGAGTACGCGGAGTACCACACCCACAAGCGCTGCGCGGCAATCACCTTCTCCGGGCAGACCTTTACCGGCAAGATGTCGGTGGCGGTGGGCGGCGGGTTAATCGGCGTGTTTCTGACGATGATAGGCTACGTGCCGCAGGCGCAAATTCAGAGCGAGAGCGTGCTGTCGGGGCTGTTCTTCGGGATTTGCCTGCTGCCGGCGATAGGGTCGCTGATCCGCATGGGCTTTATGTCGCGCTTTACCTTTACCGAGGAGAAGCATGCGGAGATTTGTCGGCTGCTGGCGGAGCGGAACGCGTCTGCGAAAGCGCCGGGTGGCGGCTGCGCCTTACCCGGCCTACAGGACCAGCCCTTGTAGGCCTGATAAGCGAAGCGCCATCAGGCTTCGCTTTTAAAGACTTAAAGCGACTTCACAAACGCCAGCAGATCTTCGTTGAGCTGGTCCTGGTGGGTCAGCGCGAAGCCGTGCGGCGCGTTGTCGTACACCTTCAGCGTGGCGTTTTTGATCATCTCTGCCGCCAGCTTGCCGGTGCTTTCAAACGGCACGATCTGGTCGTTGCTGCCGTGGATCACCAGCGTCGGCACGTCGATTTTCGCCATATCCGGGCGGAAGTCGGTTTCGCCGAACGCGGTCACGCAGTCGATGGTGCCTTTTAGCGACGCCAGCAGGGCGATGTTCAGCGTCTGGGTCAGGGCACCGGCGGAGACGGTCTGCCCGGCGTTGATGCCAAAGAACGGGGTGGCGAAGTCGCTGATGAACTGGGCGCGATCTTTACGCAGCCCGTCGCGAATGCCGTCGAACACGCTCTGATCCACGCCCTGCGGGAAGGAGTCGGATTTGCCGAAGATTGGCGTCACCGCGCCCAGCAGCGCCAGACCGGCGACGCGCGCGCTGCCGTAGTTGTTGATGTAGCGGGTCACGTCGCCGCCGCCCATGGAGAAGCCCACCAGCGTCACGTCCTGCAGATCCAGAGTGGTAATCAGGTCGTTGATGTCGGATGCAAAGGTGTCGTAGTCGTAGCCGTTCCACGGCTGATCCGAGCGGCCGAAGCCGCGACGGTCAAAGGCGATGGCGCGGAAGCCGCGTTCGGCCAGATAGTTCAGCTGGCTGTCCCACATGTCGCCGTCCAGCGGCCAGCCGTGGCTGAAGAGAACCGGTTTGCCCGCGCCGCCTTCTTTGTAGTAAATCTGCGTGCCGTCTTTTGCCTTAAACGTTGCCATAGTGTGTTCCTGTGCAGGTGATGGTTGTGGTTATACCGGCGCGACCAGATAGCGAATGGCCGGTGATGTTGTGCCCTGATGAAAAGCCAGAACGCGGCTCTGCAGCAGGAGGTCATTCATGGTGTGGCGCTCCTGCTGGCGCAGATGCTCAATCCACGAGCCCATCAGGAAGGTCTCGATAAACAGGCCGGGGCGCTCGATATCCTCGTACACCGCCCAGCTCATCGCCCCGGCGCGGCGTCGCACCCGGCGCAGCTCGTGCACCGCCTGCAAAAACGCTTTCGCGTTGTGCGGGTCGATGATGTACTCGTGCGAGACCAGCACCGGGCCACGCTCGTTCGGCAGGTCGATCTCCACGCCGTCCAGCGGCTGGCCGCTCAGGTCGAGGTTTAAATCAGGATCTTTCTCCAGCTTCCAGCGGAACACGGTGGCGCTTGCCAGCACCATCCCCAGCGTGGCGACAACCAGCGCGGTCGGGGTGCCAAACCGGGAGGCAATCTGCCCCCAGATGGCGCTGCCCGTGGTCATCGAGCCGAAGAACACCGTCAGGTAGACCGCCAGCGCGCGGGCCTTCACCCAGCGGGCGGCGCTGCGCTGCGCGCCGAGGTTCAGCGTTGAAAGCACCGCAATCCACGCGAAGCCGGTGAAGAACTCAAACAGGTTGAGCAGCCAGACGTGGCGCACAAACGCCAGCGCCAGCATGGTGAGGGCAAAGACCAGGCTCGCGGCCACCATCAGGCGGTCGGCGTTCAGCCGCTGGCGCAGGCGCGGCAGCAGGATGGCCCCGGCAATCGCCCCCAGTCCAATGCACGCCAGCATCACGCCGTAGCCCGCCGGGCCCAGGCCCAGCTCGCGGCGCGCCACCAGCGGCAGCAGCGCCCAGCCTGCGCTGCCGAAAACGAAGAAGGCCACCGTACGCACCAGCACGTTGCGCAGCACCGGGGCGGCGTGCACGTAGCGGATGCCTGTGCGCACCGCCGAGAAGAAGTGCTCCGGCGGCAGACGCTGAATGGACGGGGCCGGACGCCAGCGCCACAGCACCCACGCCACGCCCACCACGGACAGCGCGTTCAGGGCAAACACCATCCACGGCCCGGCCAGCGACAGCAGAAAACCGCCCAGCGCCGGGCCAATCGCCCGGCTGATGTTCACCCCGAGCGAGTTCAGCGCCACGGCGGCACCCAGCTCGGGCTTGCTCACCAGATCGGGCACCACGGCCTGAAACGGCGGCGAGCTCATCGCCGCCCCCACGCTCAGCAGAAACGTCGCCACCAGCAGCACGGTGGGGGTAACGTGTCCGGTGAAGGAGAGCGCCGTCAGCCCGGCGGCGGCGATGAACACCCACAATTGAGAGAAGAGCAGGTATTTACGTCGGTCGACGATGTCCGCCATCACCCCGGACGGCAGGGCGAAGAGGAACATCGGCAGGCTGCTGGCCGCCTGCACCAGCGCGATATCCAGCGGATCGGCGCTCAGGGTCAGCATGCTCCAGTTGATGCCGACGTCACTCATCCATGAGCCGACGTTAGAGACCACCGTGGCGATCCACAGCATGCGGAACACCGGCTGGCTCAGCGGCTGCCAGGGCGAAACCGCCCGCGCGGGCGTCGTCTCAACGTGTGTGTCGCGAACGTCGTTAACCTGGGTCATGCGAACCTCTCCGTTGCCTTACGCTGCAGCCGCCACTGGCCCGGCCCGGTGAGGGCGAGAGTGGTGAAGATAATCAGCAGCAGCCAGCCAAACTGCCCTTCGGCAATCGACCAGTTCGGGTGGACCGCCAGCATCGCCACCAGCAGCACGGCGATAATCGGCAGGCACGCCAGGCGGGTGTAGACGCCCGCAATGATCAACAGTGGGCAAACCACCTCGGCGACAATCGCCGGGATCAGGCTGGCGTAAGGCCCGAAGCCGAACGGATCTTCAATGCGCGTCAGCTCTTCGCTGAAGTGCAGCACCTTCGGCAGGCCGTGCACGTAGAGCAGCAGCAGGCTGCCGGTCAGGCGCAGGAAGAACAGCCCCAGGTCGACCCGGGGCGGAGCAAAGGTGTTTTTCATCAGAATGCAAAGCAGCTGCAGCCCAGCGCCCCCCAGAAAGCGTTATCGTCGGACACCGGCATCGCTGACGTGCGGGCGAAGTCATGCTGGTGGCTGTGAACCCCGCACGGCCCGCTGCAGTGGTGGACGGCGCTCATACCCACGCGGGCGGCCTGCGGCGGCGCGCTGCGGTAGTGGCCCGGCACCTTGACCACCGGGGACCACTCGGGCAGGACCGGGATGGCCGGCGGCGCGAGCGGGCCAAAGCTGCCCGCGGCGTAGACGATGTCGCCGTTCACCACCGTGAGAACGGACTCGATGCCCTTGATCTCCTCTTCCGGCACGCGGAAGTAGTCTTTGCTCAGCACCGCCAGGTCCGCGAGCTGGCCGACCTTGATCTGCCCCTTCTGGTTCTGCTCGCTGGAGAACCACGCGCTGCCCTGGGTCCAGAGCATCAGGGCGGTATCGCGGTCCAGACGGGCACTGTGGTCGTACATCTGCATTCCGCCGACGGTGCGGCCGGAGACCAGCCAGTAGAGCGCGGTCCACGGGTTGTAGCTCGCCACGCGGGTGGCGTCCGTTCCTAAGCCTACCGGCACGCCGGTCTCGAGCATTTTCGCCACCGGCGGCGTGTGGCGGGTGGCTTCGATGCCGTAACGCTCGGCAAAGTATTCCCCCTGGAAGGCCATGCGGTGCTGGACGGCAATGCCGCCGCCGAGCGCTTTGATGCGGTCGATGTTGGCCTGGGTGACGGTTTCCGCATGGTCGAAGAACCAGTGAAGGCCGTTGAACGGAATGTCGCGGTTCACCTTCTCGAAGACGTCCAGCATGCGGCTGATGGATTCGTTATAGGTGGCGTGCAGGCGGAACGGCCAGCGGTGCTCCACCAGATGGCGCACCACGCGCTCCAGCTCGTCCTCCATGCCCGGCGCAAGGTCCGGGCGCGGCTCGAGGAAATCTTCAAAATCGGCGGCGGAGAAGACCAGCATCTCGCCCGCGCCGTTGTGGCGGAAGAAGTCGCTGCCCTGGCCCGGCGTGAGCATGTCGGTCCATTTTTCAAAATCTTCCAGCTCGTGGCCCGGGCGCTGGGTAAACAGGTTGTAGGCGATGCGGATGGTCATCTGCTTTTTCGCGTGCAGCTCGGCGATCACCTCGTAGTCTTCCGGGTAGTTCTGGAAGCCGCCGCCCGCGTCGATGGCGCTGGTCAGCCCCAGACGGTTGAGCTCGCGCATGAACTGGCGGGTGGAGTTGACCTGCTGCTCCAGCGGCAGCTTCGGCCCTTTGGCCAGCGTGGCGTAGAGGATCATGGCGTTCGGACGGGCAATCAGCATCCCGGTCGGGTTGCCGTTGGCGTCGCGCTGGATCTCCCCGCCCGGCGGGTTTGGCGTGTCTTTGGTGTAGCCGACCACCTTCAGCGCGGCGCGGTTGAGCAGGGCGCGATCGTAGAGGTGCAGGATGAAGACCGGGGTATCCGGCGCGGCGTCGTTGATTTCGTCGAGGGTCGGCATACGGCGCTCGGCAAACTGGAACTCGGTCCAGCCGCCCACCACGCGCACCCACTGCGGCGACGGGGTGCGCAGCGCCTGCTCTTTCAGCATCCGCAGGGCGTCGGCCAGGGAGGGCACGCCTTCCCAGCGCAGCTCGAGGTTGTAGTTCAGCCCGCCGCGAATCAGGTGCAGGTGCGAGTCGTTCAGGCCGGGGATGGCGGTGTGGCCTTTCAAATCCACTACTTTGGTGGCGTCGCCGTGGTGTTGCATCACCTCGGCGACGGTACCCACTTCCAGAAATTTTCCGTCGCGCACGGCAACGGCTTCCGCGACAGGATTCTCGCGATCGACGGTATGAAACTGGCCGTTAACCAGAATGAGATCGGCTTTACCGAGGGTAACCATAACTGCTCCTGACTGAGAGGGGAATGGTCAGGATTATGGGAACCGGTTTCGGCAAAGATCCAGTTATACAATAGGATAGGTATACCAAAGTATAACTATACCTAAGGTTAACTATACGAAGAGATAATTACGCGCGGAGGCGGCAAACCGCAGGATAAAGGTGATTTTATCGTCGCGGCGCTCGCGGCGATTTCTACCCTTAACCACTGGAAAATGCTATGACCTCTTCAAAGCTCGAAGTGTTAACCCCTGCGAACTGTCAGATCATCTTTATCGATCACCAGCCACAGATGGCGTTTGGCGTGCAGTCGATTGACCGTCAGGTGCTGAAAAACAACACCGTGGCGCTGGCGAAAGCGGCTAAGGTGTTCAACATCCCGACCATCATCACCACCGTAGAGACCGAAAGCTTCTCCGGTAATACCTATCCGGAGCTGCTGGACGTGTTCCCGGGCCAGGACATTCTGGAGCGTACCTCCATGAACTCCTGGGACGACCAGAAGGTGCGCGACGCGCTGAAGGCCAACGGCAAGAAGAAGGTGGTGGTTGCCGGTCTGTGGACCGAAGTGTGCAACAACAGCTTTGCCCTGTGCGCGATGCTGGAAGGCGACTACGAAATTTATATGGTGGCGGACGCGTCCGGCGGCACCTCCAAAGAAGCCCACGACTACGCGATGCAGCGCATGATCCAGGCGGGCGTGATCCCGGTGACCTGGCAGCAGGTGATGCTGGAGTGGCAGCGCGACTGGGCGCGTAAAGAGACCTACACCGCGGTGATGGACATCGTGCGCGAGCACTCCGGCGCGTACGGCATGGGCGTGGATTACGCCTACACCATGGTGCACAAAGCGCCGTCTCGCCAGAAGAGCGAGCACCGCACCTTAGCGCCGGTTCCGGCTCGCTAAGTCCCGTCGGCGGGCTGGTCCCTCATCCGGCTCGCCGCTGCCTCTTTCTCTGGAGTTCACGATGAGTACTGGGCTGATATCCCTTGCGGCAGGCGTGTTGATTGGCCTGATGTATGCCGTGCTGAAGGTGCGCTCCCCCGCGCCGCCCGCGCTGGCGCTGATTGGCCTACTGGGGATGCTGGCGGGTGAACAGGCGACGCGCCATCTCTTATCCCGCGACGGCGCGCCGCCGCCTCAGGCGATCGTTCCGCAGGCCAGTTCGCAGACGGGAGCGTCATCATGAAAGCATGGATAATTTCGCTGGTGTGCGGCGTGGGTGCTGGGGTAATTTACGCTCTGCTCGACGTCCATTCCCCGGCGCCGCCGGTTGTCGCCCTGCTTGGCCTGTTTGGCATGTTGGTGGGTGAACAGCTCATCCCGGTGGGACGGCGTTTACTGAGTCGCGAACCGCTCACCCTCGCCTGGTTTCGTCACGAATGCGTACCGAAAATCAGCGGCACGGCGCCCCCTGCGCCCGCGAAGGATACCCGCGACGTTAAATGACTGGTTAGAGGAATAACAGCATGACGCTGCCGTGGCGCATTGCCATCATTGATGACGAACGTTCCGTCCGCAGCGGGTTGAGTAATCTCCTGGAGTCGGAAGGCTATTCGACCGATACGTTTGATTCGGCAGAGGTATTTCTGAGCCATCCGCTCGCCCTGTCCGGCGCGGCGCTGGTGATCACCGATATCAAGCTGCGGGGCATGAGCGGCCTTGAGCTGTTTGACAAGCTGCGGCTGCTGGCCGTACCGCCGCCGCCCGTGCTCTTTATCTCCGGTCATGCTGATGAAAATATGCAGCGGTACGCTCTCGGTCTGGGCGCCGCTGCTTTTTTGCGTAAGCCCATTAACATCGATATTCTGCTGGATCATATCCAGCGGGAGCTGGCCCGCCGACAATAAGGATCGCGGATGAACGAAAACGAGCAGCCTGCATTCTGGCCCGCCCAGGGAAATCTTCACCAGGGGCGGGTTTTTGTCCTTAAAGAGGATGTGATTTTTACCGTGCTGGCGCAGGAGGGCGGAATCGCCTGGATGCACGCGCGACATCCTCATTCCGGCGGCTCGTTCATTATCGCCACCGCGGTCAGCGACGAAGAGGAAGAGCGTGCCACCCGGCTGCTTAAAAACGAGTTTGCGCTGCGCGATATGCTGCAGGACAGCTGGGCCATTCGCGCCGTCGCCTCCACCCAGTACCGGGGACGCTTCGCGCTGGTGTACGCCCCGTTTTCCTTTGAGCTACTGGCGCGGCGCGCGGGCAGGGCGATCTCGGGGATCGCGCGCTTTATCGAGCTGGCGATCCAGATCTGCGTCCCTCTGCGCCAGATGCATCTGCAAAACCTGATCCACGGCGATATCAAGCCCGGCAGCATTTTTGTTCAGCACGATGCCACCTGCCGTCTGGGCAGCTTTGGCCTCTCCTGCACGCTCTCCGATGCTTTCTCCAAGACCCGGCTTGCGGTTTCAGGCGGTACGCCTGCGTGGATGTCGCCGGAACACACCTCCCGCACCCAGCGTCCCGTGGATAACCGCAGCGATCTCTACAGCCTCGGCATGGTGCTGTATGAACTCCTGACCGGCCGCCTGCCGTTTGAGCTGGGAGAGGACGACCAGACCAACTGGGCGCATTACCACATCGCCTCGGCGCCGCTCGCCCCGGACGCGATACGCCCGGACGTGCCGGGGATGCTGTCGACCATCATCCTGAAGCTGCTGGAAAAGCACCCCGATAACCGCTACCAGACGGTCGACGGGCTGATTGCCGACCTCCGCCGCTGCCAGGCGACGCTGACCTGCGAGGGCGACATCGTCGCCTTTACCCCCGGCCAGCAGGACCGTACCCCGGCGATCCATCTGGCGGACTCCCTGTTCGCGACCCATCCGCAGGCGAACGACGTCATTGCCGCGTTTGAGCGGGTGGGGCAGAACCGCGTGCCGGAGCTGGTGACCATCGGCGGGCCGTCGGGGATCGGCAAATCCTCGATCATTGCGACGGCGCTTAAAACGCTGCAGCAGCGCACGGTGCTGCTGGCGGTGGGCAAGGTCGATCAGTTTTCACCGTCGCTGCCCTACGGCGTATTAAGCTCCGCGTTCCGCACCCTGACGCTGCACCTGCTGGGGCTGCCGGCAGACGAGGTGGCGAAGTGGAAAATCCGCCTCTCGCGCGCCCTGGAAGGCTATGAAGAACTGGCCGTCAGCCTGGTGCCCGAGCTGGGCCTGCTGCTTGAGAGCAAGCCGCGCTTCTCGGCGGATACGTTTTCAATTGATGCCCGGGCGCGCTTCAGCCATATGGTGCTGGCGCTGGTGAAAACCTTTGCCTCGCAGGGCTGCCCGCTGGTGCTGGTGCTGGACGATCTTCAGTGGAGCGATGCCGCCAGCCTGCAAACGCTCAACGCTCTGCTGGTGAACTGCGGCGCCATCCCGCTGCTGGTGGTTGTCGCTCACCGCGATATCGGCTCGTTGTCCGACCCCACGCTGCAACAGCAGCTGGCGAGCCTGCCGGAGGCGGCACAGCACGCGAGCGAGATTGTCCCGCAGGCCCTCTCGGTTAAAGCCGTGGCGCGCTGGCTGGCAACGGTGTTTCGCACCCGCAGCGCGGCGACGACCGACCTTGCCACCCTGATCCACGAGAAGACGGGCGGCAACCCGCTCTTTGTGCACGAGTTTTTCCGCCGCATCGTCGACGACGGGCTGGTGGTGCATAACAAATACCAGGACAAATGGCATTACGATTTGCAGGCGATCCGCGCCCGGCATTACACCGAAAACGTGGTCACCCTGGTGCTGGAGCAGCTCGAAGAGTTGCCCGACGAGACGCGCCGCCTGCTGGGCAGCATTGCCTGTCTCGGCGGCACGGGCGAGATGGAGATGATGTGCCGCGTGGTTGGCCTGTCGATGGCGGAGATGCGCTATGCATTGCATCCGGCGGTGATGGCCCAGCTCATCGTGCTGACGGAAAAAAAGTACGCCTTCACCCACGACAGGGTGCAGGAGGCTGCCGTTGCGCTGCTGGATCGGCATGAGAAAAGCCACATTCACCTGACGACCGCCAGCCTGCTGGCCGACGCCGCGCGCCAGGCGGCGGGGAATGAGCTGCTGTTCCGCGCCGTTCACCACGTCACGGCCGCGCTGGACAGCATCCAGCCCGCCCCGCAGCGCCAGCGGTTCCGCGAGCTGAGCCTGCTGGCCGCGCGACGGGCGAAGCGTTCGGGTGATTACCTTTCGGCGCTGAGCTATATCCAGACTGCCCGAGCGCTGGGCAACGCCGGGACGGTGTCAGACTTTATGCTCGATATCGAAGAGGCGGGCTGCGAGTTTGCGCTGGGGCACCTGGAGCGGACCCGCGAGCTGTGTGACGCCATCCTCGGCTGCCCCGGCGGGCTGACCGAAAAAGCGCTGGCGGCCAACCTGCTGGTGGAAGTCTACATTCGCCAGTCGGACAGCCGTCTGGCGCTGGAGGCGGCGCTCTGCTGGCTGGGGGTGTTTGGCATCCAGATTGGCCGCTATCCGGAAGATGCCGACTGCGACGAGGCCTGGGAACGCTTTTGCAACCGCGCAAATGACGCGCCGCAACATCTCTTTGCCCCGCTCTCGCGGATGGAGAACCCGGAAACGGAAGCGGTGATGAACCTGCTCTACAGTGCCAGCATTTGTGCCAGCTTCATCTGCCCGCGCCTGCATTTCTTACTGCTCTGCCGCATGATGCACCTGACCCTTGACCACGGCATCACCGGCGCCTCCACCACGGCGATGGCCTGGTTTGGCGTGCTGATGGGCCACCGCTACGCCGAGTATCGCCTCGGGTTTCAGTACGGCACGCTGGCCCGCGAGCTGGTGACCCGCCACGGCTACGATGCGTTTGAAGCCAAGACCCTGCTGCCGCTCGACCAGCTCAGCGTCTGGACCCAGCCTTTGTCGTTCACCATCGAGTGCGCGAAAGCCTGCTTCAGCGCGGCGGTCACCCACGGGGATATGACGATGGCCTGCTTTGCGGCCTGCCACCAGGTGATCAACTTCCTCTCTCGGGGCGATCACCTGGACGGGGTGCTGACCAGCATCGATCGCGGCCTGGCGTTCGTGCGTAAAACCCACTTCCAGGACGTGGAAAGCATTTTGATGGTGCAGCGCGGCTACGTTGAGTTCCTGCGCACGCCGGTCATCGGCACCTGGAGCGCGTCGCAGGTCTTGCCCGAGGCGCTGCTTCCCGCGTCGCCGGAGCAGGCCCCGGAGCAGACCTCCACCATGCTGTTCTGGTACTGGCTCTATCGCGGCATGGCGCACTTTACCTGCGGCGAGTACGCCGACGCGCAGGCGGATCTGGAGATGGCGGGGTGGTACGCGTGGTCCGCGCCGGGGCACATCCATCTGCTGGATTACCATCTCTACAGCGCGCTGGCGCTTTCGCGTCAGCTGACGCCGGAGACCTTCTCGGCGAACCACCGCCGCAGCATTCACGCCCACTACGACAAAATCGCCCTCTGGGCGCGCATTAATCCCGGCACGTTCGCGGATAAAGAGGCGCTGATCTACGCCGAAATCGTGCGTCTGGACGGGATGAACAGCATCGCGCTTGAGCAGTACGAGAAGGCGGTCCGGCTCTCCCGCGAGGGCGGATTTAATCCGATTAATGCCCTGGCCCACGAGCTGGCGGGCCGCTTTGCGCTGGCCTGCGGCTATCCAACCGCCTCGGACGCACACTTCCGCGGGGCCATCTCCGCCTGGGGCCGCGCGGGCGCGCAGGCCAAGGTGCGCCAGCTTGAGCAGGATTTCCCGCACCTGCTGGCCTCCGGGCAGGCGAGCGCCTATGACACGGTAGCGTTCGCCCAGAACGAGACCATCCGCGATCTGCAGAGCGTGATCAAAGCCTCCCGCGCGCTGTCGGAAGAGATCAACCTTGAGCGCTTAATCGAAAACCTGATGACGATCCTCCTCGAACGCGCCGGGGCGCAGCGCGGCCTGCTGCTTCGCGTGAGCGATAGCCTCATTCCGGAGATCGAGGCCAGCGCCTGGACCAGCACCGATGGCGTGCGGGTGCGGATCCTGAAAGACGTGCCGACGGCGACCGACCTGCCGCTGTCGGTGCTCGCGGCGGTGATCCGCACCGGGCAGGAGATCCGCACCGGCAGGCCGGAGGAGTTTCACCCCTTCAGCCAGGACCCCTATCTGGTGACCTCGGGAGCGGCCGTTATGTGCGTCCCGATGTTCAAACAGGCGCGGCTGGTGGGCGTGCTGTACCTGGAAAACCGCCTGATGCCGGAAGTGTTTACCGCCGAGCACTCGCGCGTGGTCAGCCTGCTGGGCGCGCAGGCGGCGGTCTCCCTGGAGACGGCGCGGCTGTACGCCGAGCTGCTGGCGGAGAACATCCAGCGCCGCCGGGTGGAGAAAGAGCTGCGCGCCAGCCAGACCTCGCTGATGCTGGGCGAGCAGATCAGCCACACCGGCAGCTGGCGCTGGGAGCTGGAGCAGGATCTGATGTTTGTCTCGGACGAGTACGCCCGCATTCTCGGCCTGCCCAAGCAGCAAAAGACGATCTCCATGGCGGAGTTTTTGACCTTCGTCCATGAGGACGATTACGCCCGCATCAACGCCATTGTTACCCAAAGCGTGCGCGACGGGCTCTCGATGCGCGCGGAGTTTCGCGTTAAGCGTCCCGACGGCTCAACGCGCTACATCCTCGGCATTGGCGATCCGGTGGGCGTGGGCAGCGAGGTGAACGAGTATTACGGTATCATCACCGATATCACCAGCCAGCGCGCCGCAGAGGATGCCATGCGGGTGGCGCAGGCGGATCTGGCGCGGGTGTCCCGGGCCACCACCGTCGGACAGCTGACCTCCTCCATCGCCCATGAGATCAACCAGCCGCTGATGTCGATCGTCTCGAACGCCGGAGCGAGCTTGCGCTGGCTCAGCCGCGAGCCCGCCCGGCTGGATAAAGTGCGGGAAGGGCTGGAGGAGATCGCCGCCGAAGGCGCGCGGGCAGGGGAGATCATTCGCAGCATCCAGTCCCTGACGCGCAAGCAGGATCCCACCTTCTCGCGCATCGATCTGCACTATCTGATCCACCATATCATCGCGCTCTCCCGCAGCGAGCTGGAGCAGCGACACATTAGCGTTGATTACCTGTTGAAGGCGCAGGACAGCTTTATCACCGGCGATAGCGTGCAGATCCAGCAGGTGCTGCTTAACCTGGTGATGAACGCCGTTGAGGCGATGGCCGAGGTGAAGGATCGCGCCTGCACCATCACCCTCAGCACCAGCAACGCGGACGGGAAAGCGATCGTTGAGATCGCCGATACCGGCAGCGGCATTGAGCCCGAGCGGCTGGAGCAGATTTTTGACTCGTTCTATTCCACCAAGCCGCAGGGAATGGGGATGGGGCTGACCATCAGCGCCAGCATTATCGAGCGCCACTGCGGGAAGCTAAGCGCGCGCCGCCGGGAGCCGCACGGCACGGTATTTGCCTTCGCGCTGCCGCTGGCCGCGCAGGAAGCGTAAACGTTACTCCGCGGGCTGGCTTTTGGTCAGGCGCTCAACGGCCCTGACCAGCTCGGCCACGGAGCGCACCTGCATTTTCTCCATCACGCGGCGACGGTGCACCTTCACCGTGATCTCGCTGACGCCCAGCTCGGCGGCAATTTGCTTGTTCAGCATGCCGCTTATCGCCAGCGTCAGCACCTCGTGCTCGCGCGGAGTAAGGGACATGTGGCGCTGCTTCAGGGCGTAGTGCTCTTTATTGCGCTCGGCGTTGTTTTCCGCCAGCTGCAGTGCGGATTCGATGGCGTCGATCAGCGCGTTAGATTCGACGGGCTTGGTGAGGAATTCGTACGCCCCACCTTTGATGGCGCGCACCGACATCGGGATGGTGCCGTGGCCGGTGAGGAAAATAATCGGGATTTCGCGCCCGCTTTCCTTGAGGGCGTCTGCTACCTCAAAACCCGAAATGGCGGGCATTTGCATATCGAGGATCACGCACGACGGCAGATCCTCAAAGCGGTATTGCAGAAACGCTTCTGCCGATGAAAAGCCGATGGCGTTCAGGCCTGCCGATTCCAGCAGCCCGATCACGGACTGTCTGACGGCGTCATCGTCATCTACCACATACACAATGTGTTCCATTCACCGCCCCGGTGCTGATTGACATGTCGAGGATGCAAACAGTCACTACGGCGACGTAAGAGACTGTTTATGCTGCCTTTCATCTTAACACATTAACTATCATTATCATTTAACAATATGATAACCGTATGAAGTATAGCGAGCCGGGGCGGGGGCGGTGAAGGAACGAAACGCTGTTTTTATGCACCGACAAGCTCAATGCGGTTGCCGTCCGGGTCCGCGATCACCGCCTCATAAAAGCCGTCTCCGGTCAGGCGCGGAGCGCTGAGCAGCGTGCCGCTGGCCTGGGCTTGCTCGGCCATGCTGTCCACTTTTGCCTTGCTGCCGACGTTGATGGCGATATGCGCCCAGCCGATAAACTCCGGGTGCAGCGGGGCGTCGGGCAGCTCCGGCAGCGTCATCAGCTCGATGGTCGGACCGTCATCCAGCGTAATAAAGTGTGATTCAAACCCCGGACGGTTTTTACTGACGTAGCGTTCGTTACTGCGGCCATTAAAAACCGTTTCCCAGAACTGAACCTGGGCGTTCAGGCTGCGGGTCCAGAGTGCAACATGGGCAATATGCATAAGTTCCCTCGTGATGTGTCGGTGAGGACTTTCACCGGTAAAACAGGCTACACTCTGGTTTTGAGCGCGACAAGCTGAGGAAAAGACAATGCACTACACACTGAAAGAAAGCGACAAGGATAAAGCGGAAGGGTCAAACGGCGCGGGCGCTCTGCAGCAAAAACTGCTGGAGTCCCGTTCGATTGTGATCTCCGGTGAGATCAACCAGGAGCTGGCGCAGAAAGTGATCACCCAGATGATCCTGCTGCAAAGCGTCAGCAACGATCCGATCAAGCTGTACATCAACAGCCAGGGCGGCCATGTGGAAGCGGGCGACACCATCCACGACTTCATCAAATTCATTCGCCCGGAAGTGCACGTGATCGGCACCGGCTGGGTGGCGAGCGCCGGGATCACCATCTTCCTGGCCGCGAAAAAAGAGCACCGCTACTCGCTGCCAAATACCCGCTTTATGATCCACCAGCCGCTGGGCGGCGTGCGCGGTCAGGCGACGGATATTGAGATCGAAGCGCGCGAGATCATCCGCATGCTGGATCGCGTGAACAAGCTGATCGCTGACGCCACCGGCCAGCCGCTGGAAAAAGTGAAAAAAGACACCGACCGCAACTTCTGGATGTCCCCGGCGGAAGCGCTGGACTACGGTATCGTGGGTAAACTGATTACCCATTATGACGAGCTGAAGCTGGACTAAGTTTTTACCGCCGTGTACGTGTCGGGTGGCGGCTAGCCTTACCCGACCTACACGCCCTCGTTTGACCCATGACAAGTTCCCCCTCTGCCTTCTTGCCTATAATCGCGCCTGTTTACCCTCTCACTGGTGCTACCCATGGCGTATCAACTGAACCTGAACTGGCCGGAGTTTCTTGAGAAATACTGGCAAAAACAACCCGTTGTGCTGAAAAATGCCTTCCCGAATTTTGTCGATCCGATTACCCCGGACGAGCTGGCAGGGCTGGCGATGGAGCCGGAGGTCGATAGCCGTCTGGTGAGCCATTTCAACGGTAAATGGCAGGCCAGCAATGGTCCGTTTGAGCACTTCGACGATCTGGGCGAAACCGGCTGGTCGCTGCTGGCGCAGGCGGTGAACCACTGGCATATGCCCGCCGCGGAGCTGGTGCGTCCGTTCCGCGTTCTGCCGGACTGGCGTCTGGACGATCTGATGATCTCCTTCTCCGTGCCGGGCGGCGGCGTGGGTCCGCATATCGATCAGTACGACGTGTTTATCATTCAGGGGATGGGCAGCCGCCGCTGGCGCGTGGGCGACAAGCTGCCGATGCGTCAGTTCTGCCCGCATCCGGCGCTGCTGCATGTGGATCCGTTCGAGCCGATTATTGACGAAGATCTGGCTCCGGGCGATATCCTCTACATCCCGCCTGGATTCCCGCACGACGGCTTTACCCATGAAACGGCGCTTAACTACTCCGTCGGCTTCCGCGGGCCGAACGGCCGCGATCTGATCAGCAGCTTCGCCGACTACGCGCTGGAAAACGATCTGGGCGGCGAGCACTACAGCGATCCGGATCTGACCTGTCGCGAACACCCGGGCCGCGTGGAGCAGTACGAGCTCGATCGCATTCGTCAGATGATGATCGACATGATCGGCAAGCCGGACGATTTCACAAAATGGTTTGGCAGCTTTGTCTCCACGCCGCGTCACGAGCTGGATATTGCCGCCGCCGAGCCGCCGTACGCGCCGGAAGAGGTGCTGGACGCGCTGCAGGGCGGCGAAACGCTGTCTCGCCTGAGCGGCCTGCGCGTGCTGAACGTTAACGGCAGCTTCTTCATCAACAGCGAACAGCTGGAGACGGTAGACGCGAAGGCGGCGGATGCGCTGTGCCGCTACACCGAACTCGGCCAGGCCGAGCTGGGCGATGCGCTGAAAAACCCGGCGTTTGTCGAGGAGCTCACCGGGCTGATTAACCAGGGATACTGGTACTTCGACGAGTAGTGACGTTTACCGTCAATACGGCCTTAGCTTTCGGGTTAAGGCCGTTTTTTTCTGCTTTCCGCTGACATGTTCTGTCATTACCTGCGGTTATTCTTGTACTACCTAAAAAGAGAAGGGTTTTCATTGCAGTTTTTTCTGCAAATGCCGTTAACACCTATCAGGCACCCTTAATAATTACGCAATTAAAACTGAAAATAGCCTTCGGCTGGTAAGAGATAATGGGAAAATACAGAACAGATCAAGACCTGGAGCTACTTCGCTACTCAGACAACGAGATGCTGGAAGTATTGGTTAACTATCTCACCACGGATAAAGACGGGTCGACGCGTTACACTGAGTCCTTAACGGGTGAGAAAGCATTTCAGGATGCAGGTAAAAACTATAAGCAGGTTTGGCAACTCATCGGGGCGGAGCTACAACATTTCGGTGGCGATACCTTTGTTAACCTCTTCCGTGGTAACGGCGTGCTTTATAAAGAAATCCTGACGGACGTATGCAAGAAACTCTCCGTTAAAACCGATTTCTCTGCGGATACTGTCGATATTGAGCAGGCCCTTCTCGCAAAATTATTCACTGACTCCTGGGATAAAATGAATGAGGAAGAGCGCCGCAACATCCGTCGCGAACTCAAAATTGACGGGAATCTTGCTAGTGGTGCGGCACTGACGGCAATCATCACCGCAATCCGTATGGGCGGATTTATGTCCTACCAGGTGGCGATGATCGTAGCGAATGCCGTAGCGAAAGCGGTGCTGGGCAGGGGGTTGGCGCTGGCCGCCAATGCGGGACTGGTACGCGCGATTGGGATTTTTGCCGGTCCGATCGGCATGGCCATTACGGCGTTACTGACTATCCCGGCCATCAGCGGCCCGGCGTTTCGCGTTACGCTGCCTGCCGTGGTGCAAATTGCTGCCATGCGCCAGCAAATGCTAAACAAAGGTGGAGATTTCTTTTGATGAAGGAAACGTTGCTTACTATCGACTGGGTGAATGTGTACAAAGAGGTTCAAAGCGCGCTGGAAACCGGGCACGTCATTATTCGTGATGGGGTAGCGTACTGGCACGCCATGTCCGGTAAAAGCGGGATCGCTCAACACCTTCCGCTAAAAGAGGTGGTGCTGGAAACGGCCTCGATTGGCGACATCAAACAACTTATACAAATGGCACAGACCGTTCAGCTGGCTGCAGTCGGCGTCTCCACGGGGATCATCGTGGGGGCAATGGTGGTACAAACCATGTATTTGTCGAAAAAAATTGATCAACTGCAGCAGAGCATGGATCTGATCTCCGAAGATGTGCACGCGCAGAATGTTATTTTCTACATGGATAAACTGTCTCGCTACTTTGGCGTCGTAGAGTCTGCTCGCGTTATGTTGCTGGATCGCACGCTGGTGGATGAGACGCATGACGTTGCGGCACACCTCATTGTCCGAATGGGCAATGAACGCAACGAGGTTCTCTCGTTTATTGATAACTTGCTCTCCTTTGCCGATAAACTCAGCGACAGGCATTTAGAACAGGTTCTGGATTTCATTACTCTCATGCTCGATCTGGTGCCAAAAGCGATCTACATCGAGAGCCAACTTTGCGATCGCTACGGAAAATTCAGGCTGGCAGAGCACCTGATGCGCGAAAACTCACGCCGCTATGCTGCCACGCTGGAACATTATCGCCAGTGGTGTAATAGCAAAGTTAAGGAGAGCATCAGCGGTCGCGTTGAGCCACAGTCGCTTGCCTTTACCCGTAAGCAGGAAGATTTGCGTCTGTTATTTAAATCGGAAGATAACGCGCTACTGCTCCAGGAGCTGGTTTCCATCGCCCCCCTTCCTCTTAAAGCGTAATCATGATGATGCCTGGAACTTTTTCCAGGTATTCTTCTTATTTCTTGAAGCATATTTTTTTCTGACACATTTTGTCAGTCCCATCCTCTATTTTCTCTTCACTGACCAATATTGGTAGGTCTGCTCGAAACGGTAGGAAATATCATTGGAGTTTTCGACGCTCCTGCCGTTAACCAATATTGCACCAGCAACTTAATTCAAATTTCCTACAGCCCATAATGAGGTAATACATGTCTCTGGGACGAATTCGACCGCAATTTACGCAGGGCCTGGAGAAAGCAGCCGGTGAAGAAAATAAGGCGTTTGCATCAGCGGTTATTCCCCGTTTTACGCTAGAAAACGATGTGGCGCTGACGACGCAGGTCATTGCCCAGCTTGATGAAGCCAGAGCCAAAATTGACCACTTCCATAAAATTTACGTGGAATGGGAATTCGCAGCGGTCGACCCTATGGGGAACGGGATCGTGCTGAATTTTTTTGGCCCACCAGGAACCGGCAAAACCCTGACGGCAGAGGCGCTGGCAGGTTCGCTTAAGCGCAAGATTATGGTTGTCAGTATTGCCGATCTCGAAAGCAAATTTATGGGTGAAACCGCGAAAAATATCGCTGCTCTTTTCCGTCAGGCCACGGAGGAAGAGGCCGTGTTGTTCTTTGATGAAGCAGACACCCTTTTGGGTAAACGTCTCTCATCTGTTACTCAGGGCATTGATAATGAAGTAAACGCGATGCGTTCCACCTTATTGATTGAGCTGGAAAAGCATACCGGTATCGTCATCTTTGCTACCAACTTCGTCAAAAACTACGACAGCGCATTCCTCAGCCGTATCTCTCACCATGTTGGTTTTACGTTACCCGGCAGCCAGGAGCGTTTTCGCATCTGGGAAAAATTGCTCGTGCGCGCTATTCCGCTTGCCGATGCACGGGAAACGATGCTGGAAAGCGCCGTGTCTCTCTCCGAAGGGCTCTCTGGCCGAGATATCCGCAATGCCATGCGCCTGGCGCTACCTAAAGCCGTACTGGAATCAGAACAAAAACTTACGCTTAAGCATCTTGAAAGTGCACTTGCGCAAATTCGTGATGCTTACGACGCGATATCGAACGCGGCCTCTTTCGTTCCACCACACATTAACACAGCAAAAAAAATGCTCGGTTTGAGCTAAGGGTTGAATCATGGGTTTATGGAGTCGTATTTGCTCTGCAGTCTCGTACGTACGAGATGTCGCTTCATCCGTCGTCAGCAAAGCAAAAGAAATTGCCGGAAAAGCGATCGGTTTCATGGCAGAAAAAGCGGAAGGCTTTGTTGGTAAAGTCAGCCAGATGTGGCAACGCATTAAGCCGCATATCGGCACGGGACGTAAAATTCTTCAGATGCTAGGCGGTTTTATCACATTGCCATGGGTAAAGAGCGCGCTGGCAGGGCTGGATCGCGCGCTGGCATGGCTGGAAAAACTTGATAAACAGCCGCTGGTAAAAAAGCTGCAGAAAGCCCTGGAGTGGGTCATTAACTGGTGTAAAAACGCCCACCAGAAACAAATGGAGGAGCAGGAGCTTGAAGAGGCTCGCCATCATGCTCAGGCTATGGCTGAAGCGGGAGGTGAGTTGAGTGGTGAGGAGAAAGAGGCTGTGTCGGCTTTCGCACTGGTGAACAGCTATCTTATCGCAAAAGCAGAAGTGGATATCGCCGTGAAGCGAGATACGCTGCAGGACTTCGAGTATTTCCTGCGCCTGCGTGCAGTGCAAAAGCTGCTCGCCTTCTATGAAACCCGTATGCAGGCCGTGAAGTCCATCAGTGATGTCGATGCGGATATGCACTTTATGGTTTATGCCGCGAACGCGCTGATCCAGCAGGAGGCAGAGTTTAGCGATGCCGATACTCTGCGTCTGGATAACCTCACTCAGAGACTATTCGGCAAGCCGATTATCCCGTTTGTCTTCGAAGAGATGATTATTACATGGGAGAAAAGCCGTCAGCTTCTGGAAGAGGAGTGGGAGAAGAAAAACAGCGCGCTTTCGAAAGATCGTTTGCTGCATAACCGTCTGGTGCGCGCGCTAAAATACGAAGAACTTGAACCGGGTGAAGTGGGCGTGCTGAACGATCTTAAAATCACCCTGCCGCGTGATACGGCCGATCTGGAACAACTAGGCGACGATCTACTGGCGCGCCATAGCTACGTCAACGCGGCGGAAGGCTTTCTGCAGATGCTCGAAAAAGAAGAACAGCAGCTGATTGCGGAAGGCAAAGCGTATCTGCTCGATCAGGGGGCGATTGTGGGTGCACTGCTGATCGACTGCTCGCAAAACGATCGCGCCTGGTCTTCTCTTTCCCAGCAGGAACAGAGCTTAATTACCGATTTCGCCAACATCTTTGCTGCCGATTGCCAGAAACGTACTGAAGCGGGTCTGCTCGTCGAGGTGGTTGCATGAATCTGCTGACTGAAATTGGCCACTTTTTGATCCCAGGCTTTGATGCGCTGCAGATGGGCTTTTTCGGCGTAATGCTGCTGGCAGTAATCTACACCTGGCTCTCCGTCAGGCGCAATGCGCAGGAAGCGCGCTGGCAGCATGCCTGGGAGCAAAGTGGATTACAGGCTGCTCAGCCGGGGGTGAGTGCAGAAATGGGATCGGCCGCTGAGCTGAGCCAATCACTGGCGACCAAAGCTGAGAAAATAGCCGCCATTATGCCGGGTATGCTGTTGATCCTTGGTCTGTTGGGAACCTTTCTTGGGCTGGGGCTGGCGCTCGATAAAGCTTCCGGCATTTTGCATAACGCGGGAAACAGCATTGGTGCAATGGACTCCTCCATGCGCGACCTGATGGAGATGATGCAGGGCCTGGGCACGAAATTCAAAACCTCAACCTGGGGGATTATTGCCTTTATCGCCCTCAAAATCTGGGAGTCGAAAAATGGCTATGAAGAGCGCCGTCTCAACTGGTGTATGGCCAAACTGCAGCACTCCCTGACCGAAGAATATGCCCTGCAGGCGGAGGAAAATGCTTCCAGGCAGCAGCAGCGTGAAGCTGGACGTAACGCGGCTACCGAGCGTCTGGTGGAGGCGATGGCGCTGCAAACTGTCGCGTTGCGCGAGGAGTTCAGTCAGCAGGCAAAACGCAGTGAAGAGCAGGAAGCGCAGCGTCATCAATACCATCTGGCGGCGTTAAAAGAGATCGCAGATATTAATAATCAGTCGCGCAATCTGCTGGAAACTTACACCCGTAAAAGTGAAGAGAACCTGGTAGCACTGCAGCAGGCGGCGACTACTATGAGTGATGCTTCGCAGCAAGTCTCTGGCTCGGCGATGAGCCTGGAAAAAGTGGTTACCGCGCTGGGTGCCGAACTTAGTGAGGTCATGACCGGCATTAAGCAAGAGCTGTCGCAGGTAGTGAATGAGATGAATGCCGACTTCACTCGCAACGTGCAGCAGATGAGCGATAAGCTGGCGGAGTCTACTCATCAGCTCAGTACGACAATGGGCCAGATAGAAACCTCCCTTAACGGTGCTATCGCCAGCATGGATGCGTCTTTCCGCGGCAACATGACGCAGATGGCCAACCAGCTGGAATCCGCCACTTCGCAGATCAGCGAGTCGGTTAACAACATGTCTTCGCAGATCGATTCAACCATGACCACGGTGAAAGAGAGAACCGAAGCCGCGGCGAAAATTCAACGTCAGGCGATGGATGAATTCTCCGAAACCAGCCTGACGCTGAATGAACAAGTCACCTCTATGACAAACTATATTCAGCGCGTCACGAAGGAGATCGCTCTCGGTCTGGCCGCCGTTTCCGAAGGCAACCGTAAGATGGAGCACTACATCACGCGCTTTAACGAGGCCTTCGATCAGCTTGGTGCATTGCCGGAAACCGTTAAGCAGATCACCACTCAGGTGTCTGCATTGTGCACCCGCATCGATAAGTTGCTCCCGGCTCAACAGCTTGTCGCCGAACGTGTTGAGGTCTGATATTGCCGATGAAAGATAAACCGAATGAGTGGATTTCTATTTCCGATCTAATGGCAGGGGTCATGGCCGTGGTGATGCTGATGCTGGTGTTATCGGTACTGCAAAACAAAGTGGCTGACGTAAAACGCGAGCAGGAGAAAAACAGCGGCCAGGCAGCCGCTCAACAGAAACTGAATGCCATGATGCACAGCATGCAGCAGGAGATGGTGGATCAGGGAGATGCTGCGCTGGTGGGGTTTGATATAGCCAGCGGAAAAATTACGCTGCGGGATAAAATCTTCGCCCGCGGTAGTGCCTGTATCACCGATCAGGCAAGAGATGCACTTGCTCGTCTGGCACCACGGATTCAGGCGTTCGTGAGCGGTTCGACGAACACTCAGGTTTTTGTTGAGGGGCATACGGATAACATCAACGTGAATAACCCTGTGATCGATTACACCAGGTTCTGTACCGTGTATGACGATAACTACACGCTCTCGGCTGCCAGAGCCCGTGAAGCACGTAAATTGTTAATTGCGAACCTCAACGATCAGCAATCGCATCGTGTGATTGTGGCCGGTTTTGGCGACTCTCAGCCGCTAAAAGGGATTTCACCCAGCGATGAGCGTAATCGCCGCGTTGAGGTGCAGTTCCTGACGCACGCGCCGTCACGTCAGGAGCAGGGCAGCGCTCTGTAACTCAGCGGCTGGTTGAGTAATGGCATCTAAACCAGCCCGCTATAGGGACTTACTGAACCGTTGGAGAGGACTGGGGTGAGGGCATCAGGCCGCACTAGCCCTCCTCCATCGCAATCACAATCGCTTCACCCATCTTCTTCAACGCCTCGCGATGTTTCTCCGTTGGCGGCAGCGCCACGTTGATCCGCAGGCAGTTGCGGTACTTCCCGGAGGCGGAAAACAGCGACCCGGCCGCGGCCTGGATTTTCAGCCGGCACAGCTGCTTGCTGACGCACACCATATCCACATTTTCCGGCAGCTCCACCCACAGCAGGAAGCTGCCCTGCGGGCGCGTGACGCAAATTTCTGCCGGAAAATACTGCCGCACCCAGCAGGTGTAGGTTTCCATATTCTGCTGATAAATCTGGCGCATACGCCGCACGTGGCGATGGTAATGGCCGTCGCGGATAAACGCCGCCACCGCCATCTGCGTGCCCGGCACGTTAAACCCGCCCGCGGCGTATTTCATGTGCATCACCCGGTCGTAGTAGCGTCCCGGCACAATCCAGCCGACGCGCAGGCCCGGCGCCACGGTTTTGGTAAACGAGCTGCAGAGGATCACGCGGCCGTCGATATCCATGGAATGAATGGTGCGCGGGCGCGGGTACTCCGCCGCCAGCTCGCCGTAAATATCATCCTCGACAATCACGATATCGTGCCGCTGGGCGAGGGCCAGCACCTGCTTTTTCCGCGCCTCCGGCATGATAAACCCGAGCGGGTTATTGCAGTTGGGCACCAGGATCACCGCCTTGATCGGCCACTGCTCCATTGCCAGCTCTAGCGCTTCGATGCTGATCCCGGTTTCAGAGTCGGTGGGAATTTCAATCGCCTTGATGTCAAACCCGCGCAGCATCTGCATCGTGCCGGGAAACGACGGTGATTCCACCGCCACGATATCCCCCGGTTTGCACACCGACAGCAGGGCGATCGACAGCGCGCCGTGGCAGCCGTTGGTGATCACAATGTCGCTTGCCGAGACGGTGGAGCCGCCGTCCAGCATCAGGCGGGCGATCTGCTCGCGCAGCTCCAGGCGCCCGTCAAGCACGTCATAGCTCAGCATCTCGCCGGGGTTATGCTGCGCGATGCGGCTCATCTCGCGCCACAGGGGCTTCAGGCTCGGCTGGTTAATGTCCGGCGAACCGCCGCCGAAGGAGATCATCTCTTTGTCGGCGCGGGCGTCCAGCAGCATCATCACCTCATCCCACTGGGTAACGTCCACCGGGCGCTGCACCGGGCGCGTCATTGCCGGTACGGGCGGCTGGGCCTTGCGCGGCGAGACAAAATAGCCGGAGCGCGGCTGAGGCGTGATCAGCTGGAGGTTCTCGAGGATCTGATAGGCCTGCTGTATGGTGCTGATGCTCACGCCGTGCTCCTGGCTCAGCGCGCGCACCGACGGCAGACGTTCGCCGCTGCGATACAGCCCTTGTTCAATGCGTTCTGCCAGAAGGTTGGCGAGATGTTGATAGCGCGTCATGCTGTATCCTCTGTTTTCATCATACAGATTATAAAACCAGTACAGATTGCTGCGAAAATTGCCATGCAGATACTGTTTTAGCGGATCTGTATGTTAAACAAAAGTTGTTTTTGCATCTGTATTGCACAGGCCGATTTCCGGGATGATAACCCCACTGACACAGTGAGGAGAGCATCATGGAATTCTACGAGAATCGTTCAAAACGTCCGTTTGTTGTGTTTGTCTGGATCGCGAAAACGCTGCGTAACTGGTATCGCATCAACCGCACCCGCCGCATCCTGAGCCAGATGAGCGACGAGCAACTCAAGGACGTTGGGTTATCGCGATATGATGTGTGATCCACGTCGTCGCCGGGTGGCGGCTGCGCCTTACCCGGCCTACTCGATCCCGTAGGCCCGGTAAGCGTAGCGCCACCGGGCGATTTTCAGCGCAACAGCGCAAGCGTCTGCCGCTTCGGCCTTTCCAGCAGCTCCACCGCCTCCTGATACGTCCGCACGTTGTTATAGCCCATCACCAGCCCGTAGCGTTTGCCCGACCCGCGATACCACTCCGAGAGCGCATTGACCTGCAGCTGCTGTTCCTGCCAGCAGCGCGCCACTTCCCGGTCACGGCTTCCTTTGGTCAGGAACGCCACGATATGCATCCCACCGTCGTTTTGCTCGGTGAAAAACAGATCGCCATACACCTCCTGCAGGGCGGCAATCATCCAGTCGCGGCGGGTCTGATACAGCGCGCGCATCTTTTTCAGATGACGGAAAAAATGCCCTTCGTTGAGAAACGCGGTGAGGATCTTTTGCGTCAGCACCGGCTGGCCGCTGGTGGTGATGTCCGCGCAGTCGGTAAAGGCCCCGACGGTGCTGGCGGGCATCACCACGTAGCCCATGCGCAGCGACGGCATAATGGTTTTACTGAAGGAGCCCATAAAAATCACCCGGTCGTGCTGGTCGAGGCTTTTCAGCGACGGCAGCACCTTGCGCGTATAGTGAAACTCTCCGTCGTAATCGTCTTCGATAATCCACGCCTCGTTCTGGCTGGCCCAGTCGAGCAGCTGCTGCTTGCGCGGCAGCGAGAGCGTGACCGCCAGCGGACTCTGGTGCGACGGGGTGACGATGGCAAAACGGACGTCGCGATGGTGGCGGAGCAGGTAGTGCGTGTCGATGCCGCAGCGATCGACCGGCACCGTGTGCAGGCGCGGCACGATCCGCTTCAGCAGCTGCTGGCCCATAAAATAACCCGGATCCTCAAACACCACCTTGTCGCTGCGGCTGGCGAGGGTATCGAGGATCAGCCGCAGGCTGCCGCTGTAGCCGCTGGTGATCAACACCTGTTCAGCGGTGCAGGACAAGCCGCGCGAGATGTTGAGGTAGCTGGCGATGGCCTGGCGCAGCGGATACCAGCCCAGCACCGGCGGGTTGAGCATCTCCTCCTGACGCATGGCCCGCGTCGCCTGGCCCGCCAGCAGCAGCCACTTTTTATACGGGAAGCTGTCGAGGGCGGGGATGCCGGGGCGCAGAAACCCCGCCCGCTCGCGCTGGCTGATGAGCGAGGCCGGAAGCGTACCGGTGGGCTGCTCCGCCGGGGCATGCTTGTCCGGCAGCAGGAGGTCCGGGTTAACCCGCGTGCCGCGCGCCCCCTGGCTCACCAGATACCCTTCACCCGTCAGAATGGCATACGCCGTTTCGACGGTTTTACGCGCCACCTTCAGCTCTTCCGCCAGCACGCGGATGGCAGGCACCTTATCGCCCGGCTTCAGCACGCCGCGCATGATGTTGTCGCGATAGCGGGAATAAATCTCGTGATAGCCCGGCTTCATGTCCTACCTCATTTCACGCTTTTTGTATCTTTTTACTATGTCATGAACGGCGTAGATTTGCCTCATCGCATGACACATGCCGCACAAAAAGAGGAAAGACCATGAGCACTCGCGTTAACCACCATAAAGCTACACCTGCCCTCGCCAACGCGCTGTCTGCCCTGAGCATGGAGGTGGCAAAAACCTCCATCGACCCGGCGCTGAAGCACCTGATCGACATTCGCGTGTCGCAGCTGAACGGCTGTACGTTCTGTCTGGATATGCACTCAAAAGAGGCGAAAATCGCCGGCGAGCGCGAGCTGCGCCTGTACCATCTGGCGGCCTGGCGCGAGTCCCCGCTGTTCAGCGCCCGCGAGAAAGCGGCGCTGGCCTTCACCGAAGCGCTGACCCAGATTGGCGTTCACGGCGTGAGCGATGCGCTCTACCGCAGCGTGGCGGAGCACTTCTCGGACGTGGAGATTTCAGAGCTGAACTTCGCCATCGTGGCGATCAACGCCTGGAACCGTCTGGGGATCACCTCCCGCATGGCGCCCGGCTCGCTGGACGCGGCGTACGGGCTGAATAAGGCTAACCTGGAATAATCCCGCGCTCGCGGATCATCGCCACCAGCGCCCGCAGTCCCGGCGGGACGTGGCGATGGCCTGGGTAGTACAGGCGCAGCCCGGCAAACGGCTGCGCCCAGTCGTTTAAGACGCTCACCAGCTCCCCGCTTTTCAGCTCGTCCTGAATATAGAGTTCCGGTAAAAATCCCACCCCTAACCCCGCTTTTACGGCGCGGATCGAGGCAAAAAGATCGGACGTCGCAAAGCGCGGCGGCACGGCAAGCGCGTACGTTTCACCCCGACGTGCCAGCTCCCAGCGGTAGATCCCGCCGTGGGCCATACGCATGCCGATCCCCTGATGTGAAAGCAGATCGTCCGGCGTCTCGGGTATGCCGTGACGGGCGAAATAGTCCGGCGTGGCGGTGACGAGCTGGCGGATCTCACCGGTCAGCGGCACGGCGATCATGTCCTGCGGGACGGACTCCTCAAGACGGATCCCCGCGTCATAGCCTTCGGCGACGATGTCGATCATCCTTGCTTCACTCACCGTCTCCACGCGCATTTTCGGGTAGCGGATCATGAAGTCGATCAGCAGCTGGTCCAGAAACAGCGTGCCGATATGGTTCGGCACGTTGAGGCGCAGCGTGCCGGCGGGTTCCCCGGTGTCGCTGTGGATCGCCTCCCCGGCGAGACGGATCTCCTGCAGCGCCGGGCCGATACGCGCCACGTAGCGCTGCCCGGCGTCGGTGAGCGCCACGCTGCGGGTCGTGCGGTTGAAAAGTCGCGTCTCAAGGCGGCTCTCCAGCCCGGCGATGGCGTTGCTGACCGCCGTGGCGGACATCCCCAGCTCCTGCGCCGCACCGCGAAAGCTGCCGCGCCGCACCACCGCCATCACCACTTCCAGCTCTGTCAGACCTGAACGATGCATAGATTATCCTGAAAATCGAAACAACCCTTGCAGCATAGCGTGGATTATCGCAACGGAGAAGCCGTGACAGACTGGGCTCACACAGCCTGAGGAGGTTTATATGCACACTATCGAACAGATCTTTATTAACGGCGAATTTGTTACCCCACACGGTGCCGAGTGGTTTGATTTGTACAACCCGGCGACGGCGCAGGTCATCGGTCAGGTTCGTCTGGCGGATGAGGTTGACGCAGCGCGCGCCGTTGCGGCGGCGAAAGCGGCGTTTCCGGCGTGGTCCCGGACCACAAAGCAGGAACGCATCGCCGCGCTGAAGCGCATGCACGCCGCCGTGGCCGCCCGTCACGATGCGCTGCTGGATGCGATTGTTGAGGAGTACGGCGCGCCCGCCTCGCGCTCGGCGTGGATGGCCAGCTATCCGGCAGAGGTGATTGCTCAGGCCATCGAGGCGCTTGAGGCGTTTGAGTTTGTCACTCCAGCAGGTGCCGCAACGGTGCAGATGACGCCGCTCGGCGTGGCCGGGCTGATTACGCCGTGGAACAGCGATGCGGGGTTTATCTGCGGCAAACTGGCGGCCGCGCTGGCGGCGGGCTGCACGGCGGTCATCAAGCCGAGCGAAATGAGCGCCCTGCAAACGCAGATTGTCACCGAAGCGCTGCGCGACGCCGCGCTGCCGCCGGGCGTGTTTAACATCGTCACCGGACGCGGCGAGACGGTGGGCGAAACGATTAGCCGTCATCCGGACGTGGCAAAAATCTCGTTTACCGGCTCCACGAATACCGGCAAGGCGATCCTGCGCAACGCGGCGGAAAGCTTTAAGCGCGTCACGCTGGAGTTGGGCGGTAAATCGCCGACGATCCTGCTGGATGATGTGGATCTCGCGCAGGCGATCCCGCTGGTGATCCAGGCCGGGTTTATGAACAGCGGGCAGGCGTGCGTGGCCGGGACGCGCATTCTGGTGCCTTACTCGCGCAAGGCGGAGATCGAAACCGCGCTGGCGCAGGCCGTGGCGGCGGTGAAATCCGGCGACCCGCGCAGCAGCACGACAGACGTCGGCCCGATGGTCAGCGAAAAGCAGTGGCTGCGGGTGCAGGGCTATATCCGCAAAGGAATCGAAGAAGGGGCGCGCCTGCTGGCGGGCGGCGAAGGGCGACCGGACGGCACGCAGGAGGGCTGGTTCGTGCGTCCGACGCTGTTTGCCGACGTGAACAATCGGATGACCATTGCCCGCGACGAGATTTTCGGCCCGGTGCTGTGCGTCATCCCTTATCAGGACGAGGCGGAGGCGATCGCCATTGCCAACGATACCGAGTACGGCCTGAGCGCGATGGTGCTGGGCGGCGATGTGGACCGCGCGCGACGCGTGGCACAGCAGATTGTTTCCGGTCGCGTGCTGGTGAACACCCTGGCTCATGAACCGAAAGCGCCATTTGGTGGCTTCAAACACTCCGGCGTGGGGCGCGAGATGGGCGAGTGGGGAATTCGGGCGTTTATGGAGCCGAGGTCGATGGTGGGCTAAAACCCGCCCGGTGGCGCTGCGCTTACCGGGCCTACATGAGCCGTAGGCCGGATAAGCGCAGCGCCATCCGGCACAACGCTTCGCTCCTTGCCGAAGCATTGTGCTTTTCCCTCCTGCATTCTCTCCCCAACATCACAACGGAGAGAAAACCATGATCGCAGTCCTTTTCGAAGCCAAAGCCGCGCCTGCCCATCAGGCGCGCTATCTTCAGCTTGCCGCAGAGCTTAAGCCGCTGCTGGCGGACATCGACGGCTTTATTGATATCGAACGGTTCCAGAGCCTGACCACCGACGGCAAAATCCTGTCCCTTTCCTGGTGGCGGGATGAAGAGGCCGTCCGCCGCTGGAAGCAGAACGTCTTTCATCAGGCGGCGCAGGCCGAAGGGCGGGCGTCGATTTTTTCTTTCTACCGTATTCGGGTGGCGCAGCTGGTGCGGGAATACAGTTCCGAAACCGGAGGGCACGCGGCGTGTCTATCCTGACTCAGTACAGCGACCATGCGAATCACCTTATTCTGCTGACGGATGATGATAAGCTGGCCGCAGAGATCACCGAACCCTGGGCGGCCCATGCTTAAGACGAGTTTACCCCCCGATAACAGCGCGATGCTGGAAAAGGCGATTGCCGCGGTGGCGGCTGCCATGGCCGATCCGTCGCGCGTGAAGATGCTCTGTGCGCTAATGGACGGGCGTGCGTGGACGGCCACTGAACTGAGCGCGGCGGCAGACGTTGCGCCGTCGACCGCCAGCGGGCATCTTGCCCGGCTGGTTGAAGGGCAGTTGATTACCTGGCTGTCGCAAGGGCGGCATCGCTATTATCGTCTTGCCGGGCACGACGTGGCGGCGCTGGTGGAACAGATGATGGGGCTTTCGTGGAGCCGCATTACCCCGCCGGAAACCAGCGCGCCGAAAGCCATGCGTGAAGCCCGGACCTGCTACGACCATCTCGCAGGCGCCGTGGCGGTGCAGATCTATGATTTCATGCAGGCGGAAGGCTGGCTGGAGGCTGACGGTTCCGCATTGACCCTCTATGGCAGGGAGCAGTTCCTGGCGCTCGGTATTCCGTTAAGCGCGCATCCGCGCCGGAAGGCCTGCTGCGCCTGCCTGGACTGGAGCGAGCGACGGTTTCACCTGGGCGGAGAAGCCGGTGCGTTGCTGCTCGACCATCTGGAAAGTAAAGGCTGGATCCAGCGGGTGGCGGGGTATCGGGAGGTGGTGGTGACGGCGTCGGGAAAGGCTGCTGTTAAGAGGCTTTTTAGCCGCTAAAAACCCCCGATGGCGCTGCGCTTACCGGGCCTACGCGTACATCGCCTCCAGTAACACCTTTCGCAATTCCTGCGCTTTAACTTCTCGTTTCTTGATAGTTACCCTGATAACTATTATCTTGACCGCGTGTGACGAGAGGTTCCCCATGAGTGAAGAAGAACTGTTCTGCCGCAGGCCGATGGGCATGCGGATGGCGATGATCGTGCGCCAGTGGCGTGCCGTCATCGACGACGCCATTCTCGATACCGGGTTAACCCAGTCGAGCTGGACGGTGATGATGCAGCTTCATCAGCTCGGGGATAACGTCTCAATGAGTGAGCTTGCGGAGGTGCAGGGCATTGAACTGCCGCCGCTGATGCGCACCCTGACACAGCTGGAAAAACAGGGTTACCTGCTGCGCACCACATCGCCTTATGACAAGCGCATCCGGCTTCTGACGCTGACGCCTGAGGGAAAAGCCATATTAAAAAGGCTCACTCAGGTGATTGAGACGTATCAGGCGCGCGTATCGCAAAACATCGCGCCGGAACATCTCGACATTTTCAGCGCCACGTTGAATCAAATCGCCTGCAATTTGCGGACAATCCGCGAAGAAGATAACAAGACCGAAAAATAATGACCCCTGAACAAAAGTTTGCCCGCTGGGTAAGGGTGAGTATTGCCTCTTTCCTGCTGATGTTTGTCTACTTTATCGTCGCGGATATCTGGATCCCGCTGACGCCGGACTCCACCGTGATGCGCGTGGTGACGCCGGTGTCTCCGCGCGTCTCCGGTTACGTGGCGGCGGTACATGTCCATAACAACAGCCAGGTGAAGAAAGGCGATCTGCTGTTTGAACTCGACGACACGCCGTTTCGCAATAAGGTAGAAGCGGCGCAAATCGCGCTCGAGCAGGCACGCCTGTCCAACGAACAGCTGGATGCGCAGATCGCTGCCGCGCAGGCCAGCCTGAAAACCGCCGTGCTGACCGCGCGTAACGACAAAGTGACCTTTGATCGCTACCAGAAGCTGAGCACCCTGCAGAACGTCTCGCAGGCGGATCTGGATAAGGTTCGCACCACCTGGCAGAGCAGCGAGCAGTCCGTCAGCACGATTCAGGCCAACATCCGCAACCTGCGCATCCAGCGTGGTGAGCGCGAAGAACACCGCAACGTGACGCTGCAAAAATACCGCAACGCGCTGGATGAAGCAGAGCTGAACCTCGGCTGGACGAAGGTCTACGCCCAGGCGGACGGCACGGTCAGTAACCTGCAGCTGAGCCCGGGCTTCTACGCTTCCTCCGGTTCCGCCGCGCTGGCGCTGGTAAACAACCAGACCGATATCGTGGCCGATTTCCGTGAGAAGAGCCTGCGCCATACCCATCAGGGCACCGATGCGGCCGTGGTGTTTGACGCCTTCCCGGGACACGTTTTCCGCGCCCACGTCACCAGCAGCGACGCGGGGATCCTGGCAGGTCAGGAGGCCGTTAATGGCCAGCTCTCCGAGCCGGAAACCTCTAACCGCTGGGTGCGCGATGCCCAGCGCATGCGCATTCACGTCTCGCTGGATGAGCCGCTGCCGAAGCATCTGCCGACCGGCGCCCGCGCGACCGTGCAGCTTTACAACAGCGAAGGGCCGTTTGCGCGCTTCTTCTCCGGGATGCAAATCCACCTGGTGAGCCTGCTTCACTATGTCTATTAGCACCCTGGCGCGAGTATTTACCCCGCACGGTAACATCGTCTACACGGCAAACGACTTTCGCCAGACCCTGCGCATCGTCTTTGCCGGGATGATTGCGCTGAGCATCTCGAGCTTCTACAACACCCGCTACGGCGTGTTTTTCGTGGTCTACCCGATCATGCTGCTGTCGCTGGTGCCGGTGTTTAACCGCCACGTGGCGAAGCAGTTTATCTTCAGCGCATCGCTTAACTGCGTCGAAATGGTAATTATCATCGGCTATCTGTCGCAATGGCCGGCGATCATGACGCTGGTGGTCTTCGCCCTCTACGTGATGCGCTTTCGCTTTATGAGTAAAGGGCCGCTGTTTTTGTTCGGGTCCATGGGCGTGGTGTGCCAGAGCGTGATGCTCAACTTTATGAGCTACCCCACCACCAACTGGCATACGCTTTTGTTCTCGAACATCGAAGCCAGCGTGATGGCGGTGTGCCTGAGCGCGCTGATGAACTACCTCCTGCCGGACGTGGAGCCCCGCAAGCCGCCGCCGCTGATTGAGAAAGACGACGCCCGCGTGCGCCACGAGTCGCTGCTCTCCGGCAGCGTCGCGACGATGATTTTCGTGGTGTTTCAGATTAGCGACTTAAGCGATTCGCTCTCGGCGCTGATGGCAGGGATTCTGATCCTGTTCCCGATGCACTATCGCGGCGCGGTGATGAGCTCCATCTGGCGCGTGGTCGGCGTGGTGCTGGGCTGCCTCTATATTCTGGTGGTGCAGCTGATCCTCTACGATCACAGCAGCCATATGCTGTTGATGATGCCGCTGATCGGCCTTGGGCTGGCGTTTGGCGCGCGCCTGCACGTAATGGAGAAGGTCGGGGCGGGCGTGGGGTTCTCCAGCATCACCACCATCGGGATAATGTTCGGGCAGAACATGCACCCGGACACTGACCTGGTGTTCAGCGATCTGTACCGCATCACCTCCGTCACCTTTTCGCTGGTGGCGACGCTGACGATGGTCTTTCTGGTGCACCTGATCCTCAACCGCTTCGAGGCGACGCGCTACGTCATCGCGCCGCCCAAAGTAGATTAATGTCCCAGCACGGCAGGCAGCTGCGAGAGTAAAAACAGGATCAGGCCAATCGTCCCGCCCACCAGCGTACCGTTGACGCGGATGAATTGAAGATCTTTTCCGATGTTGAGCTCAATCTGGCGGGACATGTCTTTGGCGTCCCAGCTTTTGACCGTGTCGCTGATGTGGCGCGTCAGGAACGCGGCAAAATCCGGCGCGAGGCGGTGCGCCGCCTGCTCCAGATGCTCGTTCAGAGATGCCCGCAGGCTGGCGTCGTTTGTCAGCGTTTCGCCAAACCACAGCCCGGCGTTGGCGATGCGCTGCTTCACGCGCGAGTCCTCACTCTGCATATCTGCCTTCAGCCACTGGCGCAGGTCGGCCCACATCTCCCCCAGATAGCGGTTAAACGCCTCGTCGTTTTTCAGGTAGTGCTTAATGTTGTCGGCTTTTGCCGCCATCTCCGGATCGTTTTTCAGGTTGTCGATAAGCTTCAGCGTGGCGCGGTCAAACGCCTGGCGGATCTGGTGCGTGCGGTCGTGGCTGATATCGTCCAACAGCGTGTTGACCGCGCTCGATACCATCTCCGCACTCTGATCGCCCAGCCACTCCGTGGGCAGCACCATCGCCTTGCGGGGATGCTCGGTCTTCAGCCAGTGGACAATCTGGTCGGCAATAAAGTCCCGCGTGCTTTCCCGCTGAATCAGGGTAATCAGGCGGTTGATGATGGCGTCCAGCAGCACCTGGTGACGGTTGTTTTTGGTCATGCTCTCCAGCATCACGGCGCTGGTTTCGGTGAAATCGACCTTGTCGATGGCCTTATGCACCGCGCGTTTGAGCAGGCGCTGAATGCGCCCGTCATCGGTCAGTTCGAGAAAACCGCTCATCACCTGCATCAGATGCAGCCCGACGCGCTGGGCGTTGTCGGGCTTGCTGAACCAGGCGCCAATCATCTGTGCGGGCTCATAGCGGCGGATCAACGCCACCAGCGACTGGGTATCCAGAAACTTCTCCTGCACGAACTGGCCGAGATTGTCGCCAATCCGGTCTTTATTGCGCGGGATGATCGCCGTATGGCGCGAGATAAAGGGAATGGGCACCCGGCGGAAAAGCGCGACCACCGCAAACCAGTCCGCCAGCGCGCCGACCATCGCCGCCTCGGCAATGGCCTTGACGCCGCGCACCCAGAAGGTCTGCGGCAGGAACAGGGTGGTGATAAAGGCCGCGGCGGCAACCAGCAGCAGCGACAGCGCCAGCAGCTTGGCGCGTTTGAGTTCAGCTATTTTTTCCATGGGTTAAGGATAGAGGCAAGTGAACCAAAAGTGCAAAACTGGTGAAAGGGTAGACGCAATCTCTGCCTGAACACACGGCTTTTATATAAAAATTATATACATCAAAATTATCTATTATTAATTTTTCTATATTTTTTGTGCTTATTTATTTTCGGACGTCATGTTTTGTGACCATCGTTGTCATTTTAACGCTCTTATTAGCCATAAGATAAAGGACTATTTATGAAAGGAGACGGTATTGATGACATGGGAGTATAAAGTTTCGACGGGGGTATTGAGCCATAATGGTGAGTTTGTTGCTAACTGCTACAGCGGTGCGGGTGAATCGAAAGATAAGCCAGAGTGTGAAAGTCAACGAAACAGAGGGCCTATTCCAAGAGGTATTTATTTTATCGCCGGGTGGAATAATCATAAAAGTGCAGAGGCCATTATTCTTGAGCCTATAGCCGGGACCAATACCTTTGGTAGGGATCATTTTCAAATTCATGGCGATAAAAAAGGTCAGCCACCAGGATCAGCATCAGCTGGTTGCATCATTATGAACGGCCAGGACAAACGTCATATGATTTATGATTCGGGTGATACAATACTGGTGGTGCGATAATGAAGTATATTATTGCGCTATTCTTCTTGTGCTTACCGATGGGGTTATTTGCCAAAAACCACACTCCTGAACAGATCTTGCAGATGATAAACGGCAAAGGCGCCAGGCATGTTGTTGCACAATTATATGCTAATGATAGCGATGAGTCGGAATGGTGGAATCATGTTATCCCAGAGATTAGCAAAGGAAATCAGAAATGGTTAGCTGTCGCGAGTGCGCTTGAGCCGGGCGTGGACGCCAGTACGGCTGAAGACTTAAAAGCAGCGCTTTCTGAAGCTATCCCACATAATCCTCAAGGTGTCTTAGCAATCTTAAAAGACGATAAACCATTACTCACTATTGAACAAATTTGCGCGTTTGATAATTTCCCCGAAACAGAGGCAGAAAGTAATAAGCTTTTTGTGGATTCAATCAGGGAGATGTTCAAAATAAAAAGCCCGCCGGGTAAAAGATGTCTCGCCGTTATGATATCAACTGTTGAACACTCTGTTCCATTCGATAAGGATATGTAAATGGCCATTCCGGGATATATGTCATTAACTGACGATGCAGGTAATAACATAAAAGGCAGCGTGAAAGTTAATGGTCGTGAAAACCAGATTGAGGTTTTAGGGCTCTATCATAACGTAAGCTATAATTCTGACCTGCATAATGGCAGAGCATTGAGCAAACGCCAGCATCGTCCCTTTCTGATTGAGAAAGAAATAGATGCCTCCAGCGTTTTTCTCTATAAAGCACTCAGCACGGGCGGTACGTTCAGAAAAGCGACTATCGACCTGTACAGAATCAATGATGCCGGTCAGGAAGACATCTATTTCACGATAACGCTGGAAGCGGTGAAGGTCGTCACGGTGTTTTCATTAATGCATGACGTGAAAGAGACTTACCATGAAAAACAGGGGCATCTTGAGCTTGTTTTGCTTCGTTATGAAAAGATAACCTGGCATTACCGTGACGGTAACGTTATTCACATGGATGACTGGGATTATCGGTTAGGGGCATAGAAAACGGCTGATAAGATTCTTTCATATCACCCGCCACAGCACCCACCCGCCAAACCCCATCAGCACCACCCCCGCCGTGCGCTCTATCAGCCACAGCGCACGGCTGAGCTTCTGTTGCACCGACGATAGCCCCATCAGCGATACCAGCGCCAGATCCCACGCCAGCACCACCGTCACCATCCAGACGCCGCACGTCGCCTGCTGAAGCAGCGTCACGTCCGGCCCCAGCAACGCCGTCATCAGCGCCAGATAGAACAGCGCGTTCTTCGGATTAAGCAGCGCCGAGCCGAGCCCCAGCAGGATCTGCTTGCGCAGCGAGGGGCAGCGCTGATGGGTTTCATGCAGCCTCATCGCCTGCGGTTGGCTTCGCACCAGATGCGAGCCGATCCACAGCAGGTACAGCGCCCCGCAAAGCTCTATCAGCGTAAACAGCCAGGCAAACTGGCGCAGCGCGCTCCAGCCGATAATCACCAGAACAATATAAAGCGCGTTACCCGCGGCGATGCCGACGCACAATCCGGCGCTGCCGCGCAGTCGGTAGCGCGCCGCGTAGCCCACCAGCAGGAAGAAGTCCGGCCCCGGGCTTAACAGGGCGACAAAATGCGCCAGCGCCAGGGCGAGAAAAGCGGAAGGGAAGAACAGTTCCATAGCAACCTCGGTTAACAATCTGAGGTCAGGCTACGGTGATGCCAACGTTATTTATTGTCAGATATTGATCGGCCCGTCGCGTACTGGCGCGGCGTGGCGGCGGTATAGCTGACGAAGGTCTTATGAAAATGGCTCTGGTCGGCAAACCCGCTCTGGTAGCCAACGTCGGCAATGTCGTCCCCGGCACGCAGTCGCGCTTTGGCGAACTCCACGCGGGAGATGTTGAGGAAGCTGCCCGGCGTCAGGCCGGTATCCTGTCGGAAGATGCGGATCAGCGTCTCCTTGCGCAGCGAGAATCGCTGGGCAAGTTCGTCAAGCGAAGGCGGTGCGGCCAGGTCGGCAAGAAACGCCTGCCGCACGTGCTGGCTGGTTGAGCGAAGCGCATCTGAGTTTGTCACGCAGCGGGGCAGGGCTGAAAGCAGCGTGTCCACGGATACAGGCGACATCGCCTCAACAATATCCAGGTAGCGCTTAAACAGCGCAGGGTCGCGAATCACCTGTAACGCCAGAGGAATATCGGTGTCGATATAGAGCATATGGTAGCTGCGCGGTTGCCCGGCGACGGGGTTGCAGCTGTGCGGCGCAGAGGCCGGGATCACAATGAGGTCCCCGGGGTTAAGGATGTATTCTCTGTCATGGCACACGCAGCAGGTCTGGCCATCCATAATCGCGCCGATAGAGAGCTGAGGGTGACTGTGACGTTTGTACGCCTGCGTGCTCTGCCACGTGCTGCGCAGCTCAAGGCCTGAGGCGCGGTGAAAAGTCTGCCGGATGTGTCGGGTATCGGTCATATGAACTCCTTCTGGACGTTTTTTATACCACGTCAGCGAACCGTCTTGCAGCGCTTCATTAAGAACCTTCCGGATATACCCAACTTTACGTCCACAGCCAGTCATGTTGACTACCCTTAATACCCTAAGCGGTAAAACAAGGAGATTCGACATGGCTTATCAGACAGTAAATCCTGCCACTAACCAGCTCATCAAAGAATACCCCTCGCATACCGACGCGGATATCGAAGCGGCGCTGAAGGCGGCCGATGCGCTTTACCATTCGGACTGGGCGAAAGGCGACATCAATCAGCGCCTGCCGGTGCTGCATAAGCTTGCCGACCTGATCGACGAGCGCACCGAGGAGCTGGCGAAAATTGCCAGCCAGGAGATGGGCAAGCTCATCGAACAGAGCCGTGGCGAAGTGAAGCTGTGCGCGCAGATCGCCCGCTACTACGCCGACAACGCGAAGCAGTTCCTGGCCCCGGTGAAGTATCAATCCGAACTCGGGGAAGCGTGGGTGGAACATCACCCCATCGGCGTGCTGATGGCCGTTGAGCCGTGGAACTTCCCGTATTACCAGCTGATGCGCGTTCTGGCGCCAAACCTGGCGGCGGGTAACCCCGTTATCGCCAAGCATGCCAGCATCGTGCCGCACTGCGCCGAGACCTTTGCCCACCTGGTCCGCGAGGCGGGCGCGCCGGAAGGTGCATGGACTAACCTGTTTATTTCGTCCGAACAGGTGGCGAACATCATTGCCGACGATCGCGTGCAGGGTGCCGCATTAACCGGCTCTGAAAAAGCCGGCAGCGTGGTGGCCGCGCAGGCGGCGAAGCACATTAAGAAATCCACGCTGGAGCTGGGCGGTAACGACGTCTTCGTAGTGCTGGACGACGCGGACCTGGACAAAGCCGTCAAGACTGGCGTGAATGCGCGCCTCAACAACGCCGGGCAGGTCTGTACCGCGGCGAAGCGCTTTATCCTGCATGAAAAGATTGCCGACACCTTCCTGAGCAAATTCACCGAGGCGTTTAAGCAGGTGAAGATTGGCGATCCGCTCGACGAAAGCACCACGCTGGGGCCGCTGTCGTCCAAAGATGCTCTGGAAACGCTGACCAAACAGGTCAACGAGGCGGTGAAAAACGGCGCGACGCTGCACTATGGCGGCAAGCCGGTGCAGCGTGAGGGGAGCTTCTTCGAACCGACGATCCTGACGAATATCTCGCGCGACAACCCGGCGTACTTCGAAGAGTTCTTCGGCCCGGTGGCGCAGATGTACGTGGTAAAAAACGACGACGAGGCGGTCGCGCTGGCGAACGACTCACACTACGGCCTGGGTGGGGCGGTATTCAGCCAGAATATCGAGCGCGCGAAGAAGATGGCGTCGCGGATTGAGACCGGGATGGTGTATATCAACTGGCTCACCGATACCGCGCCAGAGCTGCCGTTCGGCGGCGTGAAGCGCTCCGGTTACGGACGCGAGCTGTCGGATCTGGGGATCAAAGAGTTTGTGAACCAGAAGCTGGTGGTGGTGCATAAGTAAAAGGAAAAAAAAACCTGCCAGATGGCAGGTTTTTTTATGGGGTTATTGCACTTCGATCTTGTCCCAGCCGCTTTTGAACATGCAGCTGTCAACCAGCGTATCCCGGCGATATTCATTCGCGTCTTCAACCGTGTAGCTCGTGGAAATATCCTTTTTCTTTTTCGATTTGTCCGTTTTTTCCGAGCTCGAACCGGTCACCACGTTATCCGGGGGAAGATCGATCAGCGCCTGCGCTTCGCATTCCGTGAGCTTTTTATTCATTTCCGCATCGCTGACGCCCGGTTTCACCCATTTGTACTGGACGCAGCCGGTGAGCATCAGCGTGAGGCTCAGAACGCAAAGCGCGGTCATGCGGTGTTTCATCAGAAGGTGACTCCACCGCCTACATATGCGCCGTCAATCAGTGTGTGGCCAGGGCGGCCGTCCTTGCCATCAACGCTCACGTGGCGGTAGCCCACTTTCAGGGTCACAGGCGTAATTGGCGTCCAGCTTACGCCGCCGTTGGCTTCCACGTAGTTTTTCACGCTGTTGTTCAGCCCTTCTGGCGCCACGTAGCCTTCACCGTACACGTGGATGCTGTCGGTCAGGGCAACGTTCACACCGCCGCCGATCGGGAACGCCACGCCGTTATCGCCTTTCTTCGGGCCGATGTAAATGGCTTTGGCACCCGCATTCAGCATCACCGGGCCCACTTCCAGGTTGTAGCCTGCGCCCACGCCGCCGGTCTGGGTACCGTCATCGGTGTTTTTAAGCCAGTTGCTCTCGGCATACAGGCCGGATGAGGATTTCCCCATCTCGAGGTTGAGGTTGGTAAAGTTTTTACCCTGCTCAATGCTGCCGCCCATTGCCAGAGCGGAACCCGAGAGGGCGGTCAGAGCAGAAAGAAGAAGGATATTCAGTTTTTTCATGTTTTATGCCTCGTCATTAAATTCATCTGGGGGCACCTTAACAAGCGATGTTTATGACTGCAAATGTGATGAAGGTCGCTGTTTTATGCTGATATTGTTAACTTTTTTATTTGAAATGTTGCATTGATGTTTGATTGTCGAGGTGTCAACGCGTGATGTTTGGACGTTTAGGCACCGTTTAATTTTTTGACTAAACATAAACTGAACGAGGAAGGGATAGTGATTAGAGGTGAATTAATTGGGTTTCTAATAATTTCCAGAAGTATTTCAGATGTCACACAATACAACACAACCTTACATTTCAGGGCAATGAATATACGTTCACCCGCGCACGCCGGTTGCCTTTCTATGTCATTTTTCTGACACGTTTATTCTTTACGTTGTTGGCTTCACTCACTGGACACTAACAATATGAAAAGAAAAATTATTCCTGTGCTTATCGGTTGTGCGCTCTCTTTCTCTGGCCTGGCTGCGCAGCCTACCGCTGAGCGCTATATCGTCAGCTTCCCTGACGGCTCCCATGTGAAATACAGCGGCGCGTTTGCCGATGCGTTCCCGAACGGGCTCCCGGTGGGGATTGGTTCTGGCCTGCTGTTTACGGGCAAGCAGGGCGATGCCCTGACGTTTGCGACCGTGACCGATCGCGGTCCCAACGCCGATGCGCCAAAAATGGGTAAAAACGAAGCCAAAATCTTTGTTACGCCGGATTTCGCGCCGCTCCTGATGACCATCCGCGTCCAGAACGGCAAAGCGGAGGCGGTTGATGCCCGCCCGCTGCACGACGATAAAGGCGAGATTAACGGTCTCCCGCTGCAAAGCGGCGTGATTGGCTCCACCAATGAAGTGGCGTTCAGCGACACCCTCAAGATCCTGAAAGGTGATAACCGCGGACTGGATACGGAAGGCATTACGCCGGACGGCAAAGGCGGCTACTGGCTGTGCGACGAGTACGGCCCGTTCCTGATTAACGTCGACAGCAAAGGCAAGATCCTCGCGATCCACGGGCCGCAGGCCGCGGAAGGGGAAAAATCTATCGCGGGCGGTCTGCCAAACATCATCAAATGGCGCCAGCCCAACCGGGGCTTTGAAGGCCTGACCCGGATGCCGGACGGGCGGATTATCGCCGCCGTGCAAAGCACGCTGGACATCGACGGGAAGAGCAAAAAGCAGGCGCTGTTCACCCGTCTGGTGAGCTTCGACCCGGCGACCGGCAAAACCGCGATGTACGGTTACCCTATCGACAGCGCGGCCTACGACAAAAACAGCGATGCCAAAATCGGCGACATCGTGGCGCTCGATAATCAGCACATCCTGCTGATTGAGCAGGGAAGCGATAAAAACGACGGAATGCGTAACCTGATCTACAAGGTGGATCTCAGCAAGGCGAGCGATCTTTCCGCCTTTGACAAGCCGGGCGAGTACCCGGAGTTTGATGATGAGAAAACCCTGGCGCAGCGCGGCATTACCCTTGCGGCAAAAACGCAGGTGGTCGATCTCCGCGCGCTGGGCTGGCAGCAGGAGAAGGCTGAAGGACTGGCGCTGATCGACAGCAAAACGCTTGCGGTGGCGAACGATAACGACTTTGGCGTGAAGGTCGCGATGCAAAACCCGGTCGAGGGCAAGAAGCTTAAGGATTACCGGGTGAACGCGGAAGGCAAGCTGACGCTGGAGGATAAACCGGTGGAAACCACGCTCAGCGTGAAGCCGCTGAAGAAGCCGGAGTCCGACAGCGAGTTATGGATTGTGACGCTGCCGGAGGCGGTGAAATAAGTTTACCGCTCACCCCTCTCCCCGCAGGGGAGAGGGGGATTGTTCGGAGCGCATAGTTAAGCGGGGAGGCTATTTCTTCAGCCCCGCAAACGCCGCCCGAATTTCCTCCTCCGGCAGCTGGATGCCTATAAACACCATCACGCTGTGCGGCGCTTCATCGCCCCACGGTCGGTCCCAGTCGGCGCTGTACAGGCGCTGCACGCCCTGGAACAGCAGGCGGTTCGGCTCGCCGTCAATCCACAGCATCCCTTTGTAGCGCAGCAGCCTGTCGGCAAACGACAGCAGCAGGTTCTCCATCACGCGGGAGACCTCGCTGATGTCCACCGGGTAATCCAGCTCCACCACAATCGACGCCACGTCGTTTTGCTTGTCGGACATAAAGTGGAAGCGCGGTTTTGTGGTGACGTTCTCTTCCAGCATAAAGCCGCTGGTGTTGAACAGCTGAGACAGGTCGATATCGCCGTGCGTCACCGTGTAAATCGGCGCGCGGGAGTTGATGCGCGTCAGGCGCTCGCGAAGCTTTACACTTTCGCTCGCCACGTCGGTTTTGGTCAGCAGGATGCGGTCGGCGTAGCCCACCTGAGACTGGGCGATGGTGAACTGGTTCATCTGATCGTCGGCGTGGACCGCGTCGACAAGGGCAATCACGCCGTCCAGCAGGTAGCGCTGGCAAAGGATCTCGTGAGAGAAAAAGGTCTGAATGATCGGGCCGGGGTCGGCCATGCCGGTGCACTCGATCACCAGGCGGTCAAAGTCGATTTCCCCGCGATCGCGGCTGTCGAGCAGGTCCAGCAGGGCATCTTCCAGCTCGTTAGAGCGGGTGCAGCAGATGCAGCCGTTAGTCAGGGTTTTGATCTGCGTGGCGCGATCGCCAATCAGCTGGTCGTCTACGGAGACTTCGCCAAATTCGTTTTCGATGACGGCGATTTTGAAGCCGTGCTGCTTGTTCAGGATGTGGCGCAGCAGGGTGGTTTTACCGGCGCCGAGGAAACCGGTCAGCAGGGTAACGGCAATCGGGGTCATGGTCTCTCCTTTAGCAGCAGCGGACGCCGCCTTCTCCACTTCCGCCGTAGCGCGCTTCCTGGCGCTCGCGGAAGAATTCGGTGTAGGTCATGTACGGCTTATCCGGATGGTTGGTCTTCATATGCTCAACGTAGTTGTCATAGTCCGGGATGCCAATCAGCATTTTCGCCGCCTGACCGAGGTATTTTTTTGCTTCGCCTAAGTTACCAAACATAACGTGTCCTGATAAGAAAAAGCCCGGTGGCGCGCAGCGATCCGGGCCTACAGTACCGTTGTAGGGCGGGTCAGCGCAGCGCCGCCCGCCATTGTTTTAGTGGTGTGAAGAGGTCTTCACGCCGCCTTCCGGTACCGGCACGTACGGGGTTTCTTTATCCGTGCGGCCATCGATGTTGCGCACTTTCATCCAGGTTTTGATGCCGTAGAAGATGATGCTGTACACCACCACCAGGAACAGAATGCTCAGACCCGCGTTGGTGTAGTTGTTCACCACAATATGGTTCATGTTGGCAATCTGCTGCGCGGTTAAATCCGCGCCGCCTGCGGCAATCTTCTCTTTGTACTGGTTAGCCATGAAGAAGAAGCCTTCCAGCTGCGGGTTGGTGCTGAACAGCTTCAGACCCAGCGCCCAGGTGGTGCAGAGCAGCAGCCACAGCGCAGGCACCACGGTAACCCAGATGTATTTGGTACGTTTCATCTTCACGAGGACCACGGTACCCAGCACCAGGGCCACGGCCGCCAGCATCTGGTTAGAGATACCGAACAGCGGCCACAGGCTCTTCACGCCGCCGAGTGGGTCAACCACGCCCTGATACAGCAGGTAACCCCACAGGCCTACGCAGCCCGCGGTGCCGAGTACGCCCGCCACCAGAGAGTCGGTTTTCTTCAGGAACGGCACGAAGTTACCCAGCAGATCCTGCAGCATGAAGCGGCCCGCACGGGTACCGGCATCCAGCGCGGTGAGGATGAACAGCGCTTCGAACAGAATACCGAAGTGGTACCAGAAGCCCATGTCCGCCCACGGCAGCACTTTGTGGAACACGTGTGCGATACCTACCGCCAGCGTCGGTGCACCACCTGCGCGGTTCAGCACGGACGGTTCGCCGATGTCTTTCGCGGTCTGCATGATCTGCTCAGGCGAAATCACAAAGCCCCAGGAGCTGACGGTCGCCGCCGCGTGTGCGCTGGCCTCTTTCAGCTGCGCCATGATCAGCGCGGTATTTTCGCCGCCCATCTCATGCAGGTTAGGCATGGTGATGCCCAGACCCGCTGGTGGCGTGTTCATCGCGAAGTACAGGCCAGGCTCGATAATCGACGCCGCAACCAGCGCCATGATCGCCACGAAGGACTCCATGAGCATTGCGCCGTAACCGATGAAGCGCGCGTCGGTTTCATTGGCCATCAGCTTCGGCGTGGTGCCGGAGGAGATCAGCGCGTGGAAGCCAGACACGGCACCGCAGGCGATAGTGATAAACAGGAACGGGAACAGGGCGCCTTTCCACAGCGGACCGGTACCGTCAATGTACTGGGTTACCGCCGGCATTTTCAGCTCAGGGTTGATGATCACAATCCCGATGGCCAGCCCGACGATCACGCCGATTTTCAGGAAGGTCGCCAGGTAGTCGCGCGGAGCCAGAATCAGCCACACCGGCAGCAGGGCAGAAACGAATGCGTAACCGATCAGCGCGAAGGTGATGGTGGTGTCTTTAAAGGTCAGCGCCGGGCCCCAGTACGGGTCGTGCGCAATCACGCCGCCGAAGTAGATGGAGGCGACCAGCAGCACGATACCGATCACCGATACCTCGCCAACGCGGCCAGGGCGCAGGAAGCGCATGTAGATGCCCATAAACAGCGCAATCGGTACGGTAGAGCAGACGGTGAAGACGCCCCACGGACTTTCGGCCAGCGCTTTCACCACGATCAGCGCCAGCACCGCAAGGATGATGATCATGATCAGGAAGCAGCCAAAGAGGGCGATGGTGCCCGGCACGCGGCCCATCTCTTCTTTGATCATCTCACCCAGCGACGAACCGTTACGGCGCGAGGAGATAAACAGCACCATAAAGTCCTGCACCGCACCCGCCAGCACCACGCCCGCCAGCAGCCAGAGCGTACCCGGCAGGTAGCCCATCTGCGCGGCCAGTACCGGGCCGACCAGCGGGCCAGCGCCTGCGATGGCGGCAAAGTGGTGACCAAACAGCACGTAGCGGTTGGTAGGCACGTAGTTCAGGCCGTCATTGTTAATGACCGCCGGGGTGGCACGCGTCGGGTCGAGCTTCATGACCTTCTGCGCGATGTATAAGCTGTAGTAGCGATAAGCCACAAGGTAGACGGAAACCGACGCGACCACGATCCACAGGGCGCTGACGTGTTCGCCCCGGCGTAATGCGACAACCGCCAGACAGAAAGCACCGAGGATCCCGAGTAAGGCCCAGGGCACGTGCTTCAGTAGTTTTTTAGTATCCATAGTAAGACCTGGTTTTTTATGTAAAGAAAAAAGGGTCAGGGTTCGTTGTGAGGAGGTATTGATTAATGCTGGAGCGATCGTGCCAGATCCCCGCGCGCGTAAAGGACGGTAAATGAATGAGTGGTTGAAAGTGCCGGGTGAGCGGTCAAAGGCGGCGACGAGCGGTTTCGGCGCGCCGCCAGAGGGCGAAATTATGTGATTGAGATCACTTGATTATTCGGGTTGCGCTCCACGGCCAGATAGCTCTCCAGCGTCCTGATGAGTTTCTCCTTCAGCCAGCTCGGTTCCAGGATCTGAATATGGGGGAGCCAGTAGAACAGCAGCGGCAGGATCTGGTTCTCGTGAGCCGCCTGGCAGCGCAGCGTGACGCCGTCCTGCTGCTCCTCCAGCAGCTCCTGTTCCGGCAGAAGATCCCGGCGCAGGAAGTAATGTGAAATATTATCTTTGATGAATATTTTCACCGCGAAAGTATCTTCGGACACCCAGGGGTCGAGGCTTTTCTCCAGCAGCTCAAGAACATTTTCTTCGGGAGTGAAGGTCGTTTTCTGAATATCAAACCAGCTAATCTGGCTCAATGAGAAGGATTTCAGCCGGCTATTTTCGGTGGCTTGTAAATACCATATATTTTTTTTGTTAATGAGTTTATAGGGATTAATCAGGCGGGTTTTACCCTTATAAACGATCTGGCAAACATTATGGTTTTTAATCGATTTCTCGATTTTCGTTAAATGACGGCGAATATCGCGTTCTACCGTATGTTCCGCTTCATTGCCAAGAATAAGAATATGGTTTTCGTCTACGCGCGTTTCAAGCTTTTGCCAGAATTCCATATTTCTTTCAGGGAAAAAGCTGTCGGCATTCAGAAAGTTAGCCAGAGTGTGATGCAATCCTTGCCCACCTGGCGATTGTGCGGAATGAATCAGCCGATATAGACCGTTACCGGTATGTTCAACAATGGGCGAGAGGGCATTTAAATCCCGGTAGACGGTGCGTTCGGTAATTTTAAATTTCTCCATTAGCGCACCGCGGTTTACCACACCGTTTAAATGTAGCTCAAGGAGAATATCGACCAGACGTTCAGCCGAGCGGCTCCGCGTCGTTTTAGCCATAAGGTCATCCTGTATATATAGGTATGCGCTGAATGATGCGGGTGCACTGACAGGCGGCGTCAGTATTCAGGCACAGAAAATTTCTCTTATGGGTATATAACGGCGTGATTTAGCGGAAACCTTAGGAGTTTTTGCAGAAAGCGGCGCTGGCCGGAAAAAAGGCCAGCGCGAGGGGGGTCACACGGCGACTTCCGTCTCCAGCATGACCGGGTGGAAGCGGCGCCTGAAGTAGATCAGGCCGTGGCCCGCGTCACTCAGAATGATGTTTTTAATTTCAACCAGATAAACCAGATGCGTGCCGATGGTTTGCACCTGGCTTATTTCGCCTTCAAGGCTGGCCAGCGCGCCCTTGAGTACCGGCTGCGCCAGCGGCCCTTTCTGCCAGCAGGAGAGGGCAAAGCGCTCTTCCATCGCCATACCGGTCATCCCGGCGAAATGGCGCGCCATGATCTCCTGCTCGTGGTTCAGCACGTTAACGCACAGCCTGCCGTTGCCCTGGAATACCGGGTTCATGGCGCTGTTGGCGTTGATGCACACCATGACCGACGGCGGGGTGTCCGTGACCGAGCAGACGGCGGTGGCGGTGATGCCGCAGCGGCCCGCCTCGCCCTCGGTGGTGACCACGTTAACCGCCGCCGACAGGCTACTCATTGCGTCGCGAAAACGCAGGCGTTGTTCATCTGAATGCATTGCAACCTCCCGCTGCGCTATTTCAGCAGCTTGTCCAGCATGTTGATATCGCTGTTGTTGTGCAGGTGTGGCACCGTCCAGCCGTGTTGGTCGTATTCGGACATACAGCGGTCGACCATCGCCATCATCTTGTCCATATTGCCGGAGCTCTGCGCCTGGCGCAGACACTGCAGGCGAATTTCATCCTGGCTGCCGGAGTAGTTAATTTCGTACAGCTCGTGACGGCCGCCAAACTCGCTGCCGATGGCATCCCACATCAGCTTCAAAATCTTGATGCGTTCGACGTGGTCCATGCCGTTGGAGCCGCGCACGTATTTCGCCAGATACTGGTCGATCTGCGGGTTGTTCAGGTCCCGCGCGCTGGACGGCAGGTAGATCAGCCCGGAGGTGACGTTACGCTCGATGATGTTCTTGATCTTGGCGTAGGCCATAGGGGCCATCACGCGGTAGGTCTGCAGCGCGGCGTGATCCGGCAGATACGCACCGTTGACCCACGGGGTGGCTTCGGAACACATGGAGTCGCTCAGCGCCCAGAACATGTTGCGCCAGGCCACCACTTCGCCGAGATCCGCCTGCACGCCGCGGAACTCCAGGGTGCCGGTACACTCCAGGGATTTCTTCAGCAGGGCGGTGATGAAGTCGAGCTTCACCGCCAGGCGCACGCAGGCCTGCAGCGGGTACATGCGGGCGAAACCGCCTTCCATCGTCCAGCGGCGGCAGCGGTCGAAATCGCGGTAGATCAGCACGTTTTCCCACGGGATCAGCACGTGATCCATCACCAGGATCGCGTCGTTTTCGTCAAAGCGGCTGGAGAGCGGGTAGTCGTAAGGGGAGCCGGTTGCGCCTGCCACCATCTCGTAGGAGGCGCGGGAGATCAGCTTCACGCCCTCGGCGTCCATCGGCGCGACGAACATCAGCGCGAAGTCTGGGTTTTCGCCCATCACCTGCGCGGAGCCGAAGCCGATCATGTTGTAGTGGGTCAGGGCGGAGTTGGTGGCCACCACTTTCGCGCCGCTAACGATAATCCCGGCGTCGGTCTCTTTCTCCAGCTTGATGTAGACGTCTTTCACCTCGTCCGCCGGCTTGTGGCGGTCGATCGGCGGGTTAACGATGGCGTGGTTGAAGTACAGGCCGGTTTCCTGAATGCGGGTGTACCAGTTGCGGGCGTTCTGCTCGAACTGGCCGTAGAAGGCCGGGTTGGCGCCCAGCGCGCAGCCGAACGCGGCTTTGTAGTCCGGCGTGCGGCCCATCCAGCCGTAGCTCAGGCGCGACCACTCGGCGATGGCGTCGCGCTGCTGGCGCAGGTCGTCGGCGCTTTTCGCCACGCGGAAGAACTTGTGGGTATAGCCGCCGCTGCCGGTGTCGGTGCCCCAGCACAGCGTGTCCTGCATGTCCGGCTTGTGCAGCGCGTCGTACATCTGCGCGATGGAGGCCGCCGCATTGCGAAACGCCGGATGGGTGGTGACGTCTTTGACGCGCTCGCCGTAGATGTAAATCTCACGCCCGTCCTGCAGGCTTTTTAAATACTCTTCACCGGTTAACGGGCGTTTGGCGTCTGCGCGGAACTCTTCAGGCTTCATAGGGACCTCGTATCGGAATTGTGTTGTTAAATTTATGTTTTGTTTTTGTTGTTTAATTGAAGCCTGAGAGGGGCGTAACGTGAAGGGACGATTGGGACAACGACGGGTACTTTTCGGGTGGGTTGTGGTTTTGTGATCTGTGCGGCTTTTCGGCGGGTGGCGCTGCGCTTACCCGCCCTACGAACCGTGATGCCTTCAGGAAACCGGTACTTTCTGGGCCCGGTATGCGCTCGGCGAGCACCCCACTAAGCGATTAAAAAAGCGGGCGAAATAGGCCGGATCTTTGAACCCCAGCTGCCAGGCAATCTCGCTGACGGTGCTGTCGGAGAAGAGCAGCAGGCGTCGGGCCTCGCGCAGCTGGCGGTCGAAGATCAGCCGTTTTGGCGGGCGGTTGGCGAAGCGGCGACAGATATCGGTCAGGCGGGATTCGGTCAGGTGCAGCTCGCTGGCGTATTCCGGCACCGTCCAGTGCTGGTGGTAGTGGGTGTCGATCAGCTGGGTAAACCGCTGGAACAGCTTCAGCTCGCCGCGCATGCCGCCTGACGCGTGGTCGTCGAGCTTCGCGTTGCGCAGCAGCAGGGTAAACACCGCCTGGGCCAGCAGGACCAGCGTATGCTCGCGCCCGGGCAGCTGCTCCGTGGATTCCCGGGCAATCAGCTGCCAGTAGTGCTTCAGCGCCGCCAGCTCGTCCGGCCTGTCGGCAAGCGAAAGGCAGATCCCCGGCAGGCCAAACGCCTCCCGCGTGCCGGGGTAGAGCACCTCCAGCAGCGGCCAGATCAGATCCTCGCGCACCGTCAGCACGTGTCCGTCGCTGTCGGATTCGGTGATAAACGCGTGCGGCACCGACGGCGGCGTGAGGACGAACAGCGGGGCCTGCACCGAATAGCGGTGATCGTCGAGCTGGAGCTCAATCTGCCCGGTATCGAGAAAGTGCATCTGAAAGTACTGGTCGTGACGATGCGCCTGCATGTCGCGGCCAAAAAAGGCCGCCATGCGGGCGAACGACTGGTAGTGCACATCGTCGGTGCCCAGACTTTCGTCGTACTCCTTGCTGATATCAATGTTGGCGATAGGGCTCTGGCACACGATCGTTCCTCTGTTGATCCCGCTGCGTCATCGGAATACGCGTCAGCACCAGCGCGCCGACCACCAGCAGCCCGGCCACAAACCACAGTCCCGAGCTGAAGCTGCCGGTCGCGTCGCGCAGGATCCCAATCAGCAGCGGGCTGACGGCGGAGCCGACGTTGCCGATGGCGTTGATCACCGCCAGCGCCACCGCGCGGGACTGCAGGCTAATCACCCGATCCGGCGTGGTCCAGAATATCGCCATGGCGGTAAACGATCCGGTTGAGGCCATGATGATGCCAAGCAGCTGGATCAGGCTGTGATCGGTCGCGGAGGCCAGCATCCATCCCGCCGCGGCGAACAGGTACGGCAGGATGGTGTGCTTTTTTCGCTCTTTCAGCCTGTCGGAACGGCGGCTCCACCAGACCATCCCGAGGATGGTGCAGAACTGCGGGATCGCCGCCAGCAGGCCGATGACGATGTTGCTGCTCCCCGTGTTGAAGCTTTGCAGGATTTGCGGGGTCCAGATGTTGATCGCGCTCAGCGTATTGGTCAGGCAGAAGTAGGCCAGCGTGTAGAGCAGTACCGCCGGGGTCAGCACCTCGCGCAGCGTCGAACGCGGCGTGACGGATTGGGCAATCGCGACCTCCTGCTCGCGGGCGATCATCGTTTTGAGCGCCAGCTTTTCGTCCTCATCCAGCCAGGTGGCCTGATCCGGGGTGTCGTTGAGGTAAAACCAGGTCACCACGCCGAGCACCACCGACGGCAGACCCTCCAGCAGGAACAGCCACTGCCAGCCCTTGAGGTTCCACAGCCCGTCCATCGCCAGAATGTACCCGGAGAGGATTGAGCCGAGCATCATGGTGACCGGCATGGCAATCATAAACAGCGCGTTGGCGCGGGCGCGGTGATAGGCCGGGAACCACCAGGTGAGGTAGACCAGAATCCCCGGCAGGAAGCCGGCTTCGGCAATGCCCACCAGCATGCGCAGGACGTAGAGGGTTTCGGGGCTGGTGGCGAACATGGTGCAGGTGGAGGCAATACCCCACACCACCATGATCCCGGCGATCCAGCGGCGCGCGCCGATCTTCGCCAGCATGATGTTGCTCGGGATCCCGCACAGCACGTAGGTGACGTAAAACAGCGTCGCGGCCAGGCCAAACATGGTTGACGTGAGGCCCAGATCTTTGCCCATCGTCAGCCCGGCGAAGCCGATGTTGATGCGATCGAGAAACGAGAAAACAAACAGGATAAAGAGAAAGACGATCAGGCGTCGGAACAGCTTGTGAATGACGCGGTGTTCAACGGCTTTATTATCATGGGCTTGCAGGGTAGAGGTCGTCATGGTGCGCTCCAGATCTTACGTTTAGTAGACGGATTTATTGTTATTAACTGACGTAACCGGTTTTTCGATAAAGCGTGCCGCCAGCGCTTCCGCGCCGCGGGCGAGCAGGGTCGTGTCGACCCCGACGGCGACAAACCGCGCGCCGAGTTCAAGATAGCGTTTTGCCAGCGGCTCGTTCGCCATCAGGATGCCGGGGGCTTTACCCGCAGCGCGTATCTGTGCGATCGCCTGTTCAATGGCGGCCTGCACCTCCGGGTGCTGAGGATTGCCGGCAAAGCCCATGTCGGCGCTGAGATCCGCCGGGCCGATAAACACGCCGTCGACGCCGTCCACGTCCAGGATCTGCGGCAGGTTTTTCAGCGCCTCGCGGGTTTCGATCTGCACCAGCACGCACATGGCGTCGTTGGCCTGCTGCAGGTAATCCGGAATGCGGTTCCAGCGCGATGCGCGCGCCAGGGCGCTGCCGACGCCGCGAATGCCCGCGGGCGGGTAGCGGGTGGCACGTACCGCCTGCCGCGCTTCGTCGGCGTTTTGCACCATCGGCACCAGCAGGGTTTGCGCGCCCACGTCCAGCAGCTGTTTGATCTGCACCGGGTCGTTCCACGACGGGCGGACCACCGGCTGGCTGGGATAAGGGGCGATGGCCTGCAGCTGGGTCAGGACGGTCTGCACGCTGTTCGGCGCGTGCTCGCCGTCGATCAGCAGCCAGTCGAAGCCTGCTCCGGCCAGCAGCTCCGCGCTGTAGCTGCTGGTCAGCCCCAGCCATAGCCCAATTTGCGGGCGGCCCGCCTGCAGCGCCGCTTTGAATGCGTTTTGCATGGTTATCTCCTAGACAAAGCGGCAGCTGATGGAGCCCATGTTGCCGTAGTCGACGTGGAAGGTGTCGCCTCTGCTGGCGGGCACCGGGCGGGTAAACGAGCCGCCGAGAACGATCTGGCCAGGCTCCAGCTGCACGTCATACGGGGCGAGCTTGTTTGCCAGCCACGCCACGCCGTTGGCCGGGTGGTTAAGGACGCCTGCGGCAACGCCGGTCTCTTCGATCACGCCGTTGCGGTAGAGCAGGGCGGAGATCCAGCGCAGGTCCAGCTCGTCGGGTTTGACAGGACGGCCGCCGAGGATCACGCCCGCGTTGGCGGCGTTATCGGAGATGGTGTCGAACACCTTGCGCGGGCGCTGGGTGTCCGGGTCAACGTTGTGGCAGCGGGCGTCGATCAGCTCCAGCGCGGGGATCACGTAGTCCGTGGCGTTATAGACGTCGAAGATCGTGCAGTTCGGGCCGCGCAGCGGTTTTGCCAGCACGAACGCCAGCTCCACTTCAATGCGCGGGACGATAAAGCGGTCAACCGGGATGTCGCTGCCGTCGTGGAAGAACATGTCGTCCAGCAGCGCGCCGTAGTCCGGCTCGCTAATCTGCGAGCTGGCCTGCATCGCTTTGGACGTCAGGCCGATCTTGTGGCCCTTCAGCACGCGGCCTTCGGCAATTTTCAGGCTGACCCATTCGCGCTGGACGGCGTAGGCGTCGTCGATAGTGATCGTCGGGTAGTCGAGGGAGATCTGGCGGATCTGCTCCCGGGACTGCTCCGCCTGATGCAGACGATGGGCGATCAGGGTATGGGTGTGTTTATCGAGCATGGCGTATCCTTTATGCGGCTGTTGCCGGGTGGCGCTGCGC